>CAYMLQ010000006.1:0-48125 GCA_964390795.1 uncultured Lentisphaeraceae bacterium
TCACGATGAGTTCCGGCGCGATCTCCAACGGCACGCTGATCGGCACCTCTTACGCCTTCTCCGGCGGCACGGCCTACGCCAATCTGGCGGGAACCGGCGCGCTGACCAAAAGCGGCACGGGCATGCTGACGCTGGCCGGTACGAACATCTACAGCGGGAACACCCTCGTCAGTGCGGGCACGCTTGCCATTACGAACATCGTTTCGCTGCCGGGTTCAGATACGGCCGGCCGGTTCAGCGTCGCCTCCGGTGCCGCGCTGCAGGTCGGCAACGGGGTGACGGACGGCAGCATCGCGGCGATGCTGGGCGTTAACAGCTTCCTGAGCGGCGCGAACCTCGCGTTCGACACGTCGGCCGGCGACCGCACCTGCGCGGTCACGCTGGCCAATGGGGCAACGCTGGGGCTCGTGAAATTCGGCACTAGCACGCTGACGCTCTCCCCCGCGGCGGCGACCGCCGGGCTGACCGTGAGGCAGGGCACGCTGACGTGGTCCTCGGGAACGGTCTCCAACAACGCCCTGAATGATGCGGTGGGCAATGTTGCGGGCGATTCCGGAGCGCTCGTGCTTCAAGGCTCGAGCCGCTACGTGAAGACGCCGGTTGTGGGCGGCACCTACTCCCTGTTTCTCGGCAACGCAAGCGGCAGCACGGGCACGCTTGCGATCGCCGATTCAGCCGCCTTCCAGACGCCCTCGCTGACGGTGGGGAACTCGGGAGTGGGTGCCGTCTACCAGACGGGCGGAAGCAGCGTGCAGACGATCAACGCGTTAATCGAAGACCTGATGATCGCGCGGAATCTGGGTTCGTACGGGTTCTACGCGCTCAGCGGCGGAGTCCAGTCCAACGCCGCCCAGAATCTCTCGATCGGCTACTCGGGCGTGGGCGTGTACTACCAGAGCGGCAACAGCACGCAGGCCGGCTCCCACTTCTTCATCCCGCGCAGCAGCGGCGGTACGGGTGTCCTGTACGTGACGGGCGGCACCCTCAGCCGTCCCGCCATGAATGCGAATTACGGGAGCGACGCGGGGGCGTGCCGCGGCGAGTGGACGATGGCGGGCGGCACGGGTACGGTGAGCACGGTCATCTTTGGATACATGAATGCCAGCAACGTCGTTGGTATCCTGAACCTCAAGGCGGGGGTGCTCCAGGTGAACGGCATCAATCAGGCGCAGGCCGCCGCGCAAAGCTACGTGAACTTCAACGGCGGCACGCTACAGGCCCGTCAAAACTCGGCCGACCTTCTGGCTCTGAAAGGAAGCGGCGGCGCTTATGTCTACGGCGGCGGCGCGGTGCTCGACGACAACGGCTTCTTCGTCACGGTCGCCCAGAACCTCCTGGCGCCTGCGGGCAACGGCGTAACTGGCGTGTCCTTCAGCACGCTCCCGGGTTATCTCGGCGCGCCCTACGTTCAGATCAGCGGCGGAGGCGGCACGGGCGCGACGGCAGTGGCCCTGTTCGACCGGGCGAGCAGCAACGTGACGGGTGTTGTGATGACCAGCCCCGGCTTCGGCTACACCAGTGCGCCGAACGTCACGCTGGTCGGCGGAGGCAAGGCCAACCGCTCGTTGGGCGCCGCCACCCTCGCGGCCAACACGGGCGGCGGGCTAACGAAACTGGGCGCGGGAACGCTGAAGCTCTCCGGCACGAACACCTATGCCGGCACCACCACCATCAGCAACGGAACGCTGCGCCTCGGCCAGACGGGCGCTCTGCCGGCCAACGCCTCGGTGGTTGTGGCGGGCGGCACCTACGATCTCGGCGGCTTCACGGTCACCAACGGGGCGGTCACGCTCGGCGGCGGCACGATCGCCAACGGCGGGCTGGCTGCAGCGTCGCTGAACGTCTCCGGCACCAACGCAAGCATCACGGCCTCATTAATCGGCAATGCGCGCAAGACCGGCAACGGGACGCTGACGGTGCGCGGCGCGCAGTCCGGGCTCTCCAGCGTCACGGTCGCGGAGGGTGCCCTACAACTGGCCAATCTGAACGCCGCGCCTCCGGGGGCTGTCGCCTGTTACCGGTTCGACGGAAGTGCGGCCGACGCGACCGGAAACGGGCACAACGGCACGGTCGAAGGTGTGGGCTCCAGCTATGTGCCAGGGCGCTCTGCCAGCGCCGGCCAGGCGATCAACTTCACGGGCAACAACGATGTGGTTGTCACCTATGCGGCTGATTTGTCGCTGAACGACTACACCGTCTCGGCTTGGGTCAACATGAGCGCCCTGCCCGGCACCTTCGGAATTCTCGGCACCCGTTTCAACGGTGACACCACGTTCGATCTTAAGGTACAGAGCACGCAGGTACACGGGGATGTCGGAAGCGGTTCGACCTGGCTGACGACCGCTGCGGACTTCAACGTGTTTGTCGCGACCAACGAATGGCACATGATCACCTACGCGGTCGACAATGCGGCCCAGAACGTGCGCATGTACTACGACGGGATTCTCGCCAGAACCGTGGCGTTCACGACGGGAGGGACGCCGCTACTCATGAAGGCCGGGCAATCAATGAAGATCGGACTCTCTTCCGGAGCCGAGTACATGAAGGGCCAGATCGACGACGTCTTCATTTTCAATTCGCCCCTGTCCTCCGCGCAGGTTGCGCAGCTCTATCAGGAAGGCGTTGCGACGACGACGGGAATCCTGCCAGTGACGTCTGCCGTGACGGTCGAGGCGGGCACGACGTTGGACTTGGGCGGGCTCGCGCAGACGCTCGCCAGCTTGGGCGGACGCGGTGTGGTCACCAACGGCGCGCTGACGGTGACCGGCACGCTTGCGCCCGGCGGGGCCGACGTCGTCGGCACGCTGACGCTCGCGCTGACACCGACCCTGAGCGGCGCGACCTTCCTGGCCGACGTCACCCTGGCCGGGGCGAGTGACCTGCTGGTCGTGCAGGGAGACTTGGCCCTGGCCGGCATGACGCTTCAGGTGGCGGATCTCAACCAGTTGGACAAGCACACGCTGTATACAATCGCCCAGTGCACGGGCTCGCTGACCGGCACCTTCAGCGCGACCAACCTCGTTCGGCCTTGGTTTGTCAGGGTCGACCAAGCGTCCGGACACGTGCGGCTATCCGCCAGCAGCGGAACGCTGATCAGCCTGCGCTGATTTCTGAAAGAGAGCGTATGAACGAAATGAGCAGAAGGGCGCTCCGGCTGGCGACCGCAGCCGGAGTCGCGCTGACTTGCGCTGCCAAGCCGCCGGACGCAACCGGCGGTTTGGACTGCGATGCGGCTTGGGAGCGCGATTTCAAAAAGCCGCCGCTTGCGCTGAAGAGCCTGCCGCTCTGGCACCTGAACGGCACGCTGACGCAGGCGGAGATCGCGGCCCAGCTACAGGCCTCGCGCGACGCGAGCGGGTTCGCAGGCGTGGCGGTGCTGCCGGTCAAAGAGACGCAGCCGGAGTATCTGAGCGAGGCCTATTTCGAGCGCTACGGCGACATTCTTGAGACCTGTACGCGGCTCGGCATGAAGGTGGTCTTCTACGACGACATCGGCTTTCCCAGCGGCTCGGCGGGAGGGCTGATGCGCAAGCGGTTTCCGGACGACACAGCCTGTCGGCTGGATAACACGGAGACGAACATCACCGGCCCGGCCGAGTGGGAGCGGGCGCTGCCCTTGGGAACGCTCATGGGAGCCGTCGCCATGAACACGCAGAGCAAGCAGCGTCGCGACATCAGCGCCTCTGCTCGCGACGGGCGCATCGCGTGGACGGTTCCCGCAGGCCAGTGGACGCTCATGCTCTTCACCTGCGTGCGCGCAGGTGGGCACGTGGACTATTTGTGCCCGGAGTCGATCGACAAATTCTTCTCGCTGACCTATGACGCCTACTACACGCGCTTCGCCCCTCACTTCGGCACAACGATCGGCATGACCTTCTTCGACGATGTGGGCGTCCGAGGCGCGGAGCGCCGCACGTGGACGCCGGCGTTCAACGAAAAGTTTGAGAAGAAATACGGGGTCAGCCCGGTTGCGTTTTATCCGGCCCTCTGGCACGATATCGGGCCGGACACCGAAGCCGCCCGCGTGGCGCTGTTCGGGTTTCGGGCCGAACTGCTGGCGGAGGGCTATCCGCGCAAAGTGCATGAATGGGCGGCCGCGCACGGCCTTCAGTCGTCGGGCCACGCCATGGGCCAGTATCATCCGCAGCCCGCTTTTCTGGGCGGCGACCACATTCTTTTTTACCGGCACAGCGACATCCCGCTGATCGATTCGATCCACTACTACGGGCATGGCCGGCCAGGTTTCAAACTGACCAGCTCCGCGGCGTTCACCTATGACCGCCCACTGACCGCCGTCGAAATTTACGGCAATTACAAGACGTTCGACGCGGCGATGCTCTACCGTTCCGGCATGGAGCTGTTCGCGCGCGGCGCCAATGTGCTCTTGCCGCACGGCATGTGGTACGACCCTCAGAAAGTGCGTATCAAGCCGCTCATCTCCCACTTCAATCTCGAGACCGGCCCAGAGCTTTCGCGTTATAATGACTGGGTTGGCCGGTCGAGCCTGCTGTTGCGTGGCGGACGCCACGTCGCCGACATCGGCGTGCTCTACCCGGTGGCCGCGATGCAGGCGTTCGCGCGGCTCGACGCCGTGGTCGATCAGCCTAAAGTGCGTGGAAATGTTCACCCCGGCCTGTATGTGCCGCCGCTGACCGATCTGAATGAACTCAGCGACTGCCTGACAGGTGAACTCCGCCGCGACTTCACCTTCCTGCATCCGGAGATCCTGAGTGAGCGGTGTACGATCGACGGGTCATTGGTGCGCCTGAACAACGTGACCAACCATGAGGCGTACCGGGTTCTGATCCTGCCCTCCGCGCGGGTGCTGCACGCCGATAACGCCAAGAAACTGCAGAGCTTTGTCGAAGCGGGCGGCAAGGTCATCGTAACCGGCCAGGTGCCAGCCAAGTCCGCCGAGCTGGGTCGTGACGCGGAGGTTGCGGACGCGATGCGCGCCCTGATCGGGGAACGTGGCACGGGCGTTCCGCCCGTGGCTCATGGCCGGGACGCCCCTGTCAAAGAGACGGGCAGCGCCAGCTACGTCAAGAACGCCCACGTATCGGGAGGCGCGGCCTATTTCGTGTCGGCGGCCAGCGGCGCGGCGCTCGGTGCGGCGCTCGACGACGCACTGCCGGTGCCGGATGTCCGCTTCGCTCAGGCCGGGACGACCGTCGGTGCGACCGCACCCACACAGTCGGCTCCGGGAAACACGGTCGGGGTCGCGGCCGTCCGGGGCATGCTCTCCTATCTGCACAAGGTCAAGGACGGCCGCAACATCTATTATCTGGCGAACTCGACCGATGAACGCGTGGAGACGTTTGTCACTGTTCGCGGGAAGCTGACGCTCCAGCGCTGGAACCCGCATGACGGCAGCATCGCCGCAGCGGAGACGAGTGCCGTCGTGGAGAACCGTGAGCCCTGCACGAGGGTGCGGCTGCAACTGGAGCCGGTGCGCTCCGTGCTTTTTGTCGAAACGCCTGCGGGTGAATGAAAGGGGAGCGCGGCATGAGAGGCTTGTCTGTCAAGGTGATGATTTCGGTCATCGGGATACTGCTTCTAAGTGTGCGTACGGGAGCTGCGGCCACGACGGTCGGGCACTTGCGCTGCGAACGGTGGGGCAACCGTGAGATGCGCAGCATCGCCGGCTGGAACGTACACATTCACGCCGCGTGCCTCGCTACGAACGCCGCCGCCACCGCCCGCGCGCTTGAGCTGCTGAAGCTGCAGCTTGAGGAAATCGTCCGCACGGTGCCGCCGCCAGCGGTGGCCGAGTTGCACAAAGTCCAGCTGTGGCTTTCTCCCGAGTATCCGGGAATCGCGCCCAGGGCCGAGTATCACCCCAATGCCGATTGGCTGCGGCAGCACGGCCGCGATCCCGCGATGGCGAAGGGCGTCGAATTCTCCAACATTCGCATCTTCGAGGCCGAGACACGGCGTATGCCCAACTTCGCGCTGCATGAGCTGGCTCACGCCTATCAAGACCGCGTGCTGGGTAGCCGGTCTGTAGAAATCAAAGCCGCCTACGAGCGCGCCAAGGCAGGAGGCACCTATGACAAGGTCAAGCGGCGCGACGCCGAGGGGCGCGAGCACCTGGGCCGCGCGTACGCGATGACCAATCCGCAAGAGTACTTCGCAGAGACGACCGAAGCCTACTTTAGCCGGAACGACTTCTTCCCCTTCACCCGCGGCGAGTTGAAACAGCATGACCCGGAGATATTCGCTCTGCTGGAGCGCCTCTGGAGTCAGCCTTAAACAGTCGGCGTTACACATTCCGCCATTTTCGATTGTTTCCGCGCGCCGACTATTCTACGATGCAAAGCGGTGGTTGCCATCAACCGGCAACGCGCAAAGATCAACGGGAAAGTTTATGAAGAAAACGATGAGGCTCGGGTGTGTCCTGTGCGCGTCAGCGGGCGTGGCGGGCGGTGCGGAGTTGGGCGATCAGGCGCTGAACCGTTTCTACCGCGCATATCTGGAGACCGATTTCGCCCTGCGGCCGCTGCAGGCGACGCGTTTGGGGGATCACCGGTTCGACGGCCGGATTGACGACCTTTCGGCCTCTGCTCGCGACCGTCGGCTGGAGCAGGTGCGTCAGGCGCTCGCCGCGCTGCCGCAGGCAGTGGAGTATGCGAAACTGTCTCGTCCGGCGCAGATCGATTTCGAGATCCTGCGCGACAGCCTCGCGCTTGACCTGTGGCAGGCGGAGAGCGTCCGGCGGTTTGAGGACGATCCCCGCGTCTATGGCGACTACACCACGGAGAGCGTGTTCCTGCTGTTCGTTCAGTCCTCTTTGCCCATGGCCGACAACGTCGCCCATGCGATCGCCCGCATGGCTCAGGTGCCGCGCGTGCTGGCCGATGCGAAAGCGAATCTGCGCAACCCGCCGCGCGTCGTCGTGGAAACGGCGATCAAGCAGAACCTCGGTGCGATTGCCTTCTACGAGAAGGAGCTTTTTGAGCGGGTGGGGCCCGACGCAACATCGGATGCGCTGAGGGCCGCCGCCTCACGCGCGGCGGAGGCCTTGCGGCAGCACCAGCAGTTTCTGGAGAAGGAACTGTTGCGGCGGGCGACCGGTGAGTGGCGGATCGGCCACGCGAAGTTCGCCGAGAAATTCGAGCGCGAACTGGCTGCTGGCATCACAGCCGATCAGGCGCTGGTTGAGGCCGAGGAGGAGTTTCAGCGGGTCACCCGCGAGATGTACGTGCTTGCGCGGCAACTATGGAGTTCTCACTTTCCGGCGCACCCGCTGCCGCCCGACGATGCGGAGGGCCGGCGCGAGACGATCCGGCGCGTGCTCGGCGAAATCGCCCGCGACCATGCCGAGCCGCAGGCGCTGGTTAAAGAGGCGCAGGCGACGGTCGCCCAGCTGAAGCGCTTCATTGCGGACAAAGACATTCTGTCGCTGCCCGAGCCTGACCGCTGCCAGATCAAGGAGATGCCGGAGTTCCTGCGCGGCAACTACGTGGCGGACCTGCGCTGCGCGCCGCCGCTGGATCCTGAAATGCCGAGCCTCTTCAGCATCAGCCCGCCGCCCAAAGACTGGCCGCCAGAGCGGGTAACCAGTTTCGTGGAAGAGTACAACCGCCGGGCGCTTCAGGTGCTGACCATCCACGAGGCTTATCCGGGCCACTATGTCCAACTTCACTACGCCAACCAAAGCGCGTCCCTGGTCCGGCGCACCTGCGGCTCGGATGTGTTCGCGGAAGGGTGGGCGGTCTACAGCGAGCAGATGATGCTGGACGAAGGCTACGGGGACGGCGACCTGGCGCTGCGCCTCGCCGGACTCAAGTTCTATCTGCGCGCGGTAGCGAATGCGATTCTCGACCACAAGATGCACTGCAGCGGCCTCGGCGATGAAGAAGCCTTGCGGTTCCTGACCGACGAGGCGTTTCAGGCAGAGGGCGAAGCGCGTCTCAAGATCATCCGCGCCAAGCAGAGTTCCGTTCAGATCTCCTATTACTTTGTCGGGCGCATGGCGTTTGCCCGGCTGCGCCAGCACGTGCAGCGGGAGCAGGGCGAAGCCTTCAGCCTGCGCCGCTTCCATCAGGCGCTGCTGGAGGCGGGTACGGTTCCCGTCAGATTCCTGCCTGAATTGGTGCGTGCGCGACTGAAAGAGGAGCGGCATGCACCTTGAGCAGATCCAGTGCGAACTGCGCAAAGCCGGACTGGACGGTTGGCTGTTTTTCGATCACCACGGGCGCGATCCGCTGGCCTACCGGGTGCTGGGACTGAACGCGCCCGGCCACATCACGCGGCGCTGGTTCTACTTCATTCCGGCGCAGGGCGAACCGCGCGGGCTCGCGCATCGGGTGGAGCCGCACAGGCTCGACGCTCTGCCGGGCGCAATCATTCCCTATGGCCGCTGGCAGGAACTGGAGGACGGACTGAGGCAGTTGTTGCAAGGCGCGCGGAGGGTCGCCATGCAATACTCGCCCCGCTGCGCGGTGCCCTACGTGGCCAACGTTGACGCGGGCACGGTGGAGGCGGTGCGCGCGCTCGGCGTGGAGGTGGTCAGCTCCGCCGAGCTGATCCAGGTCTTCGAGGCGACGTGGACGCCCGCCCAGTTGGAGATGCACCTGGAGGCGGGGCGGCGCGTAGACCGTATCCGGCACGAAGCATTTGAGCATATCGGACGGGCCACGCGGTCTGGACTGCTACTCGATGAGCACGGGGTGCAGCAATTCGTGCTACGGCGCTTTCAGGAGTGCGGACTGGTGACTGACGCGCCGCCGATCGTGGGCGTCAACGCGAACGCCGCAGACTCGCATTACGCGCCTCCCGAGTCGGGCAGCGCGCCGGTCCGACGCAACGATCTGGTGTTGCTCGATCTTTGGGCGAAGCTCGACCTGCCGGACGCCGTCTTCTACGACATCACGTGGATGGCGTATTGCGGGGATGAGGTTCCGGACCGCCTGCGGGAGGCGTTCGCCGTCGCCGCAGGCGCTCGCGACGCCGCGATCCGTCTCGTTCAGGAGTCTGTTGCCGCAGGCCGCACGCTGCGGGGCTTCGAGGTGGACGACGCGGCCCGCGGCCACATAGAAGCGTGCGGCATGGGCGCGCTCATCCGGCACCGCACCGGCCACAACATCGGCCGTGATGTTCACGGCGCGGGGGCCAACATGGACAACTTCGAGACGCATGACGAGCGCCCTGTGATTCCCTGGACCTGTTTCTCAATCGAGCCGGCACTCTACCAGACTGACTTCGGCGTGCGCACCGAGATTAACCTCTTCGTGGGCGAACAGACTGCGCAAGTGACCGGAGCGATCCAAACGGAGTTTGTGCGGCTCTAGGACGTGACATAAAGGAGTAAACATGCAACGAGTCGCCTTCAAGATGAAACTGAAACCGGGCTTTGAGGCCGAGTACAAGCGGCGGCACGACGAGATCTGGCCGGAGCTGTCACTTAAGCTGCGCGAGGCGGGGGTCTCCGACTACTCGATCTTTCTCGACCCGGAGACGCTGATCCTCTTCGCCGTGCAGAAGGTGGCCGAAGACAACACGGCGCATCTGTTGCCGCAAGACCCCGTGGTCCGCAAATGGTGGGACTATATGGCCGACCTCATGGACACGAATCCCGACCACTCGCCGGTGTGCGTGCCGCTGAAAGAAGTGTTTCACGCGGACTAACGATACGAGTACGGTCACTCTTAGTCTATCGTTTCAGGACACCTTGATCGGCGAGGTGGACGCGTTGGCGCGTCGTGAGTCGAGGTCGCGCTCAGACCTTCTGCGCGAGGCTGCATCTCTACATCCAGAGGTGGCGCGCGACCTCCGGGCGCGCCATGCGCATGATTTCGCGACTGTTTGCGAACGGAACATTCAAAATATTAGAACTGCTGCTTAAAACGGTCGGTCGGAAATTTTTCCAATTGACGATGGCCATACAAACTTTGTATGGTATTGATATGAGTACGGTCACCTTTAATCTATCGTTTCAGGACACCTTGATCGGCGAGGTGGACGCGTTGGCGCGTCGTGAGTCGAGGTCGCGCTCAGACCTTCTGCGCGAGGCCGCCCGACTCTACATCCAGCGTCAAAAAAGGTGGGAGTCGCTGTTCTCGCTGGGGGACTCGGTTGTGCGGGAAGCGGACTTATCGCCGGACGATGTGGCGCATGAGATTCGGGCCGTTCGCAAGGCCAAAGGCATGAAGACGCCCGGATGAGAATCGTCTGCGATACCAACGTGATCGTTTCCGGCATGTTGTTCGGGGGCCACTCACGCGCGATCCTTACGGCCATCGCGCAGAGACGTGTTGAAGCCTTCACCAGTCCGGCGCTCCTGCACGAGCTTCGCGAGGTTCTGCAGCGCCGCAAGTTTCGGCTCACACCAGAGCAGGTCGATGCCGTAATGGAGTTGGTCAGGGAGAGTTTCACCTGTGTGGCACCCGGCGCGACGCTGTCGGTTATCGCAGCTGATCCGGACGACGACCGAGTGCTTGAGGCAGCTCTCGTTTCCCGGGCTCGTGCGATTGTCAGCGGCGACAGCCACCTCTTGGCTCTTGGCGCGTGGCGCTCGGTCGCGGTTCTCGCCCCCGCTGACTTTGTAGCCGCCCATCTAGAGCGTTTGGCTTAAACGGGGTATCCGGTTGACAGATTACGAGCGTCCGTAATACAGTGTTCAACACAGCAGAAAATGATGCTGTCTGAAGCGGGGAGTAATGAATGATAAGGCACTCGGTTATGACCTATGTTGAACGAATCAATGCGGAGCTGGTCATACCCAAGGAATTTGACTTCGAGGCGATTGACCTGTTCGCCGGCTGCGGCGGATTATCGTTGGGGTTTGAGGCTTGCGGAATTCGGACGTCAGGGTATGAAATGGAGCCGGATTACGTCGCCACGTATCGCGCCAATCTGGCTGGAAACTGCGAGTGTGTGCGTCTCGACGTACAGCAAGCGTATCCGAATGTTTCCGTGGTGATCGGAGGCCCTCCGTGTCAGCCTTTCAGCGTCGGTGGCAAACAGCTCGGACTGAAGGACTCGCGAGACGGGTTCCCCGTCTTCGTTGATGCTGTCGAGAAGACGAACCCGGATATTTGGGTGTTCGAGAACGTCCGCGGACTTCTCTATCGAAACAAACACTATTTTGACGAGGTGGTCACGCGACTGAAGAGCATGAACTACATCGTCGAGTATCGGCTCTTCAACGTCGTCGATTTTGGGATACCGCAAAACCGCGAGCGGCTCATTGTGGTCGGACATCGCGGCACGTTTCACTTTCCCGGTGAGGCGAATCATCGGGTCACGGCAGGCGAGGCTTTGGAGGAGCTTGCCTTTGCAGTTCCTGACGATGCGAAATTCCTGACGGCGAGCATGGATCGTTATGTGGCGAACTACGAGAAAGCCTCAAAGTGCGTCACGCCTCGCGATCTGCATCTGGACCGCCCGGCGCGAACGCTGACCTGCCGAAATCTGGCGGGCGCGACGGGCGATATGCAGCGGATTCGCCTCGCGGATGGGCGGAGGCGACGCATCTCCGTTCGCGAAGCGGCCAGGCTTCAGAGTTTTCCGGACTGGTTCACGTTTCAGGGGACAGAGACGAGTCAGTATTACCAAGTCGGTAACGCCGTGCCTCCGCTCTTCGCCAAGCAGATCGCCGAATCGGTCAAATCGTACTTAAAGTCGAAGACGCGCTACAGCAGCTCGGAGATTGTCTATCGAAACTTGCCCGAGCAAGCCGAATTGTTCGTCATGGAACCGCAAGAGGAGAGCAAAATAGTGCCTGATTTTATTCCTAGCAGCGACAAAGCCAAGGCCATTAAGACAGTCGTAAACGAGGCTCTCTGTATCCTCAACAGTCTCGGCATCCCCTTTGAGGGGCTTTCTGAGAGACGGTTGGAGAAAATGGGAATGGCCTTTCTGGCTGTCGCGGATGTTAGACGAAGTAACCAGTGGAAAGAGGCTAAGCAAAGCGGTAATAAGTGGGCGCCACAGACAAGGCAAATCATCGAGTACATCAACAAGAATTTCAACGAATCCATATCGAGTGGATCATACGACGACATACGTCGAAAAGATCTCAAGTTGCTGACGGTTGCAGGAATCGTCGAGCGGAGCGCGAAT
Source organism: uncultured Lentisphaeraceae bacterium (assembly GCA_964390795.1). Lineage (GTDB taxonomy): Bacteria > Verrucomicrobiota > Kiritimatiellia > RFP12 > UBA1067 > CAYMLQ01. The sequence continues at coordinate 12,067 of CAYMLQ010000006.1, forward strand.
AATCCCGGTGCTGCGACGAGTAATCCGACGCGAGGGTATGCGCTCAATCCGCAATTTGCATGTGTGGTTCGCGAATTCGGCACCGAAGGATGGGATGATCAGGTCGATGAGTTACTTGCCGAAACGGGAACTTTACGAGATCGGCTCTCTGGACAGAGGAGCATAGAACCGATCTCAGTCACGATTTCCGGAGGCACGAAACTGACATTCTCGCTCGGCGAACACAATGAGCTTCAAAAAGCCGTCATTGAAGATTTCTTGCCGCGTTTCGGTTTCGGGGCCGAAGTTCTATACGTTGGCGATACTGCCAATAAATTTCTTCTTTGCGAAAAGGCCAAGCTCGGGAGGCTATCATTCTTCGAGCTTACGCATGACGAACTTCCCGATATTGTGGCTTATAGCAATGAGAAGAACTGGCTCTTCTTGATTGAGGCCGTACACAGCTCTGGGCCTATAAGTCCTGTGCGGTTGGAAGAGTTAAAACGTCTAACAAAAGCCTGTTCCGCCGATATCGTCTATGTGACGGCATTCTTGGACAGAGCGACTTTCCGAAAGTTCGCTCCGGACATTGCATGGGAGACAGAGGTTTGGATTGCCGATGCGCCGGACCATCTGATTCATTTCGATGGTGACAAGTTCTTGGGGCCATACAAGAAGTAGGATTCCGAATATGCGAAGAACAGGGACATTGATCATGTGTGCGTTGACGGTCGGCGTGCTGTCGGCTCAGTCGCTGGAGCAGCAGTTCCGCGACCTGCCGATGTCGGCGCGGCGCGGCACGGGGCCGCTGTTCTGGCTGCACGGGGATGAGTCGCCGGAGCGGCTGAACGAGATTCTGGACAAGGTGGCGGAGAGCGGCAACGGCACCTTCACCGCTGAGTCGCGGCCGCACAAGGACTGGCTCGGCGAAGGCTGGTATAAGGACCTCGGCGTCTGCCTCGACGCGGCCAAGCGGCTGGACTTGCAGATGTGGCTCTTCGATGAGGACTGGTGGCCGAGCCAGACCGTGGGCGGCAAGGTGCCCTCGGAATATGCCGCCAAAAAATTCGTAGGCAAAGCCGTTCAGATCCCGCCCGGCGGCCGGTATGAGGGCAAGCCCGCCCAGGCGACGAATTTCATCGCGCTGGTCGCAGGGCGGCTGACGGAGCACTTCACCGTCGAGGCTGATACCCTGCTCGACCTGACCCCGCTCGCCCGCAAAGGACAGGTGGTGTGGACGCCGCCTTTCGACGGACGGACGTGGCAGGTGATGGCCTTCTCGTGGGAGCGCGCGCCGAAGCTCAAACAGGGCAAAAGGTTCGCGGTTGACGGCATGAGCCCGGAGTGCGTGGATTGGTACATCAAGACCGTGTACGCGCCCCACCACGAGCGGTTCGGCAAGGAGTTCGGCAAGACCATCCCCGGCTATTTCTACGACGAGCCCGAGACGCCGGGCGACTGGGGCACCGCTCTCGATGAGACGTTCGACGAACGCGGCGTGGACTGGATGCGCGCGTATGTGGCGTGGATCTTTAAGCTCGAGGGCGAGGCGCAGCGCGCGGCCACTTATCAGTACGCCGAGGCCCGCGCCGAAACCTGGGGTCGCGTGATGTACGGCGGTCTCTCCGAGTGGTGCCGCGAGCGCGACGTGCTCTCCATCGGCCACTTCATGGAGCACGGCCTGCTCTATGTCAACCCGGAGTATTGCGCGGGCGACCTGATGCTCCTCCAGAAGTACAGCGACATGGGCGCGATCGATCTGGTCTGCCGCCAGATGTACCCCGGACAGCGACCGCACGACATCTACCAGACGCCCAAGCTCGGAAGTTCCGTCTCGCATGTCTACGGCAAGGCGGACGACCGCGCCATGTGCGAGATCTTCGGCGGGTACAACCAGGCGCTCACCTATCCGGAAATGAAGTGGCTGTGCGACCAGCACCAGGTGCGCGGCATCAACTTCCTGATCCCGCACTCGTTCAATCCCCGCGCGCCGGTCGACAAGGATTACCCGCCCTACTTCGACAACGGCGGGTTCGAGCCGCGCTACGCGCTCTACCGCGTGTGGGCGGATTACTCCAGCCGCCTTTCGCTGCTGCTCACGGGCGGACGCCACGTCTGCCCCGTCGCCGTGCTCTTCAGCGGCAACGCCAAGCAGGTCGGCGCGTATACGACGCCGGAGGATCTCACGACGGCGCTGCAGGACGCGCTGTACGACTGCGACTGGCTGCCGCTCGAGCGCTTCGAAGATCGCATCACGAAGATCAGCGGCAGCGAGCTGCGCCTGCACGGCGAGCGCTACCGCGTGCTGGTGGTGCCGCCCTCTGAAGGCCTCACGGTCGCCTCGCTGGAGAAAGCGAAGGCGTTTTATGAGGCCGGGGGCGTGGTGATCGGCTATGGGCGCCTGCCGACGAAGTCGCTGACGTTAGGCCAAGGCGCTGATGTGATCGCCGAACTGCGGGATGCGCTGTGGGACGCTGCGCTTGAGCCGGGGCTCGCGGCGTGCCGCACCAACAAGCGGGGCGGGCATACCTATTTCCTCGCCGAAAAACCGACGCCGGAAGAACTCGCGACCGTGTTGGCCGCTGCGGGCGTGCCGCCGGTGGTGCGCGTGCTGTCGGGCGCGACGGACAACTGGGTGCATGCGCTGCGCCGCGTGGACCGCGAGGGCCGCGACGTCGTGCTGATCGCGAACCAGAACACGAATCAGGTCGCGCGCACGCTCTCGCTGAAGATTCCCGGGGTCAGAGGCGCGCCGCAGGTCTGGGATGCGATGCGCAACGAGATAAGCGCCGTGCCGTGGCGGCAGGAGGTGGACGGCGTGACGTTTGAACTGACGCTTGAGGCGCTCGAGAGCGCGCTGGTGCGGTTCGGCGGCAAGGGTGACTACCCGCCCCGCTTCAAGGCGACGGCGAGCCCCGTGACGGTGTTCGACGTGAACGCGGACGCGTCCGCCGCTCCGGTTGTCTACCCGGTGCCGGAGCAAGGGCAGAAGAGCCCGTGCGCGGGCGTCGCGTTTCAAGGCGAGGCGGTGGTTCCCGAATGGGCGCTCAAGCCCGGACTGCGCGTGTTTCTCGCGTGCGAGATGGCGGACGGCGCGGCCGAAGACGCGGCGGCGGTGCGGGTCAACGGCGCGTATGCGGGCGGCTTCATCGGCAAGCCCTACCGCGTGGAGATCACGCGCTATCTGACGCCCGGCCGCAACACGGTGAAGATTGAGCCGTTTGCGGTCGAGAAGGTGAGGGTCGAGGTGTATTGAGGGCAGGCGTTTACCGACAAGCTACTGGCGGCAGACCGCGAACGAGCTGGTCGTCGAGAAGCACGTCGCGATTGGAGGGCGAACGTCCCCGTGAGCCGCTACTCCCAACTTTCCCCTCATTGAGCGTTGAGCGTTGGACGTTGAGCGTTCCTTCCCTGTGTCGCACGTACCGCCGGCCTGATGCACGGAGCGAGCCGCCTCTGACACAGGCTGCATTGACGCGCTTGTTCGCCATTACCCCTGCTTTGCCTTGAGCTGGGCGATGAAGGTCTTCATGTACGGCGTGCCGTAGTCGTGCCACGTGCGGCAGCTGATGAGGTTGCGGTCGACGACCAGCGGCTGGTTGAGGTACTCGCCGCCGAACTGGGTGATGTCGAGGGCGCACTTGGCCACGGTGGTCATCTTCCGTCCCTTGAGCACGCCCGCCGCCGCCACGATCTCCACGCCGTGGCAGACCACCGCCACGGGCTTGTTGGCCGCGAAGAAATGTTTCACGGCACGCAGCAGATCCTGATCATAGCGCAGGTATTCGGGGGCGCGGCCGCCCGACACGAAAAGGCCCGCGTACTCCTCGGGCTTGACATCGCGGAAAGCGACGTCGGCTTTGATGTGATAGCCGGGGGCTTCCTGCGTGATGTCCCATGGGACGGCCGCGTTCGGCGGCTGCTCGTGCGTGACCATGTTGTACAGCCGCGCGTCAGGCCCAGCCACGACGACCTCGTAGCCCTCCTCCTGCAAGCGGAAAAAGGGATACAGGGTGTCCACCACTTCGGTCGCGTCGCCCACGGGCATCAGGATCTTGACCTTCGGCTTGGCCGCTTGCGCCGACCCGGTCTCGGCGGCCAGCGCGGCTCCCGTTTTGGCCAGCGCCATGGCGGCTGCGCCGGTCACCAGACTCGTGCACCATTCGCGTCGATTCATGCTCGTTTCCTTTCGCAACATTTACATATTGTTACAATAACACGCGTCCCAAGTTTATGCCATTCACAAGTGAGCGGGAACGCAGTGTCCATGGCGCAGAGTATGAGAGGTGGCAGCACGACGCTCGCGCGTGACGGTTTCATGGTGTGGAGTATGGCGCTTGTCTGGTAGCACGTCAAGACGCTGCGAGGTCGTCGGCGATATCAGAGTCGCCGAAAAAAACAGTACCCTTAAGGCCCATAGATGGGATATTCTGATACCACTATGTGGATCGGTACCCGAGAAGTATGGCGAGTGCTGGCCGTAACCGTGTCGCTGGGTTTAGCAGCGTTTTCCGGTGAACCGGCATCGGGACGTTTTCCGGCCCTGCTGTTCACGTCGGAGTCCGCCAAGCAGATCCAGCGTTACGACGCCTCGGGACGCGTGGTTTGGGAGTATCCCGCCGACACGGCGCGGGACGTTTGGCAGTTGCCCAACGGCAACGTGCTGTTTCCTTACAGCGTGAGCAATGGCGTCGGCGGCGCGGAGACGGGCGCGATGGAGGTGACGCCGGACAAGCGCGTCGTCTGGCAGTTCAAGACGTGCGGGCAGGTCTACTCCTGCCAGCGCATGGCAGACGGTAACACGCTGGTCGGCGCGACGCAACAGGGCAAGCTGCTGATCGTGAGCCCGGCCGGTCAGGTGGTCAAGGCGTTCGCGATCAAGAACGCGGCTGCGGGGCACGGCAGCATGCGCAACGTGCGCGCCTTGGCGGACGGGCATTTTCTGGTGGCCGAGGAGAGTGCGCGCGCGGCCCGCGAGTATGATGCCGAAGGGACTTTGCTGCGGGAGTTCAAGACGCCTTTCCCGACCTACTCCGCAATCCGTTTGCCGTCGGGCCATACGGTGACGTGCGGCAAGACGGGCATTCTGGAATTCGATGCGGAGGGCCGGCCGGTTTGGGAGCTCACGAACACGGAGGTGCCGGAGCTGGGCATCCGCTGGTTCGCGGGTCTCCAGGTGTTGCCGAACGGAAATTTCTTCATCTGCAACGCGGGCGGGCGGGTGCCGTTTGCGGAGATCTCCCGCGAGAAAAAGATCGTGTGGCAGTGTGACCCGGCGCAGGCGGCGTCGGCCACGGGCCACGGCATCCAGCGGCTGGACGTGCCGGGAGAGCCGTTGAAGTGAGTTGTGAAGGGCGCTGAAAGATGGGCGAAACGCAGACACAAGACGAGAGCGCCCCGCAGACGCGCGGGCGGACGCTGGATCATGCGGCGGCCGTGTATGATCTGCTGGCCCCGGTGATGACCTTGGGGCAGGAGGGCCGCTACCGCAAGCTGGCGATCCGCCTGTTGGCGCTACAGGGGGGCGAGCGCGTGTTGGACGTGGGTTGTGGAACTGGCGTGCTGACACGACAGATCGCGCGGTGTCTGACGGGGGCGGAGGCGTGCGTCGTCGGGCTGGATGCCGCGCCGAAGATGATCCAGGTGGCGCGCCGGCGGGCGGCGGGCGTGCCGCATGTGCGCTTTGACGTGGGCGTGGCCGAGGCGCTCGCCTATGAGGACGCGTCCTTCGATTGCGCGGTCTCTACGTTCTTTTTTCATCACATCGACGCGGAGCTGAAGCGCCTCTCGCTGGCGGAGCTGCGCCGGGTGCTCAAGCCGGGCGGCTGCCTGATCATCGTGGATGTGGACGTGCCCAGCAATTGGTTCGGACGGCTCTGCGCCTGGTCGGGGTACTGGTTGTTCAAACAGGAGGAGATTCTCGAAAACATCCGGGGCGAACTGCGCCGGGCGTTAGCGGATACTCCTTTCCGGGAAGTGTCGCGCGTGTCGCATTATTCCGGCTATGTGACGGTCTTCAAGGCCGTCAAGTGAGAGCGCCGGGCGTGGAGGGATGCGGCTGCGGTTGGGAGTTTTCGTCTCATGATTGCGATTGATCTGGTCTATAACCTGGCGTTGCTGGTTGCTCTGAGCGTGCTCTCCGGTTTCATCGGGAGCCGCTGCCGTCAGCGGCTCGGCGAGCAAGCCATGCAGGGCTTGCTGTTCGGCAGCGTGGCCGTGATCGGCATGCTGCGTCCGCTGGTGTTGGAGCCGGGCGTGTTCTTTGACGGACGCTCGGTCATGCTCAGCCTGTGCGGGCTGTTTTTCGGCCCGCTGGCGGTGGGGATCGCGGGTGCGATGGCGATGGCCTGCCGCGTGTGGCAGGGCGGCCCCGGACAGTTCATGGGGCTGCTGGTGATCTGGGCCTCGGGCACGTTGGGTCTGGTTTTCCATTACCGGTCGGCACGGAAGAACACGGACATCTCGGCCGGATCGCTGCTGGGCCTCGGGTTTCTGGTTCATGCGGTGATGGTCCTGCTCATGCTCGCGCTGCCGTACGAGATGGCAATCAACGTTTTGAAGCGGGTCGCGCTGCCCGTGCTGACCGTGTATCCGCTCGCGATGGTGCTGATTGGCAAAGTCTTGTCCGACCGGCGTGCGCGCGGGCGTTTTTTGGAGGAGCTGCAAGAGAGCCGGGAGGAACTTCGAACCACGCTCTACAGCATCGGCGACGGCATTGTCACGACCGACGGCGAGGGCCGTGTGAGGCAGCTCAATCCGGTGGCCGAAAAGTTGTTGGGGTGGACGGAAGCTGAGGCGTGCGGGAGGCGCTATGACGAGGTTTTCCGGATCGTGGACGAGACGACCCGCGCGGTGGTAGAGAACCCTGTCGAGCGGGTCTTGCGCGAGGGGCGGATTGTCGGACTGACAAACCACACGCTGCTGTTGACGCGTGACGGAAAAGAGTGCCCGATCGCGGACAGCGGGGCGCCGATCCGAAACAAGGAGGGAGGGCTCACGGGTGTCGTGCTGGTCTTCCGTGACCAGTCCGCCGAGCGTGCCGCGCAGCGGAAGATGACGGCGCAGCACGACCATTTGAAGGCGACACAAGAGAGCCTGAAGCGAATCGAATGGATGCTCTCGAAGAAGCCGCCGAAGCCCTCTCAGGAGAAAGGCGTCGCGGATGGGTATGGGGATCTGACAGGGTTGAATCACGAGGGGCGCATACGGAAAGCGGTCAGCCATGAGATGCTGGCGAGCATTGTCTCCGAGTATCTGGATTTGCTGGGCACCTCGTCTGCGATTTACGAAGCCAACGGCGATTACGCGTTCGGGCTGTTCGACTCGTGCTGGTGCCGCATGCTGGACCAAGCCACGCGGAGGCTGTGTGGCACGGGGGACAACGCGGCCGCGTTGGCCTCCGGCCTCTGGCGGTGCCATGAGTCTTGCTGGACGGGCTGCAGCAAAGAGGCCATTGCCCGCCGCGCACCGGTGGATGTCGAGTGCCACGGCGGCCTCCGGCTCTATTCGGTGCCGATCTTTCTGCGCGATGAGGTGATCGGTGCGATCAACTTCGGGTACGGCGACCCGCCGCGTGATCCGGACAAGCTGCGGGCGCTGGCCGACGCCTACCAGCTTGACTATGAGACGCTGCTGCGCGAGGCGCAAGCCTACGATTCGCGTCCGCCCTACATCATCGACATGGCGAAGAGCCGTTTGCATGTTTCCGCGTGGCTGATCGGCTCACTTGTGGAAGCCAAGCAGTCGGAAGAGGAGCGTGTCAGGCTTGAGGATCAGTTCCGCCAGTCGCAGAAACTGGAGGCGATCGGGCGTCTGGCCGGCGGGGTGGCCCACGATTTCAACAATATTTTGCAGGCGATTATCGGTTACAGCGAGCTGCTGTTGGAGAAGTTGCCGCAGTCGGGTGAGACGCATGAGTTCGCGCGCGAAATCATTGAAGAAGGCAATCGGGCGACGAACCTGACCCGGCAATTGCTGGCGTTCGCGCGCAAGCAGTCGATCGACCCGAAGGTGCTGGACTTGAACGAAGCGGTCGCCTTGACGCTGAAGATGCTGCGGCGGCTCTTGAGTGAAGAGATCGAGTTAAGCTGGAAGCCTGCTGCGGCGCGGTGTCTGGTGAAGATCGATACCAGCCAGCTCGATCAGATCCTGACCAATCTCGCGGTGAACGCGCGCGATGCGATTGCTGGCGTGGGTAAGATGATCCTTGAGACCGGCAAGGTTGTTCTGGATGGAGCGTATTGCGCGCTCAATCCCGGCTTTACGCCTGGCCCGTATGTCGTGCTGACGGCCAGAGATGACGGATGCGGAATGGATCGAGCGACCTTGGACCGGCTGTTCGAGCCGTTTTTCACGACGAAGGAACGGGGCCGGGGAACGGGGCTCGGGTTAGCCACCATTTACGGTATCGTCAAGCAAAACCACGGTGTCATTCATGTGCAGAGCATGCCGAACGAGGGCACGACGTTCACGGTGTTTCTGCCGGAGCACGCTTCTGTCGACGTGCCTGCGGTGGTGCCTCCAGTGCCTGAGCCACAACCTTCGGGGACAGAGACCGTGCTGATCGTAGACGATGAGGAATCGCTGCTGCGCTCCGCTCGGCGCATCCTTGAGGGCTTAGGGTACACCGTTCTGGTTGCGGGGGGGCCGGTCGAGGCGATCCGCCTGGTTCAAGACTATCCGCATGAGATCCACCTGCTGCTGACGGATGTGGTCATGCCTGGCATGAGCGGGCGCGACCTTTGGAGCAAGCTGGAGGTGCTGCGCCCGACGATGAAGTGTGTCTTCATGTCGGGCTACACGGCAAACATCATCGCTCAACGCAGCGTGCTCGATAAGGGCGTCCGCTTCCTGCAGAAGCCCTTTTCCAAGACCGCGCTGGCCAACAAGCTTCGCGAGGTGCTCGCCAAGCGAGTCGGCTAAACCGGGTGCGGCGGGCCTGTTTCAGACCGCGTCGCCGAGGCCCCAGTTCTCGATGACGTAATCCAGGTCTTTGTCCCCGCGGCCGCTCAGGTTCACGAGGATGGATCCGCGTTTCATTTCCTGCGCTTTTTTCAGGGCGAAGGCGAGCGCGTGGGCGCTTTCGATGGCCGGGATGATGCCTTCGCTGCGGCAGAGCTTGAAGAACGCCTCGCGGCACTGGTCGTCCGAGCAGGTGGCGTACTGCACGCGACCGATATCCTTGAGATGGCAGTGCTCGGGCCCCACGCCCGGATAGTCGAGCCCGCTGGCGCACGAGTAGACGGGCGCCGGGGTGCCGTCCTCGTTCTGCAGCAGGTAGCATTTGAAGCCGTGGATGATTCCCTCGTGCCCGTAGGTCATGGTCGCGGCGTGTTCGCCGAGTTTCTCGCCGCGCCCCAGCGGCTCCACGCCGTAGATGGCGCACGGGTCGTTCAGGAAGGCGGAGAAAAGGCCCATCGCATTGGAGCCGCCGCCGACGCAGGCGCAGACCGCGTCGGGCAGGTTGCCGGTCATTTCCGCAAACTGCTCGCGGGCCTCGATGCCCACGACTTTCTGGAAGTCGCGAACCATCATGGGGAAGGGGTGGGGGCCGACCACAGAGCCGATGCAGTAGATCGCGTTGTCGTAGTCGGCGAGATAGGCCTGGAACGCCGAGTCGACGGCTTCCTTGAGCGTCTTGAGGCCGAAGGAGACCGGCACCACGGTCGCGCCTAAAAGTTTCATGCGGCTGACGTTGGGGGCTTGCTTGGCGATGTCGACCTCGCCCATGTGGATCTCGCACTGCAGCCCGAAATAGGCGGCGGCCGTGGCGAGCGCGACGCCGTGCTGGCCTGCGCCAGTCTCGGCGATCAGCTTTTTCTTGCCCATGTGCTTGGCCAGCAGGCCCTCACCCATGCAGTGGTTGATCTTGTGCGCGCCGGTGTGGTTCAGGTCTTCGCGCTTCAGGTAGATGTGCGCCCCGCCGTTCTTCAGCGAGAGGGTCCGCGCGTGATAGACCGGCGTGGGGCGGCCCTGGAAATGCTTGCGGATCGAGCGCAGCTCCGCGATAAAGGCCGCGTCGTTCGCGATGCGGTGATAGGCTTCGGTGATCTCGGCGAACGGTTTCTCCAGCTGGGGCGGCAGAAACTTTCCGCCGTATTTTCCAAAGAAGCCGTTCTCATCGGGACCCGTGCATTGCTTGTTCTGATCGGTCATACTGCCTCGGAAGTGAAGTTCAACTGTGGTTGTTAGGCGCGTACGTTTCTACACGCAGAAACAATATAGACCAAACCGATGTTTTCGGCAAGCGGGAATCGGTCGCGGTATCAGTTGACTCAGGGCCACACTTCTGCAAAAGTAGGGTGAACAGTGAAAGGAGGTCTCTGTATGAACGACCCGACTCAATTCGTCGCGGGCTGGGGCACGCTCAGCCTGATCAATGCGGGGCTGGCGCAAAGTAAGGGACGCAGCGGTCTGCTGTGGTGGATACTCTCCTTGTTCCTCGGCCCCATCGCCACCTGTCTGATCGTGATCCTCGACCGCGTGCCGTGAAGGGTGAAACGGGCTACCTGTAACTTCAACTTCTTTAACCGCGAATCTCGCTAATCCGGCGAATAGTGGAAGACCTTCCATCATGAAACGGACTTCAATGCTTTTTGTTGGGATGTGCGCGCTGGCTCTGACAGCCGGGGCGCAACTGGGAACGGAACTGATCGCCAACGGGGATTTGTCAAACCTCGACGGCAAAGGCTGGCCGGTCGGTTGGCCGGCCGGCAAGAGCGCGCGCATCGAGAAGGACGCGGCGGGTCACCGGCTGGTGCTCGAAGGCGCGGGCGCCGGGGTCAACTTCAAAATTCCGCTGAGGCCGGAGTACGGGCTGCTCAAGCTCTCGATGAAGATGAAGGTGACTGGCGTCGCGCTGGGCAAGGAGGGCTATCAGACGGGGCGGCTCACGATGGCCTATTACAATGCCGCAGGCGTGCGCGTGGGCGAGTGGCCCAATGTCTTCGGCATGACCGGCACTACGGAGTGGACCGATTGCGAACGCGTGTATCCGGTGCCGCCCGAGGCGGTCGCGCTGCACCTGAGCCCGTGCAACCTCGGCGTGTCGGGCACGGTCGAGTTTCAGGCGCTCTCGCTGACCGTCAGCCGCGTCCGCGCCCTGGTCAAGGCCGACGCTCCGCTGCCGCCGGGCGCGGGTAAAGACCCCTGGGGCCTGGGCGACGCGTGGCGCCAGACCACGCCCACGCGTGAGAAGGTCTGCCTCAACGGCCTGTGGGGCTTCCGCCCGATGCAGAAGGACGAGGAGGCGGCGGGCGTGCCCGCGGCGGGCGACTGCTGGGGCTGGTTCAAGATTCCGGGCATCTGGCCCAGCGGCACGTGGGAGTTCGAGGACGGCGCGCAGCGGGTGTGGCTCGCGCCCTGGCTGGAGGAGCGCGGCGGCGCGAGCGCGTTCGAGCAGGCTTGGTACAAGCGGCGCTTCGCGGTGCCGCAGGCGTGGCAGGGGCGGCGCGTCGCACTTGAGTTCACCATGCTGCAGACGCACGTGCGGGCCTTTGTGGACGGCGTGGCGTGCGGCGAGCTGTGGTATCCGGGCGGGGAGCTGGAGCTGACCGGCAAGCTGACGCCGGGCGCCGAGCAGGAGCTGGCGCTGCTGGTGACCGCGCGCCCGCTGACCGCCGAGCGCAACGCCTTCATGGCGCCGGATCGGATCATTACCGACAAGGCGAGCGTCAAGCTCAAGGGCATCACCGGCGACCTCTACCTGTGCGCCATGCCTGCGGCGGCCCGGCTGGAGGACGCGCAGGTCATCACCTCGGTCCGCGAGAAGACGGTGACCTTTGCGGTCGAAACCGCAGGCCTGGGCAAGGGGCCGTACCGCCTGCGGGCGGAGGTGACGGGGTGCGGCGAGGCGAAGCGGGTGTTCGCTTCTGAGGCGCTGACGCCGGACGCGGCGGGCCTGCTGAGTTTCACCGCGTCTTGGGCGGACGCGAAACGGTGGGACACAGACGCTCCTCAGAACCGCTACGCGGCGAGCCTGACCTTGAAGGCTGACACGGGCGAGACGCTCGATACGCTGACGCCCGTGGCGTTCGGGTTCCGCGAGATCCGCATCGCGGGCCGCGACTTCCTGTTGAACGGCACGCCGGTACACCTGCGCGCGCTGCACAACACCTCGGCCAACGGCGGAGCGGACAAGGCCTCCGCCGCGGCGGCGGGCGAGCTTTGCCGCCGCCTGTTCGAATATGGTTTCAACGCGATCATCGGCGGCAATTATGACTTCACGCCCGGCTCGGTGGGCTATTTGGACGGGCTGCTGGAGGCGTGCGACGAGACGGGCATGCTGCTGGCCTTCTCGCTGCCCCACATGAAGGATTTCGGCAACAAGCTGCACGACCCCGCGATGGCCGAGCGCTACCGGGCGCAGACCGCGTGGCTGATCCGCCGGGCGCGCAACCACCCGTCGGTAATCTTCTACGCGATGAACCACAATGCCACAGGGTATTACGGGGACCAGAACCCGCTGAAGATCGACGGCGTGTACGAGATCCCGGAGGTCGAGAAATCAAAGAACGCCTGGTGGGAGCGCAACCGCAAGCAGGCGCGCATCACCGACGCCATCGCCAAAGCGCTCGACCCCACGCGGCCGGTGTACCACCACCAGTCCGGCAACCTGGGCGACATGCACACGGTGAACTGCTACCTCAACTGGGCGCCGGTCCAGGAGCGCAGCGACTGGACGGAGCACTGGGCCACGCAGGGCGTCAAGCCGCTCTTTTTCGTGGAGTGGGGGCTGCCGCACATCTCGAGCTGGTCGAGCTATCGCGGGCCGCAGTTCATCTGGCGCTGCGAGGCGTTCCAGAGCCTGTGGGCCGCGGAGTTCGCGGCGCAGTTCTGGGGCGACAGGGCCTACCGCGACGACGCGGCCGCGGTCAAGGCGCTGGATCACGAGGAGGCGCTGTGGGCCAAGGGCAAGCCGTTCGCGTGGAGTACGCTGAATCAGCCGCTGCGCGCGCTGGAGCAGAACTACCTGGAGGTGCAGGCGCTGTTCGCGGGCGACAACTGGCGCTCGCACCGCGCGTGGGGCGTGTCGGCCATGCTGCCGTGGGACCAGGGCGATTTCTGGACGCGCGTGGCGGAAACGCCGACGGCGGAGCTGAAGGGCAGCCTCGAGAACCTCAAGCGCCCGGGCGTCGCGATTGACCGCAGCCTGCCCGGCAAGCAATTCATCGACGACCTGGGCGCGCCGGAGGCGTATCTGCCCACTGCGATGGGGCGGGCGCTGCTGCGCTGGAACAGGCCCGACTGCGCGTTTATCGGCGGTCCGGCCGAGGCGTTCACAGCCAAGGACCATCTGTTCGCGCCGGGCGAAGCGGTCAAGAAGAGCCTGGTGGTCCTCAACGACCGCCGGCGCGCTCAGCGGGTGAAATGGACGTGGCGGCTGTGGCAGGGGAGCGACAAGCACACACCCTGCGGAAATGGAACAGGCGAGGGGGGGACTCGAACGCTCAACGCTCAACGTTCAACGCTCAACGCTCAAGTTATTGGTAAGCTGCTGGAGGAGACGGGGCAGGCGGAGGTGGCGGCAGGCGGCAAGGCGGTCGTGCCGGTGGCGTTGACGCTGCCGGCGGAGGCGAAGGACGGGGCGGACTACCGGCTGACGGCGGTGTTCGAGTTCGAGGGCGGCGAGGTGCAGGTGGACGAGTTCGCGCTGCGCGCGGTGAAGCGTCCGCTGCCGCCGCGGCTGACGGCGCCGGTGCTGCTCTACGACCCGCAGGGCCTGACGGCCCGGCTGTTCGACCGCCTGGCGGTGCCGTACGCGCGCTTCGACGGCAGCCGCGCGCCGAGGGCGGACGAGGTGGTGGTGATCGGGCGCGAGGCGCTCGACGCCAAGGGCTTGCCGTGGCTGGCGGGCGTGGCGCACGGGCTGCGGGTGCTGGTCTTCGAGCAGCGGGCTGCGGTGCTGGAGGGGCTGCTGGGGTTCCGCGTGGCCGAGCGCGGTTCGCGGCAGCTCTTCCCGCGCTACGCGCATCCGGCGACGCAGGGTTTCGACGCGGCGGCTTTCCGCGACTGGTCGGGCTCGGCCACGCTGCTGACGCCGCATCTGGAGGGGCTGCCGGAGGCCGAGACGCATGACCCGCTCTGGACGTGGTGCGGGTTTTATAACACGCGCGTGTGGCGCTGCGGCGGCCGCGGCAGCGTGGCGTCGGTGCTGATCGAGAAGCCTGCCAAGGGTGACTGGCGGGCGCTGGCGGACGGCGAGTTCGACCTGCAGTACGCGGCCTTGCTGGAGACGGTCGAGGGCCGCGGGCGCGTTGTCTTCTGCCAGTTGGATGTGACGGGACGCACGGCGCCCGATCCCGTGGTGGACCGGCTGGTGGTGAATCTGCTGGGGTATCTCGATCGCGCCAAGCCGGAAGACACGCGCAAGACCGTGCGTGTCGGCGGCGGAGCGTGCGAGGAGCTGGTGCGGCAGCTCGGTGTGGCGGGCGGGGAAGGCTCGCGCGGCGGGGCGGGATGCCTGCTGGTGGCGGGGCCGGGCGCGGCCGCGCCGCAGGGGCTGGCGCTGGCGCTTGAACAGGGATTGAATGTTGTGTGCATGGGAATGAGCGGGGAGGAGCTGAAGACGTGGTGCCCGGTGCCGGTGGAGACGGTGAGGACGAACGCCTGCTTCGCGCGCATCGGGCGGCTGCCGCCGGAGCTGAACGGGCTCTGCAACGCCGACTGGGCGTGGCACGGGCGGATGGCGTTCGACGCGCTGGTCGTGCCCGAGGGCGAGCGGGAGACGTCGAGCCCGGCGCTGCGCGTGATCCGGCACGGCAAGGGCTGCCTCGTGCTGTGGCAGGTGCCGCCGTGGCTGATCGACGAGAAGGCCAAGCCGTACCTGCGCACCAGCAAAAGGCGGGCGAACGCGATGGCGGCGCGGCTGCTGGCGAATCTGGGGGCCGAGCTGGGGAGCCCGTTGGGCACGCGTTTTGAGGGGCCGGTCGAGCGGGCGTGGCTCACGAGCTACTATCTGGATGTGCCCGAGGCGGGCGACGATCCCTACCGGTATTATCGGTGGTAGAGGCTCACGCTTGGAGACACGGCAGGCGCACTTCGATCACGATGCCCTCGGTCTCGCCGTTGCGGACGGCTGCTGTGCCGTCGAAGAGCTGGAGGATGCGGAAGGCGAGCGCCGGCCCGAGCCCGAAATCGGCGCCGCCCTTGTGGAGCGTGCGCTGCTCGCCGATGTCGAAAAAGGTGGCGAGCTCTTCGGGAGGCAACCGCTTGCCCAGCGTGGCGATGTCGATGGCGATGAGGCTTCCCGTTTGGCTGACGTGGACGCAAACGTGGGCGCCGGAGGGCGTACAGCAAGCGGCGGTGGCTATCAGATCCTCAAGCGCTCTGCGTAAGAGGTCGGGCGAGGCAAGCGTCAAGGCCGTTGGTGTCGTGTCAGGTGCGGATGTGAACGCGACATCTGTGACTTTGCTCCGTACCTGTATCAGCGCATGGGACAGTGCTTCTGCGACAGAGGTCGGCTGACGTGCAAAGAGCTCCTGAGACGCGCCGATTGTGGCCAGTGTCGTGGCGTCGGCGAGGATTTTTTGGATGCGGCCGCAGGCCCAATTGTAATGGTCGTGCAGTTCGGTGACGCTCGGGCTTGGGGGGAGTTCGAGAAACATCGATTCGGCAATGCAAAAAACGCCCGTCAGCGGTGTCCTCAGTTCGTGGCCGAGCATGTGTATCCAGTGGGTCTTCGCTTCATCCAACACGCGCAGCCGCCGGTTGGCCTCATCCAGTTGGAAGGTCCGCTGAAGGACGAGCCGCTCGAGGTGGAACTGGTGTTGGCGTAAGTCCAGATGCGTCCGAATGCGTGCCAACACTTCGGGTTCGCGAAACGGCTTGACAATGTAGTCAGCCCCGCTCATCTCAAACCCCAAGGTGATGTCTTCAGAAGCGGAGAGTACGCTGATGAAGATGATGGGGATAAAACTGAGCCGGTCATCGCTCTTGAAGCGCCGGCAGACTTCGTAGCCGTTCATGTTCGGCATCCGGATATCGAGCAGGACAAGATCGGGCGGGTTATCTTGCGCAGCGGCGAGTGCCCAATCTCCGCGCGGAAAGACGGACACGCGATAGCCGGCATGGGTAAGCGACGCCTCTAACACGTTCAGGTTTTCGGGCTCGTCATCAATGACCATGATGGTGGCCGGAGTTGTGAAGAGAGAGGAGGCATTCTTCATAGGTGAGATCCTTGTTTAGAGCGTCCTTATTCAGCGAGCCCGGCGTGATCACGAGGCCCGCGTTTCCTTTCGAGCGGCACCCAGCAGGTGGAGCAAGCGCTCATAGTCGTAGGCGTCGATGATCACACGAATTCCGGCGGCCAATTCCGCCTGCTCGCACGCGATCTGTGCGACGGTTTTGCGCAGCAGCAGGATGTCTCCGCTGTGCAGGGCCTGGTCGAGAATGAGAAGCTGATCTGCCGGTAGGCGGGCGAGCGCCTCGGGATCGGGTGCGGAGGGCGCCGCAGCGACGGGATTAGAAGGTGGCGCGCGCTCATACTCATAGCGGACGTTAGCGACGCGGCCGATCTCTTGGAAGAGCTGCTCCTGGAGCACGGGCTTCGCGACCAACCCACTCGCGCCGGCGGCCATGGCCAAGGCGTTCTCATCGGCAAAGCAGGACGCCGTCACGACCAAGATTGGAAGGTCTCGCCCGCTGGTCAGTTTGCGGATATGCCCAATGGCCTCGTAGCCGTCCATCTCCGGCATGCATTTGTCGATCAGCACCAGATCAACGTCATCGGCCTGGCTCAGCCGGTGAAGCGCCTGCGGGGCGCAGTCTGCCGTTTCAACTCTGAACCCGACGGCTGTCAGCATGCCGGCGAGCACGTCGCGGTTGGAGAGGTCGTCGTCCACCACGAGGGCTCGGTACGTGCGTTGGTCGGAGGCGAGACGACGCACGTTGCCTTGTCGGGGGTGTTCGGCCGAGCCGTCACTTTCGGCCTGCGCGCGGAAGGTGAAGCGGAAGCGGCTGCCTATGCCGGGCCGGCTCGTTGCGGTGAGATCGCCCCCGAGCGCCCGAGCGTAGCGGCGGCTTAAATGAAGCCCCAGTCCCGTGCCCTTGCCACTCTTCCGGCTGCTCGCCGTCTGCTCAAAGACATCGAAGATACGGCCAATCTCATCATCGCTGATGCCGCATCCCGTATCCTCCACATCGACGGCAAGCATGCGCCCTTCCTGGGTGCTGTCAGAGAGAACGGAGGCGGACAGACGAACGCTGCCCTTTTCGGTGAACTTGACGGCATTGCCGAGCAGATTCACGAGGATTTGGCGGATTTTTCCGGAGTCGGCGCGGATGAACCGAGGCACCTCGGGGCTGTGGAGGGCTTCAAGCTTCAGGGTCTGCGCTGCCGGGCTCCTGGCGAACATCAGGAGAGCGTCTTCCAGCGCTCGATAGAGATCGAAGCTGGTCGGTGTGAGCGTGATGATATGGGCGTCACTGCGCACCAGTTCCAGCAGATCCGTGAGCAGCTCCAGAAGATGTTGCCCGCTGCGGGTGATCGCATTCAGACGTTGTCCCGTCGGACAGTTCCGACACTCGCGCTCCATGATCTGGGCGTAGCCGAGGATGGCATTGAGGGGTGTCCGGATTTCGTGCGACATGTTGCCCAGAAACAGGCTTTTGGCGAGGACGGCCGCTTGCGCCTCGTCTCGGGCCTGAGTCAGCCGCTGCTGGAGTTCGCGGGTTTCGCGTTCGGCTGTGCGGCGGGCTTGGAAATGCGAGTAGAGTTCCGCCAGCACGCGCAGGAGGGACACTTCCTCCTCGCGCCATTTGCGCTCTTCGAGCACGGCATCGAACCCCACGAAGCCCAGACACGCCGAGTCCTGCATCAGCGGAAGCGTGATGAGCGAGCGGATGCCCTGAGGCTCGAGCACCTGGCGCAGTGAGCTGTCGGGCGGAAGCGCCGCCACGCTGGGTATGTGTACGAGCGAACCGCGCAGGTGCGCCTCGACCCAGTCGGGAAACAGGGCGTTCGGGATCGCCTGCAGATTGTCGATCGCGGGCTTGACGTCCTCGCCGCACCACTCGTGGGTGTTGGACATGGTGCCCTCGCTGAAGGAGTAGGCGAACAGGTACGCTCGATCCGCCTGGATGAGCTGCCCCATGAGCGCCAGAGATTGGTCAATGGCCGCGTCTTGCTGATCAAGCGGGATGTTTACGAACGCAGTCGCCAGATGCATCAGTTCGCCCTGGAAGGCAGAAAGTCGCGCGAACTCCGCCTCCGTCCGCTTGCGCTCGGTGATGTCGCGGCTGACGCCGAGTATGCCGATCAATAGGCCGTCCGGCCCCCAGTAGGGCGTCTTGAGGGTGTCAATGTGCTTCTGCCGTCCGTCGGGATAGGTGATCTGCTCCTCATTGTGGCGTGGCTCGCACAAGGCCAGCATGCGCTGGTCGTTCTGCTTGAACACGTCTGCGATTTCGGGGGCAAACAGATCATTGTCGGATCTGCCGATGATCGCCTCCCTCGGCTTCCCGACGAATTCAGTGAAGGCGGGATTGCAGCCCAAGTACACGCCGCGGATGTCCTTGTAGAAGATGATGTCGGAAGTCGAGTCGAGCAGGGAGTTGATCAGGCTGGCATGCCGGTTGATCTTGTCCTCGGCCTGCTTGGCCTCCTGCGCAGCGCTCAGGCTTTTGCAGATGCCGAAGAGGCATCGCGTTCCGTTCCACTTGCCGAACCAGACGCGGGTCTCGACCGGCACCAGCCCGCCGTCTTTGCGCGCCAGCGGCAGGGGGCAGCTCTCGCGCTCGCCGCGGAACATGGCAGTGAAGATCGCCTCGGCTTCGCTCCGTCTGTCCTGCGGGTGCAGGTCGAGCAGGTGCATGCGGCTCAGGTCGTCTGGCGTGTACCCCAGCGTCCGCGCGACGCTGGCATTGGTGAAGAGAATCCGGCCTTCCGGAGTTCCCACCATGATCATGTCGGTCATGGTCTCGAAAAAGGTGCGGAAGTTGGTCTCGCTCTCGCGCAGCGACTCCTCCATCTGCTTGTGCTCCGTGATGCCGTAAATGATGGAGTGCAGCAGGGTGCGCCTGCTTGGGGAAACCTCGACATTTCGCAGCGAGCCGTCGGCCAGGCGCTGGGCTTGGACGTGGGCGGCCCCCTTTCTGAACAGTTTTCTGAACGCAGGTAGCAGCATAACTCGGACTCAATTAACAGATCAGGCAGAGTGTCACAAGAGTGGCAGGCGCACCTCGATCACGATGCCTTCGGTCTCGCCGTTGCGGACGGTTGCAGTGCCGTCGAAGAGTTGCAGGATACGGAAGGCGAGCGCCGGTGCAAGCCCGAAGTCGGCGCCGCCCTTGTGGAGGGTGCGCTGCTCGCAGATATCGAAAAAGGTGTCGAGGTCATCGGCCGGCAACTTCTTTCCCTGCGTGGCGATGTCGAGGGCGATGTGGTCGCCCGTTTGACTGACGAGGATGCCGACTTGGCCACCGGAGGATGTGCAGCAGGCGGCGGTGACCAGCAGATCGGCAATCGCGCGGTCCAAGAGGGCGGGCGAGGCGAGGGTCTGCCCTGTAGGTGTCCGGTCGAAGCGGGGCACGAATGTGACATCCTCGGCCCTGAGCCGGGCGCTGGCCACGGCGCTGACCAGCGCGTCGACGATGAGGATCGGCTTGCTATCGAAGCTGCCCGACGCCACGTCGATGGTCGCCAGCGTGGTGGCGTCGTCGATGAGCTTGACGATCCGCCGGCACGACAGGTCGTAATCGGAGCGGAGTTCGGCCACGTCCCGCTCCGGCGGAATCTCGTCGAAGAGGCTGGAGGCGACGCCGAAGACGCCTGTCAGCGGGGTGCGCAGCTCGTGTGCGAGCATCTGGATCCAGTGGGTCTTGGCCTCGTCCCAAATGCGCAGGCGCCGGTGCGCGGCATCCAGCTCCCGCGTTCGCTGGAGAACCAGGTCTTCAAGGTGGAGCTGATGCTTGCGCAGCGTCAGGTGGGTGCGCACGCGCGCCAGCACCTCGGGCTCGCTGAGCGGTTTGGGGATGTAGTCCACAGCCCCCACCTCGAAGGCAAGGACTTTGTCTCGGGTTTCTGACAAGGCGCTCAGAAAGATGACGGGGATCATCCTCAGGCGCTCGTCTTGCTTGAGGCGGCGGCAGAGTTCATAGCCGTCCATCTCCGGCATGCGGATGTCGAGCAGCGCCAAGTCCGGCATCACGCGCGGCGCGGCGGCAAGGGCGAGTGCGCCGCGAGGGAAGGCGGCCACCTCATAGGACGCTTGACGAAGTATGGTGCCGAGCACGTCCAGATTCGTGGGCTCGTCATCGACGATCATTAGGGTGGGTTTTTTCGTACTCATGCGGGATCTCCGGGGTTAGGGTCGAGCAGCCGGCGCAAGGCGTCGTAATCGTAGGCGGCGATCAGCGGGCTCAGGTGATCGGCCAGCAGCGGGTTCAGGTTTTTGACTGCGGGGAGAGTGCTGCGCAAGGTGGTGATGTCGCCGCAGCTAACCGCAAGTTCGAACGCGGAGGCGAGCGCGGCAGGGAGGCTGCGGAAAGCCTCATGGGGGATACAGGCGGGTGGCTGTTGCGCTTCCTGCGTTCCCGTGTGGGCGGAGGGGACGTCGCCTGTACGATCCTGTTCTATGACCCTCTGGATTTCCTGAAGAAGCTGCTCCCGTTTGAAGGGCTTGAAGACGCAGCCGTTCGCCTGGGCGGCCTCGGCGGTCGACGCCTCATCTCCTTCGCTCAGGCCGGTGACTAACAGGATCGGCAGGTCTGCCATGCCCGGGCGCTCGCGTATCCGGCGTATGGCTTCGATGCCGTCCATGCCCGGCATGCAGGCGTCCATGAGAACGACATTGATCGGCGCGTGCTTGGTAAGGGCGTCCAGCGCCTGCTGGCCACTTGCGGCCAGAGCTGTGACAAAGCCGGCACGCGTCAACATGGTGCTCAGCATCTTCCGGTTATCGTCATCGTCATCGACGATCAGAACACGGCAACGTGATTCGGCCAGGGAGGGTTCCGGCTCGGCAGACGGAAGAGCCGTCTGGGTGTGCTCGCCGTAGTCGGGTTTGGCCACGAACGAAAAGAGGAACGTGCTTCCCTGGCCCTCGACGCTCTGCGCGGTGATATCTCCGCCCATGGCGCGCGCGATACGGCGGCTGATCGTCAATCCCAAGCCGGCGCCCGTCGAGGTTTGGGTGTGTTGGCCGGCTTGTTCGAAGGGCTCAAACAGGCGCGGCAGGAAGTCGTCGGGAATGCCGCAACCCGTGTCCTTCACGCGGAGGGCGATCATCATTTGCGCGTCTGGCAGAGCGAGGGGGTGGCCGTCGGCGTCGGTCTCCAGACGGTCGGCCTCAAGCCGGATGGAGCCCGCCTTGGTGAACTTGGTCGCGTTACCGACAAGGTTGAAAAGCACCTGGCGTATTTTCCCCTTGTCTGCGCGGATGAACTGAGGGATGGCGGGCGTCCACGTTGCGCTGATCGCGAGCCGGTGCTCGGGCGTGCCGTGCTTCAGCATCAGGCAAATGTCGTTCAGCAAGAGGTGGACGTCGAAACCGGTATCCTCCAGACGCGTCTTCTGGCTGTCCAGCCTGACGGAGGCCAGGATGTTGTTCAACAGGTCGAGCAGGTGCTCCCCGCTTTTCAGGATCGTCGCCACGCCTTGATTCCCGGTCTCGCAGGCCGAGCAGGTGTGCGACAGGATCTGGGCGTAACCGAGGATGGCGTTGAGGGGCGTGCGGATCTCGTGCGACATGTTGGCCAGAAACAGGCCTTTGGCGCGGGTGGCGGCTTCGGCCGTATCGCGGGCTTGGGTCAGATCCCTTTCGGCTTGTTTACGCGCCGTAATGTCGGTCATGACGGTTAGGAGATAGGGCTGCCCCTGGCTTTTCAGCACTTCGCCGGAGAAGAGCCCGTAGAGAACCGTTCCGTCCTTACAGCGGACCTGCAGTTCTACGCCGGAGAGGTGACCCTCCGACTGAAGTTGGGACGCGACCGAGACTTGCAGTTCCGGCACCATGAACAGATTGAGGTCTCCGGTGGTGTGGCCGATGACCTCCTGACGGGAGTAGCCCAGCGTCGTCACAAAGGCATCGTTTACATCAACGAACCGGCGGTCAGGCAAGGAGGAGAGCGCGATCAGGCTGGGGTTGTTGCGGAACAGCGTTTCAAAACGTTGCTGCGCCTCCTGCTCCACGCTCAGGTTCTTGTAGATGCCGAAGAGGCACTGTTCGCCGTTCCACTGGCCGCGCCAGAGGCGGCTATCGGTAGGCACGAGGGTGCCGTCCTTGCTTGACAGCGGCAAGGAGCAGCTTTGGTTCTCGCCCCGGAACATGGCGTCGAAGATGGCCTCGGCCTCCTGACGCCTGTCAGCCGGGTACAGGTCGAGCAGGCACTTGGACGTTAGCTCGTCAGGGGAGTATCCCAGCGTACGGGTGACCACCGTGTTTGTGAAGATGATACAGCCTTCGGGCGTGCCCACGATGATCATGTCGGTCATGGATTCGAAAAACGCTCGGAAATTGGACTCGCTTACCTGTAGAGCCTCCTCCGCTTTCCGCTGCTCTTGGGTATAGGTGTTGAGCAGGGCGCGGAGCAGAGCGAAGAGAAGCAGCGAGATGAATAGACCGCCGACCAAGACGAGCCAGACGCGCAGGTAGTCGACAGAGAGAAGTCCACCTCCGGTCTGTGCCAGGCTCAGGGTCCAACAGTGGTCGTTGAAGGCAATCGGAACGAACTGCGTATGGCGAACTGCGGGCCAGATGCGGTCATGCTCCGCCGGGTGGCAGCGGTAGAGGCAGGCTTGGGGAGACGGCTGGTTGCCGTCAAAGACTTCCAGGTGGTGCTGTTTCTCCTGCGTGAGGTCGCGGTCGCCGAAGATGCCCTGAATCAGATCGGTCATCCGGTAGGGGCTGTAGACCCAGCCCAGGAGGGCGGCGCGGCGCTGTTCGACGGTGTCTGCGGGCAGGCCGTTGCGGTAGACTGGGACGTACATCAAGGTGCCAGCCTGCACATCCGCATCGGTTTCCTGGACCAGGACAACCTTGCCCGAGAGCGCCGCGGAGCCCGTGTCCCGCGCACGCTCCATGGCGGTCCGGCGGACAGGCTCCGAGAACATGTCATAGCCGAAGGCCCGCAGATTGCGGTTCGTGAAGGGCTCCAGATAGATGATGGACGTGTAGATGTCCCGATCACCTTCCGGGCGCACGGTGTACGCGGGGAACCCCTCGTTGCGGATCGACAGGAGGTGCCGCGATAGTTCGGCGCGCGGGATCAGCAAGGCGAAGCCCATGCCCTGGATGCCGGGGAGCTGCTTCTCGAGCTGCAGATAATGAGCGAAGGTATGCCATTCCGCGCGCGTGACCGAATCGGAGGCTTGAAAGAGCGCCGCGCCGCTCTGTAGAATGCGCGCATGGTCGTCGAGGCGCGAAGACAGGAGTCGCTGATACTCCTTGACGTGCAGAAAAAATTCGTGCTCCGCACGCCGCTTCACGCTCTCCCACATGGAGCAGGTCGCTGCGGCGGTAATCAGCAGGCCGGCCGCCAGTACGAACCACATGGCTCGCGCGTCACGCAGCAAGGACTGGGTGAGCGGCAACACGGCCACTCGCTGGCCGTCTGTGGCCGCTCGGCTAGAGGGGGGGGTATTCACGGGTTTACCTTGTGTGAGAAAGTATAGCAGTCTCGCAGCGCAGTTTCCATTTATTCATTTCAAGGAAATTGATCCGCACGGCTGGCCCTCCCGCTCACCGCTGCCCGGCCAGTTCTTCCAGTTCCTTCGAGAGGCTGGCGAAGTCGTTGCCGGCCGCAGCGGACGCACTGGCCACCATGGGCTCCGCCTGAGTCAGGATCTGGCGGGCTTCGCTGGTCCGCCGCAGCCTCAGGTTCAGCTTGGCCCAGGTGAGGCGCGGGCGCAGATCGTTTGCGCCAAGCGAAAGGGCGCGTCCGATTGCCGTTTCGGCTTCGACCAGCCGGTTCTGGTCGGCGAGGACGCTACCCAAGGTGTCCCAGGCGAGAAAGAAGTCCGGGTCGAGCCGGAGGGCATGGCGGACATTCTTTTCTGCGTCCGCGAGATTTTTCCTGATGCGGAGCAGGCCGGCAAGATCGGTCAGGTTTCCCGCAGAAGGACGTGACGCGACGCTTCTGCGCAGGTGATTCTCGGCCTCGTCATAGCGTTGCTGCGCGAGCCGGATGCCGCCCAGGAGGGTGTTGGCGGGGCCGTGACGCGGATCGGCTTTGAGAATGTCGGAGGTGTCCGCTTCAATGAGCGCGGCGTCGCCGATCAGGAGGTCGGTCTGCAGCAGGTGATCCTGAGCCTCTTTGAGGCCGGGATGGCGCGTGAGCGCCCGGGCGAAGAAGAGCCGAGCGTCGCGGTTGCGGGGAGGCGCCGAATGGAGCGCCAGGCGTCCCTCGATCAGGTCGACGAGTTCATGCCCGGACTCGCCTGCCGCCGCACGCATCGCCGGGCGCACGAGGGACGCGACCTCGGCCGACCTGCCGCTGTCGAGCAGGATGCCGGCCAGCAGCGACCAGCCGGAAAGGCTGTCGGGATGGGCACGCAGAAAGGCGTGTAGGCGGGTCTCGGCACCTGCCAGGTCTCCTGCGCGCATCGCGTGGGTGGCCAGTTCCAGCGTGTTTTCCTTGGCGGGCGTTGCGCCGTCGGCGGGTGGCGGCAGGCGCAGCGTGTCTGTCGCGCGGCTCTGGCAATAGGCGACCCATTGGAGGACGAGCGGGTGTGCGGCGGTGGCGTTTAGGGTCTCGAGCAAGTCGGCGGGCTGGCTGCGCAGCGCGCCGTAACGGGCGGCACAGCGTTCGAACAGGAACCCCCGTTCGAGCCGCTCTGCGGCCTGCAGGACCAGACTCTCCTGGTCGGCGGAGGCTCCCAGCGAAAAGTTGCGGAGGTCCAGCCCGTAACGGTTGAACGACGCGCAGCGATTGTTAGGATCTAGGCGCAGGGCGTGCCCGTAGGCGAGTGCGGCCTCGCTGTCGCAGCCCCGCCCATCGAGGGAAACGCCGAGGTCGTTGGAGATGCGGCTGGCCTGGCGGCGGGCGTCGCGCAACAGCGACGCCAGAGCCGGCGGGCGTTCCAGATCGCGTGACAGGAGCGGCTCCAGCGCACGCCAGAAGGTCTCATATGTCCGCATGCGTTGCGGGACGTCGGGCAGGGGGATGCTCTCGGGCTCCCTCGCCGTCGGGTGGGCGTCGGGGATCACCTGTGAGGCGCTTGCAAAGCCACCGGTTTTCGCAAGAGGAGTGTTCAGGGTTCGGGGTTCAGGGGGCGATTCCGGCCTGAACCCTGGCTTCCTGAACCCTGACCCCTTGTGCGTGCGGGGTTTTGCAAGCGCCTCGTGTGTCAGGGCCGGCTGAAGATTTTGGAGCCGGGCCTGAATCCGCAGATGAAGGCCGAGAGCGCCATCAGGGACGAGACGGCAGGTGTCGTCTGACAGGGCGAGCAACTCGCATGCGACACGGTCTGCAAAGGCACCGTTCCGCCCGTCGGCCTCGCCCGCGTTGCGGAGCGGGGCTAAGAGGACCAGCGCGACGGTGAAGCCGGCCATCCAGCGTGAGAGGGTGCGCTGCAGCTGCGCCTGCAGCGGCGCCTGCGGCGCCTCGTCTTCGTCCGGAGACGTTTGGAGAACGGTTCGCAACTGGCGCCAGTAGGTGTAGACGAGCCCGACCGTCAGGGCGGTGGCAAGGCCGGCGTAGACGGGGGTGTGGAACCCCTGCCGGGCTGCGCCCCACGGCGTATAGGGGAGTCCCAGCAGGCAGGCGGCCGCGGCGAGGGTGGCAAGCACGCCCAGAAGGCACCAAGACGATTGTGCGCGGGACTCGCGGCTGGTGAGGAAGAGAGTGGTGCCCCATGCCATGGCCAGAAGGGGAAGGGCTGCGAACAGCATGGGCCGCCATTCCAGGCGCCCCCAGCCCTGCTTCAGCTCGGACAGATGGGCCTGCGCGATCACAAGGAACGGAACGTCTGGCTGAAGGATGTCAAACGTGTGTCCCATACCGTCTATGCTAAACAGGGAGGCCAAGCCGCAGCCGAGCCCGAGAAGTCCCGCGAAGAGAGCGGGTGGCTCAAACGGTCGAGGGAGGTGGTCATGATTGGCCGACGCCTTAAAAAGCAGAAAAACGACCGCCGGAGCCGCAGCAACGAAGAGTACGGATTCGGCCATGCCCAGGCAGCCGAGGAAGCAGGCCGCGAGCGTGCAGAAGGTGTTCCCCTCGAAAACGGCCTTCACCAGAAGCAGCAGCAGCGCGAAAAAGAGAAGAAGGTCAAAGGTCTGGGGATGCAGGCTGACCGATGCAGACCAGAAGGGCGCGCCGAGCGCGAAGGCGAGCGCGGTCAACAGGCCGGCCCTTTTGGCGATGGTCTCCGAGGCTGCGCAGACGGCAGGTACGACCGGTCCGGAGAGCGGCGCGGCATCCTGTACGGAAAGCGCTTCGCCGGCTCCGGGGACGACCTCCTGTCGGGCTTCGCGCTGAAGGCCTTCGGACAGCACGCGGCGGGTCAGGTGAAAAAGCAGGACCGAGGCGAGCACGCCGCAGAGTGCGCTGAAGAAGTTGAGGCGAAAGGGCAGGTCGAAGAGCGGGATGGAGGCGACGGACTGGGCCGCGAACCTCCAGACGGGATTGCGGACTGGCAGGTCGGGAAGCAGGTTCAGAGCGGCCGCCACTGAACAGGCGGATGCGCCCGGATAGACGGCGGGGCAGAGCGTCAGAGCATAGACCGCCAACGAGGTGAGGCCGACGATCCACGCAAGAGGGGCGCCGCGTCGCGGAGGCGGGCTAGGGGGACAGGCGCCGCAGGCGGTTCTGGGAGAGGGTGCGGCCTTTTGTGTAGGTGATGTTTCCATGACGCGTCTGCGCCGTCTGCCCCGAGCGCTCGTTTTCGCTGGCTCAGGGATTGCCCGCGAGGGATTGCAGACTGCGCATGAGGTGGGCGTGGTCGTCACGCACAGAAGGGGCTGTTTTGCTGAGCAGGGTCTTCGCCGAGTCGAGAATCCGGGTGGCCTCTTTCAGATTGCCTTCCTTGATGCGCAGGCGCGTAAGCGTCAGGTAAAGGCGGGGGTCGTTAGCTCCCAGAGCGAACGCGCAGTGAAGCGGGCTGTACGCCTCGTCGGTTCGGCCGGTTTCAAGGAGGATGTTGCCCAGCGTGTCCCAGGCCTGATAGAAATTGGGGGCGGACCGGATGGCCAGGCGGGCCTGCTGTTCGGCTTCGGCAGGTTTGTTCTGCTGGCGGAGCAACTCGGCCAGATCATTCAGTGCGCCTGCCGTCGGCTGGCTTTTGATGCTCTGACGGAGAAAGCCCTCTGACTCGGCGTAGCGCTTCTGGGCTAGGCGGCGGCTTCCCAGAATGGCGTTTGCGCCGGTATGGTCGGGAAGGCCTGAGACGATCTTGAGCGCATCCGCCTCGATCTGTGCGGCGTCTCCGAGCAGCCGGTCGACGCTCAGCAGCCGGTCGCCGGCGACCGGCAGCTTGGGATTCAGCGACAGGGCGCGGTCAAAGCAGGCGCGCGCCTCAGCCGGACGGGGCGGGGTGACCCGCATCAGGAGGCAGCCTTGCGTCATGTCGGCGAGGGTGTTGTCGCCCAGGCCGGATGCGGTGCGCATCGCGGGAATGATGGCGTCCTGGATCTCCTTCGTTTCGCCGCGGTTCATGAGGATCTCGGCGAGTAGGGACCAGGCGGAGAGATTACCCGGCTGGTTTCTGACGAGCAGGCGCAACAATCTTTCCGCGCGAACCGGCTTTCCGCCCAACAGAGCGGCCATCGCTTGCGTGAGTTTCAGGTCAGGTGCCTTGTCGACCGGTTCGGCTGCCGCAAGCGTGGAAGGGGGCTGGGTACGCGGCATCTGACGCGACAGCATCAACCATTTGTCAAGCAGGTTGAGCATCGTTTCGGGCGGTTTCGTTCCCAAGCCATAGTCCAACATCACGGCGGGCAGAACCCTGTCAGCCTCTTGGCGAGACAACATGCCGCCGCGCCGCACCTCGCTGTCGAATGTGTCGAAGAAGCCGGCTTGAGCGGTGACGGTCGTCATGAGTTTGACGAATTCGAGCGGAGCGCCCAGCGTCCTGTCGCGCAGGGATAGCCCATACCGGTTGAGCATGGCGCAGAGGTTACGCTCGTCCAAGCGCAAGGCTTCGCCGTATGCGGTGTCCGCAGCCGGCCTGTCCTCCAGATGCTCCAGAAGTACGCCGAGATCGTTGGCCATGCGGCTCACATGCGAGCGGATGCGGGAGTGCACAAGGCGCAGCTCGGGGCGCAGGGCAGGGTCTTCAATCAGATACGGGGCGATACGCAGCCAGGACTCTTGGCTCCGGGCGAGCAGAGCCTTGGCCTCGCTGCGGCCGATTTCTGTTGCGCCAGAGTAAAGCAGGCCGTTGGGCACCGGAAGAAGACCTGCACGCTGCCAGACACCGGGGTCTCCTATGACGGCGACTTGTCCGCGTGCTTTGGGATTTTTCTGAAGCCACTGCTCTACGAACGCGGCGGCGGAGGGTTTCGGAACGTCATCCGCTCCCGGAAGGGTGAGCCGGAACGGCGCTTGCTTGTCAGACGTGATTGACTTCTCACCCTCCGCCGTTCTGGGACACGGCAGGAAGGTCTGGTTTCTTCCGCTCAAGTGGCTGCCGATGAGCAGGTTCAGGTCAAGGGTGCCGTCTGTCAGGAGGCAGCGTGCGGCTCCTGCCTGATCGAGCATGGCATAGGCGATACGGTCGGCAAACAAGGCTCTCCGCCCGTCGGCGTCATCCGCGTTCGTGTTGATCGCACGCAGGGTCACGATGCCCAGGAGGCCGCACATGCCAAAGCCCAACAGGCGCAACCCCAGCGAAGTGGCATGCTGATCGTCGGGGTCTTCACGTTTCGGCACGACGGCAAACAGGCACCAGAAGACAAACACCGCACCGGTGGCGATGGCGATGGATAAGGCGGGTATGACGGGCAAGTGGCTGCCCTCGCGAGCGAGGGCCCACGCGGTTTTAGGCAGGTTCATCAGGCAGGCCAGCGAAACGCCTGCGATCATGAGGTTAGCGAGGGCCCACTTCCACCGCGCGACCTCGTCTTGATGAGAGTAGAACACCCGAAGGCTGACTAGGGCGAGCAGGAGCGGGCCGGTTGTTTGCAGGAAGATTAAGGCGCCGCCGATCTTCGGCAGGCCGCGCAGGAATGCGCCCGTATGCTGATGTGCGAGGCTTGAGAGCAAGCCGAAAAAGTGGTCCGAACTGAAGGTGTGCCCCCACTCGGACTGCAGCAGAAAGAGCAGCAGATTGGCGGCCAAGCCTGAGAAACCCGTCGCCAGCATGAGGAGGACAAAGGACTCTGAGATGTGGCTGTAGCGGATGCTTGCCAGGAGCATCAGGACGATGGCGAGGGGCGCCAGCGCGACGAAGGTAACCGACTCGACCAGGCCGAGGCCCAGCAGAAACACGGCGGCTACGCAAGCGCTGGCTTTTCCCGTGAAGTGATAGCAGGCCACAAGATCCAAGCAAACGAACAGAAGGAGGAGCGTGAACGGCTGCATGTGCAGGCAGGTCGAGGCGATCCAGATGGGCGCCGAAAAGGCGAAGGCGATCGCGGTGATGATCCCGCCCAAGGTGGAAACGATGTGTTCCACGGAGTCGCCGTCTGTCATGGGATGATCTGCGGAGGCTTTGAATGGCGCGCTGGCAGGATCCTCGTCGCCCATCGGAACCAGTTGGAGGGAGGGCGCGTCGCGGATGAATTCGAAGATGATCCGCTTCGTGATGCGGAAGAGCCAGGCCGCCGCCAGGCTGCCGCAAACCGCCGAGAACAGGTTGAGGCGGAACACCGTTTCAAAGCAGGGGATTTTTGTGACGATACGGGCGGCCAGCAACCCGAGCGGGTGGGTTGCCGGAAGGGACGGCAGCAGGCCGAGCGCTTTGCCGGTCTCAATGGCGGAGCCGCCCGGGACCACGCCGTGCGAGAGCGTGAGGACATAGGCGGTCAAGGTGAGCAGGCCGATGCCGCACATGAGCCAAAGTTCATTGGTGTCCCGACAGTAGAGAGTATTCCGCGCTTTCCGAAAACCAGAGACTATGGTGGGCAATGTGGCATGGACGCGTGATAATGCGGGCCGACGGGGCAGAAACATGCGAAAAGGGGATGTGGGCATAATAACCCTCCAAGTTGGGGGTGGCACAGTAGTTCATCCCCTAAAAAGGGGCGTTCATTCTGCCGTCACTGCCTGAACCCGCCGGAACGGGCGGGGCGCGGCAGTCAGAAATCAGCACGCGGTCTTCTTGAACCGGCGGCGCATCAGAACGGTCACGCAGCCGAACCCGAGCAGGGCCAGCGTGGAAGGCTCGGGAACCTGATCGTAATAGTACGTGATGGAGGCGTTGGCGAGTCCCACCAAATTAATCGACCCGGATTCACCGTCGGAAATCGTCAAGCGCCCCTTAACTGATGTGAAGTCGGCGAGCGTTGTGATTTCCCCGGTTCCCAAGAAGCGCCCCAGATCGGTAGAGATATTGCCGCTGCTGACCGAGCCCGGTGCCGTCCCCTGCGAGTTGACGCCGTAGTTCACAAGCGCGGTGTTATTCGCGACCGTTCCTAAGTTAACGGTTTCATAATGCTCTCGCGATGTCGCATCGCTGCCATACGATAATAGGCTTCCGTCGTTGCCTGTGCCTGTAAAATACAGTTCTGGTGTATCCGCTAAGCCCGAATAGTTACTGAAATTGATCGTCCCGTGAACAGACCCGTCCAGGGAGATGACCGCGTAGAGCAGCGTAAAATCGTTCGCGCTGCCCCCCCTCGCCGCGGCTGCCCAGGAGGTGTTGAACTGGGACAGGTTCATTTCGCGAACAGTTCCGCCAAGCCCCAGAACAATATTGTCGAGTGAGGCGGAATAGGTGACCGAATTGGCGGTCCAAACACCCGTGTCTGCCGCGTGCGCGAGCGACAACGGAAGAAGGATCATCAGAAACGTGCGAACTGTCTTTTTCATTTTCTCTCCCTCGAGGCTGCTTCCGTGTCCCTTAGGGCGACCCCTGAAGCGTCTTACTCGTATGGATGGAAACACATAGTTTCCCTCAGAAGGGCCATAGCATGCTAGAGTTGTATGGATTAGTCAAGGGCAATTTTCAAAAATAATGTACTTAGTCAAGGTAAAACACATAAGACCATAGGCTTACGACTAAATACTTAGTCTTGGAGCGCGGTTCTCCTTGGCAAGGAAAGGGGAGCGCGGGGACGTTCAACGCTCAACGAAGACCCGCGCGATTTCGCATTCTGTCCCCGGTCAACTCCCAGGGAGCAGAGGCAAAGAATAAGCGAAAAGGGAACGCCGAACGCTCAACGTTCAACGCTCAACTTTCAACGCTCAACGGGACTGCTGGCGGCTGTCCTGCCCCTATTTCACCGGCACGGTGGGGGCGAGGGTCTTCAGGTCGGTCCAGAGCGTGCCCTCGCCGGCGTGGATGATGCGGATGCCGACGGCGGGGTTGAGCTTGTCCGCGAAGGTCAGGTCCGCGAGCGTGGCGGGGTCTTCGAAGACCGCCGCGCGCAGCTGCTCGCCGCGCGCCTTCTCGTTCTGGACGATGTACTCCGACTGGACCTTGGCCTCGCCCTGCACCTGGGTGATCTGGGCCTGGACGGTGGCCTTCTGGAGGTTGATGGTGGCGACCTCGAGCAAGGCCTCGGCCTGGATCGTGGCGACCTCGTTCTTGGTCTGCGCGGCGGTCGTGGCGACCAGCTTCTCGGTCTCCTGGTCGACCTGCTTCTTGAGCTGCTCGATCAGGGCGGTCTCGGTGTTCAGCTCGGCCTGCACGCGGGCGGTGTCCTGCCGCGCCTTGTTGGTCAGGTCCTGCTCCTTGGCGACGCTGGCCTCCTGGATGGGCGTGAGGATCTGCGTCGGCACCTCGACGTGGCGGATGTGCGCGTTGTGGATGACGATGTGCTTCTCCTTGAGCACGCGCGTCAGCTCGGCGGTCAGCTCCTTCTGGAAGAGCTGGCGGCCTTCGCCGTCGATGAAGTCGCGGGCCTTGTAGGACGAGCCCTTGAGGCGCGAAATCGAGAGAATCTGCGGCAGCAGGATCTTGTCGACCACGGCGGGCAGGTCGCCGTAGAGCATGTAGATGCGCGCGATGTTTTCGGGCAGCAGCTCGAACTCGACGGTCATGTCGAGCAGGATCTGGAAGCCGTCGCGCGAGGGGAACTCGACGAAGCGGTTGATGCCGAAGGCGACCGACTCGGGCGCGAAGGTGGAGCCCGCCTGCTGGGGCTCAGCCGCTGGGTCCGCCTGCTGGCGGGCCTGCTGCGGCCCGATCTTCTTGGGCGCGGCGCGGCGCAGCACGCCGCTCGACGAGGCCGCCGTGTCGGCCGCGGGCGCGGTGTTCAGCGCCTGCTGCGAGATGAAGCCGCGGTCGCGGTTCTTCTCGAGGTACTCGTTGCGCTTGTCCTGCTGGGCCTGGATGGTGTTCTGCTGGAGCGACTCCAGCGCGCCGCTGTTGGCCGAGGAGATCTGGCTCTTGGTGAGCACCACGCTGCCGGAGCGCCCGAGGATGGAGACCTGGTTCATGCCGATCTCCAGCACGTCGACCTGATAGGCGCGCGGGTTGATGTAGTAGAGGCCGGGGTGCAGCACGTCTTTCATGACGCCCTGCTGCCCGGAGCCGGCGAACTCGCCGGGCTTGACCGGCTTGCCGGCCTGCGAGGTGACGATGCCGACGTAGCCGATGGGGATGTGGATGGCGTCGAGCTGGGTGACGTCGTAGCCCTCCGGGTTGAGCCGGTAGGTGCCGGGGCCGAGCACGTCCTTCCACACGCCCTTTCCGGCTGAGTCGGCCGACAGGATCTCGCCGGCCGGCAGCTCTTTGCCGACTTTGGAGGTGACCACGCCGACCTTGCCGACCGGGATGGCGACCGCCGGCACGATGCGCCAGGCGTGGTTCACGGGGTCGAGGAAGTGGCGTCCCTCGGGCAGCGGGTCGCGGCGCACGCCCTTCTCGCCGGGGCCGGCAAGGATCTCGCCGGGGGGCAGGGGCTTGCCGATCTTGGCGGTGACGATGGCCATGTAGCCGGCCGGGACCTGGATGCGGCAGAAGGTCCAGACGAAGCCGCCGGCGAAGAACGCCAGGGCGAGAAGGGGGACGAGGATGACGGAGGCGGACTTCATGGCGCGGTCCCTCCTTTCTTGGCCGGGGCATCCGGCGGCGGGGTGGGTGTTGGAGAGGGCTTGGGAACAGGCTTGGGCGCCGGGGCTGCCTTCTCGGCGGCGGGCCG
Source organism: uncultured Lentisphaeraceae bacterium (assembly GCA_964390795.1). GTDB lineage: Bacteria > Verrucomicrobiota > Kiritimatiellia > RFP12 > UBA1067 > CAYMLQ01. Next base: position 45,228 of record CAYMLQ010000006.1, read on the forward strand.
GTCTTTCAGCTTGATCGGCAGGCCGAAGAGGTCGCCGTTCGCGTCGGTGGTGAGGATGCTCTGGATGTTCGGAGCGGTCTTCTCGTAGAGTTTGGCCCGCACGTAGTCCGCCTCGTTGCGGTAGACGGTGACCTGCTGCTTGAGCACGTCGGCGTTGGCCTTGTTCTGAGCCTCGACCACGGTGCGGTCGGCCTCGGCGAGGGTGAGGAGCGACTTGGCATCGGCGCGGGCGGCCTCGAGGCCGACTTTTGCAACGTCGAGTTCGGTCTGGGCGGCGATGGTCTTCTCGACCTTGCCCTGCTCGGCGGTGATGGTCAGGCGGATGCGCTCGGTGTCGGCGGTGACCTTCAGGCGGTTCTGCTCGGCGAGCGCCTTCTGCTTCTCCAGCTCGGCCTGCGACTTCGCCTGCACGATCTGCTGGCCGAATTTCATGGACTCCTGCGCGGCGAGTTCGCGGTCGCGGATGATGCTGGCGATCTCCTGCGGCGCCTGGATGTCGCGGATGAGCACCGAGTTGAGCGAGATGCCCCACGGCTGGCAGACGGCCTTGAGAAAGGTCTCAAGGTTGTCCTGGAACGCCTGGCGCGACTCGCCGACGATGAAGTCGGTCGCGTTCTTCTTGCTGCCCTCGATGCGGAAGAAGCCGCGCGCGCTGGGCAGGATTAGCTTCTGCATGATGTCGTCGATGTCGCCGACCTCGTGGGTGAGCTGGGCGGCCTTGTCGACGTTGAGGTTGAACTCCAGGGTGCCCTCGACCGTGACGGGGAAGCCGTCGAGGGTCAGGAACATGATCGCGTCGCCGCCGCTCAGCTCGAAGCGCTGGCTCTGGATGTTGACGATCGAGACCGCGCAGAGGAAGGGGTTGAGCCGGTGCGTGCCCTCCTTCAGGATCTCGCTCTTGATGCCCTTCGCGCCCACAGGAGTGAGGAAGCCCTTGTCCGCGCCGGGCGCGACCATGCCGCCGGAGAGGATGTCAATGCCGTCGAGCGCGGTGACGACGCCGACATGGCCCGGGGCGATCTTGATGTCTTCGAACAGCTTGACTTCGTAGGCGTAGGGGTTGATGCGGTGCTTGCCGGTGCCGAGCACGTCGCGCACGATGCCCTTGTAGGCGTCGTCAGGCGCGATGATCTTGCCGCTCGGCAGATCCTTTCCGAACTTGCGCACGAGCACGCCGAACTTGCCTGCCGGGATGTCGGTAGCCTTGATGATGAACCAGTCCCACGTGTAGGGGTTTCGGAAGAAGCGGCCCTCGGGGAGGACGCCGAGCTGGATGCCCTTGTACTCGGGCGAGTCGGCGATGATGCGCTCGGTCGGCAGGTTCAGGCCGGTTTTTTTGACGAGGATCGCGAGTTCGCCGTTGCCGGGCTCGATGCGCCACCAGAACCAGAACCACAGGCTGCCCAGCAGGAGGGCCGCCACGAAGGCGAACGGCAGCACAGCCGCAGCGGGCAAGGGCGGCATGGGCGGTCGCCGGGGAGGTGTCACCGGGCGGCGCGGCAGGGTCGGACGCCTGGCATCAAGCGGCGGCGGGATGGGAAGAGAGTCATCGTTCATTGTGAAGCCTCCAAAAATCCCTTTAAGTGTAGAGGAACACGGGTGCGCGAGTCGAGCGGAAAGGGTTTCCTAAATCCTCCTTGGAGTGAACGGGATCAGAGCCCGGACGGTGGTGCCCTGGCCCGCCACGGAGTCGACCGCGAACGTGCCTCCGACCATCTCCGCCCGCTCCCGCATGCCGATCAGTCCCAGCCGGTCGTTTCGCCTGGCGTGCTCTACGCTGGCCACGTCGAAGGCTTTGCCGTTATCGGAGATTTCCAAATGAACGTCATCCGCGATTTTGCGCATGCTGACATTCACCCGGCTGGCCTGCGCATGCTGGGCGACATTGGCCAGCGCTTCCTGTAGGATGCGATAGAGCACCGTGCGCCGGTCGCTGTCCAACTGTTCCACCTCGGCAAACGTGGTGAACTGCACGCGGATACCCGTTTGCTTAAGAAAGTCTTTCAAGAAGGAGTGCAGCGTGATGATCAGCCCTAAATCGTCCAGGGCGGTCGGGCGCAAGTCCCGCGCGTACTGATGGACGATGTCGACCGACTTTTCCACCAGCCGCTGCGTCTGCACGATTTTCCGCTTGAGTCCGTCCGGGTCGATCTTGGGCGCCAAGGCCAGCGAGTCCAGATGCACATTGATGCTCACCAGGGTTTGGGTGATTTCGTCATGCAGCTCCCGGCTGATGCGCTTCCGCTCGTCCTCCTGCGCCTGAAGGATGCGGTGCGACAGCTCACGTAGCCGGGTTTGCATGAGGCGCGCCTGCTCCAGCAACTGGCCCGTGTGCTGTTCGCTACTCTTGAGCGCGTCCTCCACCGCCTGACGCCGGACGATCTCCTGCTTCAGCTCCTGATTTGTGACCGCCAAGGCTTCCATGCGGCGTTGGGCTTCCTGTGCCAGTTTGAAAGCCGTGATGTCCGAAACCGCCACTCGGCAAACGTCCTTCTGGCAGCAGGGGGAGGGCGCGGAGCCCCCGTGAAGGCTGGCCCAGAAGGGGGTGCCGTCCTCTTTCTGAAATTTCGCCTCGCAGACCTGTTTTCCGGCTCCGGCGAAGAGCCGTTCGAGGAAGTCCAGAAAGAGCGGCCGGCCGCGCAGGGTCACGAAACGCGACAAGGAGCGGCTGATGAGGCTGGACCGCTCCACGCCGAGCAAGGCCGCCCCTGTCAGGTTCACCTCCAGGATCCGGCCCTGCGCGTTCAGGGAGAAGTAGCCGATCGGTGCGAAATCGTAGAGGTCGGTGAATTTGTCCAGCAAAACCTCCATCTGATCCCGCGATTCCTGCAGCTCCTCGTTCAGCGTCTGCAGCTCCTCCTTCGAGGTGGTGAGTTCCTCGTTGGCGGACTGCAGCTC
>CAYMLQ010000006.1:48225-50245 GCA_964390795.1 uncultured Lentisphaeraceae bacterium
CTCTTCGTGGGTGGCCCGCGCCTCGCCGCGGATCTGCAGGAGTTCCCGCTCCAGCTCCGCCAGCCGCGTGCCGCCGGCGTGAGACTTAGGCGGCCGCCCCGCCGCCGGGGCGTAGCGCTGAAGGATCAGTTGATCGGCCAGCGACTGAAGCGAACCGGACGGTTTCGGCGCAGGGCGTGCTTCGGCGCCCATGGGCGGGCCGGCGCTGAAGGACGCGGGAAACTCCACCGGCTCTGCTCTCTGTGCGGGCTCTACCCGGCAATAGAGCCGGGATTTGCCGTTGAGGGGATTAAACAGGTCCGTCGCGCCGCCAATCGTCTCCGCGCTGCCGAGAAACAAAAGGCCGCCGGGCTTGAGGCTGTAGTGAAAGAGCGGGAACAGTTTCTTCTGCACCTCAGCAGTCAGGTAAATCAGCAGGTTGCGGCAGCTCAACAGGTCCAGTTTGGTAAAGGGCGGATCCATGATGAGATTCTGCGGCGCGAAAATCACCATCTCGCGGATCTCTTTGCGCACCCGGTAGCCTCGCTCCTCTTTGGTAAAAAATCGGGCCAGCCGCTCCGGCGATACGTCGGCAGCGATGCTCGCTGGGAATAGGCCCTGCCGGGCTTTATCAATCGCGTCCCGGTCCAGGTCGGTGGCGAAGACCTGCATCGTACACGGCGCCTTGGGCGTGATGGCCAGCGACGCTTCCTTGAGCGCAATGGCCAGCGAATAGGCCTCCTCGCCCGTGGAGCAGCCCGGCACCCACGCCCGCAGAGCCTGGCCGGCCGGCCGGCCCGCCAGAAGCTCGGGTAGGGCCTGTGCGCACAACTGCTCCCAAGCGGCGGGATCGCGGAAAAAGGCCGTCACCCCGATCAGCAGTTCCTTGAAAAGCAAATCCAGCTCTTGCGGGTTCTCCTGCAAATAGCGGACGTAGGTGGCCATCTTGTCGATCTGGTGAATGCCCATGCGGCGCTCGATCCGGCGGTAGAGGGTGTTCCGCTTGTAGAGGAAAAAATCTTGTCCGGTGTGGGTGCGCAGCAGGATGACCGCTTTTTCCAAGGCGCTTTGCGTCTTGTCCTCCAAAGGCGCTTCTGACCGGGCGAACAGCGGTTTGCGCTGCAGATAGGCGAGGATTTTCTCCGGCAGCCTGTCTGCCGGAGCCACGATATCCGCCAGGCCGGCCTCGATCGCGCTGCGCGGCATGCCGTCGAACTTGGCGGTCGAAGGCTCCTGAACGAAGGCCGCGCCGGCCTTCTCCTTGATGGTTCGCAGGCCGAGCGTGCCGTCCGAGCCCATGCCTGAAAGAATCACGCCGATGCTGTGCTCCCGCCGGTCCTGCGCCAGAGAGCGCAGAAAGAAGTCAATCGGCAGACGCAGGCCGCGGGGCGCTGAGGGCTCGAGCAAGTGCAGAACGCCGTGCAGAATCGACATGTCTTTGTTTGGAGGGATCACATAGACGCAGGTCGGCCTCACGCGGGTGCGATCCTTGACCTGGACCACCTTCATGCCGGTCGCGCGCTGCAGCAGTTCGGGCATGATCCCCTTGTGCGTCGGGTCCAGATGCTGGACAATCACAAAGGCCATGCCGCCGCTGTCCGCCGGCACATGTTTCAGAAACTGCTCCAACGCTTCAAGGCCCCCGGCGGAGGCGCCGATGCCAATGATGGGGAAGGGGGCCTCTGCGGCCACGGCTGAGGCCTCCCGTTGCGCCGTGCGTATCGGTTTCTTCTGACGGCGATGTAATTCAGGTTTCATTCTCTAACACTCTCACCCATCGTCCCGTGTTGGCAACCTCTTTGTGAGGACTTGTAGCCAAGGAGGAGTTAGGAGTTAGAAGTTAGTAGTTGAGAGCGGGCCGACGTGGAGAAACAACTCCTAACTTCTAACTCCTAACTCCTCCTTCAGGGTGCGGATTCAACAAAGTTGAATGCACACCCTGAGCCTAGACGATGGTCAGCTGGACGTTGCTTTCGATGATGCCCGCCTCGATCGCGTAACGGGTCAGGCCCGCCGTGTGATGGATGTCGAGCTTGCGCAT
>CAYMLQ010000006.1:50345-52440 GCA_964390795.1 uncultured Lentisphaeraceae bacterium
GCCGTTCATCTGCGGCATGGCGATGTCCATGACGATCACCGCCGGGTGGAGTTTCTGGTTCATCTCAACGGCCTGACGGCCCGTTGTCGCTTCGCCGACGACCTCGATGTCGCTCTCGGATTCCAGCAGTTTCTTCAGGCACTCCCGGACGATCATATGGTCTTCGGCCAGCAGCACGGTGATTCGTTTGGCTGAGTTCATGGGTGCGCGTGCTCCTTGGTGCCCCTCCTCGAGCGGGGCGATGGCCTCAGCGAAGAAGAACCCCGCCCGCTGGAGCAGCTGTTCCCGGGCGGACGGCGCGTTGACAGGAAGCGCCTGCTCCAGCAGCGCCTGCTCGTGAATCACAGCCACGTTCAACGTTTCCAACCCACGGGCAACGGCTTGGCGTCCCAGCCTCAGCGCAGGTTGCAGACTCGCCTCCGGGCCTTGTTTCAGGTAGCGGCGCAGGGCCGTCTGATAGCGCTGCGCCCAGTCGGCTGTCTTAACGTTCGATTTCATGGCTTATACCGCTATTTCATGGGAGGTCCGGTTATGGGCGCCGTCCCTGAATGAGTCTGACCAGCACCATCACGACGGCCACCACCAGCAGAAAGTGAATGTAGCCGCCCATCGTGTGGCTGCTGACCAGGCCCAAGGCCCACAGCACCAACAGAACGATCGAAATAGTCCAGATCATATGACGCTCCTTTCCCTGTCCTGCAATAGGGTACGCCAAGATAACGCGTTCGGCCATGGGGTGTAACCCTACCCTGCCGCAGGCGGTCAATGTGCCGCCGCAGCATGCGCAGGCAGCTGAGAACGCTTCCGCGACCGCCTCGCTAAACAGCGCTGCGGCGCGGATGTCCGAGGAGCCAGAGAAGCCTGGCCGTCAGTGCAGGCTGATGAGCGTACCGCTCGCGATCAGCAGAACCCGCTTGTCCTGATAGGACACGGCGTAGCCGGCTGGCACGTCAAACACGGCGGCGAAACGGCCGCTGAGCGTGCCCTCGGTGGCATCCACCAGCGTAAAAGGCCCGTTGCTCGGCGCGCCCGTGACGTCGAGATCCAGGGTCAGGCCGGAGAGGGTTAGCGCGCCTTGAGCGACGATCGTGTCCGGTGTGCCGTCCACGAGCCGGGCGTGAATCGTGCCGCTGCCGTTCAGCGCCGCGCCGGAGGCAACGGTCACTTTCGCGTGCGCGAGCGAGCCGTTCAGTGTCACGGTGCCGTTGGAGACGCTCAGCGCCCCGCCGAAGCTGCACGCGCCGGCCAGGGTCAGCGTGTTGGTGCTGACCTTCGTCAGAGAACCCGTGCCGGTCACCGCGTTGGAGAGGGTCATGTTGCCGCCGGCCGTGTCCACAACGCTGGTGCCTGACAGGCTGATCGCTCCGGTCCAGGTGGCAGGCATCGCCCCGGTGCCGCCGTTGGCCAGACGCCCGCCGTTCAACGTCACCTGGCCAGCCACCGTGCGGGGGGTTCCGTACGTATCCAATTTTCCGCCCGCGTTGACCGTGTACGTGCCCGGCCAGTTCTGACTGCTCTCAAGACGGAGCAGGCCCGTGTTCACCGTGATGCCGGCGAGGTTCTGCAGGCCGTTTCCAAGGCGGATGTTTGTTTCGCCCGTGCCCGCGACCGTCAGGACGTTTCCGCCGCCGTTCAGGGCGCCGTAGACATTGAACTTGTTGCCGGTCGAGCCGACGGCCGCGTTGCCGGAAAGGGACAGGTTGAACACCGATGCTTCGTTACCTCCGCCGGTGTTGACGAGTGCGCCGCTCTGGCCGGCCGCGCCGGGTCCAGCGATCACGACGGTCCGCGAGCCGACAAGGAAGTTCTGGGAGTTCATATCCAGCGTCCCCCCGCTGGTCACCGTCAAGTTGGTGGCAGGTAGTGCCGCCGCCGTGCCGAGCTTGAGCGTGCCGCCGCTGATCGTCGCCGAGCCCGCGAAGGTGTTGGTGTTGCCCAGGGTCAGGATGCCGGTGCCGGTCTTCACAAAAGCGACCGTTTTGGCGAGGCCGTTCGAGATCGGCGTTGTGCAGGTCGTGTTGGCGGCCTGGTTGATGGTCAGCGTCGTGTCGCCCGCGCCCGCGCTGAGATCCACGATCGCGCCGCCCGCGCCGCC
>CAYMLQ010000007.1:0-52033 GCA_964390795.1 uncultured Lentisphaeraceae bacterium
GCCGCAGGTGTCCATCGAGATCGCCGCATAGCCGCGGCTGTTCCACAGCCTCACCCATCTGACAAACGCCGAACCGCCGCCGCCATGCACCAGCACGATCCCCGGCACCTTCTGCCCCGGCGGAACATGCGTCGGCATCCCGTAGTAAGCGAAGACCCTCGTCGGCTTGCCCTGATACGTCACGCTCTCATAAAAGACGGTTTTCACCCCATTCGTGGCGAACTCGGGAGCGTCAAACACGCGGGGCGTCTTGAACAAGGCCTCGCGGTCCCACGGCATGGCCTGCTGAGCCCGAAGGCTTAGGGCCGCCACAATCGTCAGCCCCGCCAAAAGAACGTCTCTTCTTTTCATCACACGACCTCCACAAATCAAACACGAGCGTGTCCCCCACCCGCACGCCCCCCACATCCAGACAGCCGGCCTCAGACTCCAGCACGCGCACGGCCCGCCAGCCGCCCCACACCATCCAGCGCCCAGGTCGCACCTGGCGAACCACGCGCGTCACGCGCCAGCCCCGGTCCAGAAAAACCACGTCGATCGCAAACCGCATTCCGACCGTATGGATGGAGCCGCATCGCTCGATCAGCAGGGCGGCACCGGGCCCGAGCGATGGACGCCCCAACAGGCCGCGCAGCCTCTCGCGCAGCGTGACCGCGCGCTCAACGCGCTCAGCCCACAACGCCCCGCCGCGCAAAACCTGCCCAAGCTTCATTCCACATCCCCTGCTTCCGGCTTCCAGCTCACCCTGTTCTCACTCACGCGTTGCGCTTCATCGAGCTGCCGAGCGGCGGCAGCAGCGCAGGCCACGGCGGATGGTTCTCGCGCACCCGCCCCAGATCCGCCAGAACCAGCTTCCAGTCGCGGTGACGGTGGTTCGGATCCTTGGCCAGCATCTTTTCCAGCAAGAGGGCGAACGCGTTGCCAGCGTGAGGCGCGAAGGCGCGCACATCCTCCGCCTGCGACCCGTCGACATGACAGCGAATCATCTCGTCGTCGGTCTTGCCCGGGAAAAGCATGCGTCCTGTAACCAGGTGGTACAGCGTCGCGCCCAACGCGTAAACATCCGAGCGGCAGTCGAGCTTGTCACTGCCGTAAACCTGCTCGGGCGACATGTAGGCGGGCGTCCCCAAGATCTCGTCGGCCTTACCCGCATGCGCACCTTTGACCAGCGACAGCGACCGGCAGAGCCCGAGATCCGTGACCTTCAGCGAGCCGTCCGAATCGACCATGATGTTGTCCGGCTTGATGTCACAATGCACCATCTGATAAAGCGACCATGCGTAATCCAGCGACACCGCCACGCTCTCGGCGACAATCAGGGCGTCCTCCACCGTAATTCGTCCTTTTCGCCGCAGAAGTTCCCCCATCGTGTAACCATCCACCAGCTCCATCACAAAGTAGTAGACGCCGTTCGAGAAGTTCGCGTCGTAAACCTGCACCACGCCGGGGTGCTTCAGCCGCGCCGCTGCGCGTGCCTCCATGCGGAAGCGCTGAACGTCCTCGGGGTCGGTCGAGAACGTCGACGACAGGATCTTGACCGCCACAAACCGATCGAGGGAAACCTGCCGCGCTTTCCACACAGAGGCCATGCCCCCACGCCCCAACAGTCCCAGCACCTCGAAATTCGGCAACTTGAAAGCCGGCATTTCAGTACTCATCGCACCATCGCCCCTTCCCCCCGGCAAATCGTACACAGACTCACCGTCTCGCCTTTGCACTCCGGGCACGGGCCGCCCTTGGACTCGCCCGTCCCTTTACACTTCGAACACGCCATCAGCCCCGTCCCCGTACACCGGGAGCAGCGCGGCGCAAGTCCGCTGCCGTCGCATTTCTTACACGCGATACTGCCCGTGCCCTCACACGGCTCGCAGCGCACCTCCGCCGTTCCTTCGCAGCGAGGGCACTTTTTTTCAGCCTCCTCGTTCAACCGCGTGGACTTGCGCACTCCCGACGTATTCTTCTCCAAAAGAATGCCGTTTTCACAATCGGGATTCGCACACTTCGCCCAGCAGGATCCCTTGCACGCCGTGCATGATTGCCGCGCCGAGAACTGGCACATCTTGCACGGCAAGGGTATCCCCGTCATGACCAGCGCCCGCTGGCGGTTGGTCAATTGCTTGTCGAGTGCGGCGGGCAGCAGCGCGCGGCCGACCCGCACATCGCCCGCCAGCATCTGCCGCCGCTCGAACTCCTGCCGCCCCTGCAGAATGTCCATCTTCACCTTGGCCACCTCGCGCACACCCGCAAAGCAGCCCGCGCCTTTGCAAGCCGGACACGCCACGCCTTCGGCCGCTTTGACGCCCTTTTTCCGGTCGATTTTTCCCATGTCCAACTGATATTTGCCGCTCCCCTTGCAGGTGCGGCACGGCACCTGGCCACGCTGCAGCGACTGCATCGTGCGTTCATTCCCGCCAAGGATCGCTTCGCCGACCCCCGCAGGCAGCGTGCCGGACGTGACCAGCCGCATCACGGCCAGCGCATTCTGATAGTAGCTCAGCGCAACCGCAGGCTCCCTGCGCTCCAGCTCTCGCGCCTGGCGAAGGCTGTTCGCCGTCACGGCCATGGCCGCTTTCGAAACCTCGGCCGCCGGATCGACGGCAGGCGCGGGCGCCGCCGCCTCCGGCTCGCGCGGCTTGGGCAGCGCTGCGGAGCAGTGCGCGCACGCCGTCGCGCCGGGCTTGGCCTCTCGCCCGCAGGCGCGACACACGACCACTCCCTGCGCCCATACGGCGACGGCCAAAAGAACTCCGCAGGCTGCCATCACGATCCTTCGCTTGTTCATACGTGCTGCTCCTCCTCTGTCTCCCTGTCTGATGGCTGCTGGTCCTTATAGTCGCGCAATTTCCGGTGCAAAGTCCGGCGGCTGATACCCAACTCCACAGCCGCACGCGTGCGGTTGCCACCGTTCTTCTCAACCACCGCCATGATTTTGCGGCGCTCCGTGTCCGCCAGCGAACCCGCCATCAGAACCGGTGCCCGTGCCATCGCGACCGCACCCTTGACCGCATCGCGGATGTTGGCGGGAACGTCACGCGCCGACAGCCGGTCCGACCGGGTCAGGACGACCATCTTCTCGACCGTGTTGCGCAGTTCCCGCACGTTGCCTGGCCACGCGTAGGCAGTCAGCAGGCTCACCGCGTCCGGCGTGAACCCGTCGATTCGCTTGCTGTTTTTTTCGCAGTATTCTTTCAAAAACCGATCCGCCAGCAAAGGAATATCGCCGACCCGCTCGGCGAGCGGCGGCATCACGATATCCACCACATTGAGCCTGAAAAAGAGATCTTCACGAAACTTGCCCAGCTCCACGTACGCGCGCAGGTCGCGGTTCGTGGCTGCGATTACGCGGATGTCCGTCTGGATCGTCTCCTCCCCGCCCACGCGCTCGAAGGCATGCTCCTCCAAGACCCGCAGCAGCTTCACCTGGATCGACGGGTCAATCTCCGAAATCTCGTCGAGGAACAGCGTGCCGCCGTCCGCCATTTCGAAGCGTCCCTTTCGCAGCACGGACGCCCCCGTGAAGGAGCCCTTCTCATGGCCGAACAGCTCGCTCTCCAGCAGCGACGGCGACAAGGCGGCGCAGTGGACCGCCACGAACGGGCCTTTCGCGCGCGTGCTCAGCCGGTGGATCGCCTGGGCCACCAGTTCCTTGCCCGTGCCGCTCGGCCCCTGAAGCAGCACCGCCGCCTGCGTGGGCGCGGTCTGCTGGATGATCTCGAAGACCTGCCGCATGGCCGGCGAGTCGCCGATGATGTTCTCCATGCCGAACTTCTCGTTGAGCTGGGTCTCCAGCGTCTCCACCTTTTTCTCAAGATCGCGCGCCTTGATCGCGCGCGCCACCAGCAGGTCGAGATGGTCGAGGTTGATCGGCTTGGTGAGAAAGTCGTATGCGCCCTGCTTCATCGCCTCCACCGCCGTCTCCACCGACCCGTAAGCCGTCAGCAGGATGCAGATGGTATGCGGGCACTGCGCGTTCACGCGCCTCAGCAGGCCAAGACCGTCGGTTCCCGGCATCCGCAGGTCGGACAGCATCACATCCACGGCAGGCTCCTGCACGAGCATCGCCAGAGCGGCTTCGGCGCTCTCGGCGGTGCGCACGTCATAGTGCCGCTGCAACGCGCGCTGCAGCCCGTCGCGCGTGTTCTTATCGTCGTCCACCACCAGAATGACCGCTTTGTCTGACATACGCTTAAGTCCCCGTGTTCAACATCCGCACGCGCCGCTCATTGCGCGGCAGGCGGATCTTGAAACAGGTCCCCTCCTCCGGTTTGCTTGCGAGTTCGATCTCGCCCCCGTGATCCTCGATGATCCGCTGCACGATCATGAGACCCAAGCCGTTCCCCTTCGCCTTGGTCGTGTGATACGGCTCGAACACGCGGCTCATCTCCGCAGCCGGTATGCCCCTGCCCGTGTCGATGAAAGAAATGTCCACAAACGCGTCGCCCACTCCGAAGACCACCTTCAGCGCTCCGCCGTCCGGCATCGCCTCAAGCGCGTTCTTAATGAGATTGAAATACACCTGCTTGATCTGAGACCGGTCCAGTCGCACCGCTGGCACCGCCTCGGGAATATCCACCGAAACCACGATGCGCCGGTTCTCGAATTCGGTCTTCAACAGTTTGAGCGTCTCCTCCAGCACCTGAGCGGGCTGCTCCGGCACCAGCACCGGCTTCGACGGCCGGATCGCCCTCAGGAACTGGGTGATGATCGTGTCGAGGCGCTCAACCTCCGTGCGCGCCACGTCGACCAAGTCCTCCAGCGGCCTGCGGACACCCTCTTCAGGCAGCTCGCGCAGCTCGCGCGCCAGCAGCTGCAGGTGGATGTTCAGCGCGTTGAGGGGGTTGCCGATCTCGTGCGCCACACCCGCCGCCAGCAGTTTCACCGCGTTCGACCGCTCGCTCTCCAGCGCCGAGGCCTCCTGCCGGCGGTCACGCGTCACGTCGCGCAGAATCACCAGCACGCCCTTGTTGATAAGATCCTGCTCATCCAGCGGCACCGCATACACGCTGATGAAGCGGTGCTCAGGATAGGAAATCTCAATTTCGCGGGTCACCATCCGGGCCCAGCCGTTGTCCGAGGCCGGCACGTCCAACAGATGCTCCCAGTCCCACTCGCGGAGAAACCGGAGGATCGAACGCCCTTTGGAACGCGCGTAGTCGAACCCCGCAAGCTTCTCCGCGGCGCGGTTGGCATACAAGAGCCGTCCCTCGTTGTCGATCACCAGCACACCTTCCTGAATCGTCTGGAAAATCGTCTCAAGGAAACCGCGCTCCTGAGCCAGGCGCAACATCTGAGCCTGGAGACTTTCCGGGTCCAGCTTATCGATGCGCGCAACCAATCTGTCAAAAAAACCGGAGGCCATATCTGTCACACCTGTCCACAGTGCCAAATTGACCCACAGTATAGGAAAGCGACCAAGGGGCGGCAAGCGTAAACGGCGGGGACAACAAAAAACGCCCTCCTTTCACTTTTAAGGTTGCACGCTCCCCCGCGACAGGGCAGAATATCCGCACAATAACAAGGGGGAAAGATTCGACTCATGCAGCAGTACGCACTAGGTTTGGCCGCACTTGTCTGCGCGTGGCTTTTTGGCCACGCGACCGGAGACGACGTCCTTGTGTCGCCTTCGCCCGAAGCGCTCTGTAAGGACTGGTTCGGCCCCTCCGCCCAGCTGTCTCACCTGACGCTGGCCGAAACCAACGCCGTTGTCAGCGAGGTCACGCTCGACGGGCGAACCTCTGGCTGGGCGTTCCGAACCGACCAGATCCCGCCCGCCTGCAAAGGCAAGCGCGGCGAGATCGTCCTGATCGTCGCCGTCGGCGCAGACGCCCGTATTAAAGGGCTCAGCGTCCTTTCCCACAAGGAAGACCCCAAGTATTTCAAGCGCCTGAAGACCGGATTTTTCGAGCAGTTCAAAAACCTGCGCGCAGACGGAGAAAGCGCCAAGATTGACGCGGTGACCAAAGCCACGCTCTCTTCCAAAGCCATCATCCGCGAGGTGATGGAAGGTGCCAAAATCGTCGTCTCCCAACCCGAGGTTGCCAGCAAAATAAGAGCCTCCTCACAAAGTCCGTTGACCAAGACGGCCGCCATGTCCCATAATTGACGCTCATCGAAGTGAAGGAACTATATGACGCTTACCGGCACATACACCGCTCTCATCACCCCGTTCAATACCGACGGCAGCGTGGACTACTCCGCCCTGCGCGCGTTCGTGCAGTGGCAGCTCAGCAATGGCGTGGAAGGCCTCGTCCCCGTCGGCACCACCGGCGAATCTCCGACGCTTGACATCCACGAGCATATCAAGGTCATCAGCACCACGGTCGAGGCCGCCGCAGGCAAGGCCGTCATCATCGCCGGCACCGGAGCCAACTCCACCGCCGAAGCGATCGAGCTGACGCGCGAAGTCCTCAACGCCGGCGTGCACGCCACCCTGCAGGTGACGCCCTATTACAACAAGCCCAACGCCGAAGGCCTCTTCCGCCACTTCAGCGCCGTAGCCGATCTCGGCCTGCCCGTCGTGCTCTACAATGTGCCCGGCCGCGCCGGCAAGGAGATCCCGCTCGACGTGGTCGTGCGGCTCGCCGCAAACCCCGCCATCGCCGCCATCAAAGAGGCCGGCGGCAGCGTGGACCGCGTCAGCGCCATCAGGGACGCCTGCGAGCTGCCGGTGCTCTCGGGCGACGACAGCCTGACGCTGCCCATGATCAGCGTCGGCGCGTCGGGCGTCATCAGCGTCGCCTCCAACGTCATCCCCAAAGAGATGTCCGCGCTCGTGCGCCTGGCCCTCGCCAATGACATGGCCGGAGCGCGCGAACTGCACCGCACGTACTACCCGCTCTTCCGCGACCTCTTCCTCGACACGAACCCCATCCCGGTCAAAGCCGCACTGGCGCTCATGGGCCGCATCCACCCGGTCTACCGTCTGCCGCTTTGCGAAACCTCCGACAAAATCCGCGACCAGCTCAGCCGCACCCTCCGCAGCCTCAGCCTGCACTGACCCGCATGCATCCCCTGCGGTTGTCCCCTATCCCCCCTGAACTCCGAACTCTGACCTCAGACCTCCCATACTTATGAAAATCGCCATTCTTGGAGCCGCCGGCCGCATGGGCCAGAATCTGTTGCGCTGCGCCTGTAAAATCGACGGGTGCGAAATCGTCGCCGCCACCGAACGGTCCGACCACCCCGCCATCGGCGCGCGCGTCAAGGAGCTTTCCGGCATCCGCTCCGAATGCCTGTCCGACGCTCTGTGCTATACGCCGATCTGGCCCGAGGACGCGGAGGCCGTCATCGACTTCACCTTCCACACCTCGGTCAAAGAGAACCTCGAGAACGCCGTCGCTAACAGCCAGGCCTACGTGCTCGGCACGACCGGCCTCACCGAGGCGGAGAAAGCCGCCGTCTTCGCAGCCTCGGCGCAGATTCCGATTGTTTGGGCGCCCAACATGAGCCTGGGCGTCAACCTCCTGCTCGAACTCGTGCGCCGCTCAGCCTCCATCCTCGGCCCCGACTACGACGTGGAGATCGTCGAGATGCACCACCGCCTCAAGAAGGACGCGCCCAGCGGCACCGCGCTCGGCCTCGCCGAAGCCGTGGCCGAAGGCCGCGGCGTGCGGCTCGCCGACGTCGCCTGCTACGGCCGCGAAGGGATCACCGGCGAACGCCCGGCCGGCGAGATCGGCATTCACGCGCTGCGCGGCGGCTCAGTGGTCGGCGACCACACGGTCGCCTTCGTCGCGGACGAGGAGCGCGTCGAGATCACCCACAAGGCCAACAGCCGCGAATCCTTCGCCTCCGGCGCCCTGCGCGCCGCGCTCTGGCTCTCCCAGCGCAAGCCCGGCGTCTACACCATGCGCCATGTGCTGGGCTTCGAGAACGGATGAAGCGCTGCGAAACGATCCTCTCCCTTGGAAGCAATCAGGGCGACCGACTCGACTGGCTCAAGCAGGCTGGCCTCGCGCTTCTGGCCCTGCCCGACACGCGCTGCGTCGCGTTCTCGCCGGTTTACGAGACCGCCCCTGTCGGTGTGCCCGAGACCTATGCCAGCCAGCCTTTCCTGAACTGCGTCGCCATCCTTGAGACGGACCTTGACCCTCGCGCCTTTTCCATTGCCATCCACGCCATCGAGGATCGTCTCGGCCGTGTCCGCGGCGACACCCTCGGGCTGCCCCGCACGATCGACATCGACATTCTCACCTTCGGCGACCTCCAGAGCGCCGCTCCGGAACTCCTCCTGCCGCACCCCCGCGCCAGCGTGCGCCGCTTCGTGCTCCAGCCCCTCGCCGACCTGCGCCCCGGCTTCGTTTTTCCCGGAACCTCCCGAACCGTCACCGACCTGCTGAACGCCCTGCCGCCCGGCCCGCCCGTGCAGCGCTACGACGGCTCATCCTCTTCCGTTTGACACGTGATTGCCTGGGGCATTCCGCCACCGAGCCGCAGGTCATGTCGTCAGCGGATGACATGCTGGAGCGCTGCTTCAGCGTCTTGACGCACGCGCTGACGTCCCCCATTAGCATGTCGAGTCCAAACACATATTTTGCCGTGACCGGCGACGCGTTGCTGATATCCTGAGTCACGCGCACGGCGCCTCCAGAGGCCGCGCGCCCCCCCTGAAGGAAGCCCCGTGCAAGGTAGCCCGCTCCCGGATGCGGAGGAGAATGAACGTTGACCCAAATTTTGCATGGCTACGCTTGACTGCGCACCCCGTTTGATAAACAATATGCGGTTGATTATCAGCGAATCATGTTTTCGACCAAGATGGGATCTGAATGGGCATCGTCATCAACCATGAGGCGCGCCGCAGCGCGATCATCTCCAAGTCGATCCAGCTCTTTGCCGAGCAGGGATATGACGGAGTCACGTACCAGAAGATCGCCGACAGTTGCGGCATCGCGCGCACCACGCTCTACAAATACTTTCACAGCAAACGCCAGATCTTCAATTACGCCATCTGGGAGGTCGCCAACCTCCTGATCGGTCGCTTCGCCGAAATCCTGAACCCCCGCGACAGCGTGCTCACGCGCCTCGACCGGCTGCTTCACGCCGTGCTCCAGCTTCTGTTCGAGCAGCGCATCATCCTGACCGTGATCCTCGACTACATCCTCGCGGCCCAGCGGTCCGGCCAAAATCTCGAGCGCATGATCGCGCGCCACACCATCGGCCTGCGCCGCATCCTCCACCGCCTCGTGGTCGAGGGCGTGCGCAAGGGCGAGCTTCAGAGTGTCAACACCCGCATCACGACCGAACTGCTCTACTCCCAGCTTGAGGCGGCCATCCTGCGCCTGACCGTCAGCCAGAACGCCGACTTCAAGGAGCTGTCCGCCCTGCTCCACCAGTCCCTCTCGACCCTGAAAAACCCCGCCCCGCGAACCTCCGCGGCGCACACACGGACCTCGCGCGCCTCATGATCCGCACCCTCACACTCCTTCTCCTGACCGCCTTCGCCGCACGTGCTGCGGACGACGACGAGGCCCGCTTTAAGCCGAGAGCCTACGCGCCGGGCAAGACGTTGCAGAACCGCACCTACCGCGCGTCCGCGTACGCTCCGTCGGATAACCCGCGCCCGACAGAAACCCCGCTAACAACCTCCCGTAGCGGCTTCTGGAACCTCTTCAAGCAGAAAAGCTACGACGATGGCAAGCCGCTCGAGGCAAAGCCCTTGGAAGAGAGCCTCTCCTACAAACAGGAGCGACAAATCACCGTGCCGACCATGTCGGCGAACCCCGCCGCAGCCACCGACAAAAAGCCTTTCGTGGACGCGGGCGAGAAGCTGGCCGACGCGGGCTATCAGGCGCCCGAAAAGTCGCGCGACAAGAACCCGCTGCTGAAACCGCGCCAAGGCATCAAAGAGACCCCATGATATCCCTACCCGCCCTTCTCCAAGCCGCCTCCATCCTCTTCTTCGTGTGCGGCGCCTGCCTCTACTACAACATCCGCCGCCTGCTCTTCGCACGCGGCTACCCCATTTCGGTCTTCGTTTACAGCGGCCCCTGCTGGCCATACTACCGCGACCTGGTCGAAAAATCAGATGCGCCCGAGCGCCGCCGTCTCAGAGCCCGCAAAACGGCCATGATCGTCTGCTTCGCCCTCGCGGGAGCGGGCCTCTTGTTTGCCTCGCTGATCGCACGCTGACCACAGAAAATAAACCCGCCATGACACACCCCTCAGCCTGGAGCCTGCTTCCCGCCGAGTGGAAGCCCCTCTGCAAAGAACTCGGCATTCCCTCCTACCGGGCCGACCAGATCGTCACCGGCCTCTACCAGGCCTTTGCCCAGTCGTGGCAGGAGATCACCACCCTGCCCCAAGAGCTGCGCGACCTCCTGTCCGCGCGCTTTTCGCTGGCCCCACTCGACACCGTCCAGACTCAGGCCTCGGATGACGGCGTCCGAAAGCTCCTGCTCGCCTGCGAGGACGGCGAGCGCATCGAGACCGTGCTCATCCCCTCCAAGGGACGCGTCACGCAGTGCATCTCCACGCAGGTGGGCTGCAATTTCGGCTGCGCCTTCTGCGCCAGCGGCCAGCTCGGCTGCGTGCGCGACCTCACGGCCGGAGAGATCGTCGCCCAGGTCATGGCCGCCTGCGAGCTGCTGCGTCAGGGTGCTGGGTTCGGGGTTCAGTGTTCAGGAGGCATAGGGTTAGGGCCTCAAACAGAAGGGCCGGACTCAGAAAGCTTGGACGCCAGCCGCCCATTCCCGAACCCTGAACCCCGAACCCTGAGCCCTAAACCCGGCGCCAAGCCCACCTTGCCGCGTCCCGGCAACATCGTGGTCATGGGCATGGGCGAGCCCTTCGCGAACTACGACAACACGCTCCGCGCCCTGCGCATCCTCAACGACCAGAAGGGCGTCAACATCGGCGCGCGCCACATCACCCTCAGCACCTGCGGCGTTGTCCCCGGCATCCAGCGCCTCGCCGAGGAGGGCCTGCAGTTCGAGCTTTCGGTCTCGCTCCACGCGCCCGACGACGCCCTGCGCGACCGCCTCATGCCGGTCAACCGGCGCTGGCCCATCGCCACGCTCCTCGACGCCTGCCGCGCCTACATGGAGAAGACCGGGCGCGTGGTGACCTTCGAGTACACCCTGGTCAAAAACCTGAACGACTGGCCGCACCACGCCGACGCCCTCATCCGCCTGCTTCGCAACCTGCCCTCCAAGGTCAACCTCATCCCGCTCAGCCCGGTCGAGGGGTTCGACGGCGAACGCCCCGATGACCGCGCCTGCCTCGCCTTCCTCGACGCACTCCTCAAGGCCAAGATCAACACCACCCTGCGCAAATCCCGAGGCAGGGAGGTCGACGCCGCCTGCGGCCAGTTGCGCCTCCGCAATCATGCAAGCGCGTCCTGACTTTCGGCGTTGCGCCCCTCATACCACCGCCCAGAAGTAATTAGATTAAACGGACTATCTCACACACAGGGAGGGACGAGCGTCTGCTCGTCCAGGGCAAGCAGACGCTTGCCCCTCCCGTGTGTTTTGTGCCCGTCTTATGGTCTAAATAAATTTCGGCGGTGGTATCAGATGTGCCAAGGCCCGCGCATTTGCTTCGTGAGCAGCTTGCTCGCCTCGGCATCGCCGATGATCTCCTGCTTGGCGGCGTCCCACTTCAGCTTGCGTCCAACGATGGAGGCGATGTACCCGAGATGGCCAGGCGTCTGCGAGCGATGGGCGATCTCGACCGGCGTGAGCGTGCGTTTGCGCGACTTGATAGAGTCGAGGAACTCCTTCTGATGCCCCGGGCTCTTGTAGAGTGTGACATCGAGAGAACCCTTCTTCTCACGGTCCTGAATGTCGCGAATCCACTGCTTGTCGGACGCGTCGATCGTGCCGCGTGTCACCCGAACCCAGCCGTTGGGCCCGATCCACTTCGCACCGCCCTGAATCTCGCCGTACCCGCCGGCGATGACGACCTCGACATCGCTGGGATACTTGCATTCGATCCGGTACTTGGTGGCCGTGTTCCAGACCTCACCCTGGGCGGGAAACTCGGCGGTGGCCGACACCTCGAGGGGGCCGACCGCATCATCAGGCCCGCACCCGTATTTCGGATTGGCCAGGCCCCAGTGAGCGATGTCGCAGTGATGCCCGATCCAGTCCATGAGCTGGCCGCCGCCGGTGTTGTAGTTCCAGCGCCAGTTCTTGTGGAAGCGGCAGGGGTTGAAGGGCATCATCTGCGCGGGGCCGGTCCAGAACTCGTAGTCCACTCCGGCAGGCACCGGCCCGTTCGGCTGATCCTTGCCGGTTTTGCCGAAGTCCGAGTGCCCCGAAGGCAGACCGACCTCGACGCGCGTAACCTTGCCGACATACCCGTTTTGGACGATCTCGGCAGCCCAGCGGAACAGCCCCTCGCTGCGCTGCCACGAACCGGTCTGCCAGATCCGCTTGTTCTGCTGCACGGCCCGAACCATCTCGATGCCCTCGTTGAGCGTGTGCGAAAGCGGCTTCTCGCAGAAGATGTCCTTGCCCGCTTGGGCGGCGGCGATGGCCGGAATCGAGTGCCAGTGATCCGGCGTGCTGATGCAGACGGCGTCGATGTCCTTGCGGGCCAGCAACTCGCGGAAATCCTTGTACCCTTTACAGTCCTGATTCTGATATTTCTTGTTGACCTTATCCACGGCGTCCTTGAGGTGCGCCTCGTCCACGTCGCAGATCGCCACCACGCGGCAGGCGTCTTGAGCAAGGAAGGCGTTGAGATTGCCGCCGCCCTGCCAGCCGACACCGATGCAGCCCACGGTTATCTTGCCCGAGGGCGCATCCGCCCCGAACAGGCGGTGCGGAAGAATGAGAGGCGCGGCCGACGAAGCGGCCAGAAGTTTCAGCAGCGTGCGCCGATTGGTGAGTGGTGTTGTCATCGTGTTCAACCCGTGGTTGGAGATTATGATGAGGTCAACGGCCTCATCGTTGAAGGTTGGGATCATTGTAGGTTGCTCTTTTCAAAGGAGCAAGCGTGATTTACTGATGGGGCGCATGAAGGTGCGCATTTTTATCAGGCCCAGTGCACCGCGTCGCATAGCGGTGCTCCTTGCCGTCCTTGTTCCGACTGTGGCACTTGAGGCACATGACGGCGCAAATCATAAACCGCCGTCACGCAGCGATAAAGGGGCAAGGTCTGTAGCCAACCGCTTTTTGAGGCAGGAAACCCCATAAACATTGGCCTTTTTTAAGACTGGCACCCCTAAAAAACCTGTTTCAAGGGCGAATAGCGAAAGTCCGGCTAGTGCACCGAAGAAAACATGGGGTCGAAGGTTTGCAGAACGGGAACCTCACTCCGGCGGAGCCGGCATCCGCCTGAGCGCCAACACGACGGCGAAACCCAGAACCATCACCGCTAGCGCCACGGCCGACGGCAACAGCCACGCCGCCTCAGCCGAGAAGAAACGGCTGCCCGTCCGATGCCACGCCGGATTCTCACACCAGCCCTCAAGCCGCGCGGCCACCGGCTTGAAACCCTTCCGCAGCAGCAACCGGATCTGCTCCGGCTGATACCCCTCCGGCCCCGACGCCTCGGGATCGCCCGCCAACAGCGCGAAGGTCTGCCCGGTCCCGTACGGGAAAACGACGCGATGGCAAGGCCCCTTCCCTCCCGTCACCTCAAGATCCGCGGCCCCGGCGCCGTCCGTCAGCACCAAACAGTAGGTCGCTGCGCGCGACTCGGCTAACGCGATCTCCATGCGCTCCTGCTCAAAGTCCTGAAACACGATCCGCGCCAACTCGCCCGACGCCACCTGCCGCCATTCGGGCGCCTCCGCCGACCGCCGGTCGACCCGCTCGAAAAGAAGATAGGACAGACTCAGGATACTCTTCGCCGAGCGCGTAAGGAGGCGCACCAGAGGCACGCGGCCTGCCTCGAAACAGATCCGCCGCGCCTCGGGAAACCTGGCTTTCAGCTCGGCAGGGTCCTCGGAGGTCACGCGCACCGCGCGGTTGGTCAGGGGACGCGCGTCCCGCACCCACCGCACCTGCTCTGTCCAGCCGTCCACCCGGTCGATCCGGAACGGGCGCCGCTCTTCGCGGATCTGCCGCTCAATGTTCCGCACCGCGCCTGCGGCATCCGCCGACGTCGTGACCGTCGCGCCAAGCCCTTCGCGCGTGTCGTCCATCCGGTCAATCGTCAGCCGCACGTAGCGCTGCGCCACCGCTGGCAGACGGACCTCCTTCATGCTGAAATCGGCATGACTGGAAAGATCGAGAATGCGGGCGTCCCTTATGGCCAGCTGCCACAGGTTCCCGTCGGAAGACAGCTCGACCGTCACACGGCGCTCGAAGTCGCGCAGCGACGTGTGAATCGCAACGCCGCACAACGGCTCCGCCTTATTCCTGTCCGGCTCATCACGCTCCAGCGTCACCTGAAAACGCCGCCCCTCAAGCTCTTCAGCCCTCACCAGACGCAGCCGGACGCTCTGCCGCACGCGTTCCTCGCGCTCCTCCGTCACGTACTCGACCAGGCACGGCACAGCCTCTCGGCCTTCCCTGCGCAAAATGCGGATGTCGGCCAGGTCATCCCGCGTCGCGCGATAGGCTTCGGGCGTCAGCACGACCTCCGCCAACTCTTCTTGGGCCGAGCCTGGCAGGCTCAGCGGCGTCGCATACTGGAAACGCGAAGCTGGATCAGACACGCCCGCAGCCTTCAGGCACGCCGCTGTAAGAAACGCGCTCACCCATCCCGCACGCGTCTTCATGCGCCCTCCTGACCGCCATCGGAAGGCTTGTTGAACGCGTCCTGATTCCGCAGGTAGGCGTAAGCCGCCATGAGCAAGACGCCGCCCAGCATGCCGAAACCCATCAGCCGGTAGAGCGCGTCCTTTCCGGCCAGATCCACGAGAAACACTTTGCCGACCGTCACAAAAAAGAGCGCCAGCCCCGACATGCGCAGCGCACGCCTGCCGAACCGCAGTCCGCCGACCAGCAGGCCCAGCCCGTAACAGCCCCAAGCCACGCTGACCGCCCCAGCCCGGAATCCCGGCAGGTAGGCGGTGCAACACGTGGCCGTCTCGAAGGTCAGATACAGAAACCCTGCGATCAATGCGGCGCACAGCAGAAGCGGCCGCAACCCGGCAGCCCCATCCTCCTCGGCAGAGAACGAGCCGCGCGCTCCCACGATCACCGCCATGCAGGCCAAGGTGGCGATCAGCCGCGGCAACGCCGTGCGCAAGGAGAACGCGGCAACGTGCCTGAGCTCTTCCAGCACCGGCACATCACCCAACATCCAACCGCCAAAAAACCACTGGACGCTCACCAGAATCACCGCCAGCACCAACACGCCGCGGAAAGCCGACTCCGACATACGCGCCTTCATCGTCAGCAGGTGCAAGACAAAGAGCGCCCACACCACCGTCACCGTCGCCATCCTGGCCGAGGGCAGAAACGCAAAGGCGATCGAAAAACATTCCCGCGTGACATACGCCACGAGCCCCACATAGAACACCACCGCAAAAAGCAGGACCGTCTGCCCATAGGCTCCGGAACCGCGCATGCCCGGATCGCCCACGCCCTTGTGCGCCGCCGCAGGCGGCGTACGGAACAGGCGCCACCCGCCGAACAGCGCGAGGATCGGAATCACGAACTCGACCACGCGGTCCTTCAGCCCCGCCAGATACGTCGCGGCTTCGGCCTGCGCGAACGCTGAGCCGTCGAGCAGCCCCAACGACAGACGCACCAAGACGATCGCATAGCAGACAAGCGCCCCGCGCGTGAACATCCGGCTGTCCAGCCGCCGCCCGATCCAGAGCAGCGCCACGGCCTGCAGCGCGAACATCGTGGAGAGCACCTGGCCCGTGAAGAGCAGCGGCAACGCCAGCCCCATAAAGATGACGGCCAGCGCGATGAAGCCGGAGAGCAGCACGCGGTCAAAGATGCGACGAAGCAGAAATAGCCAAATGTGCCCGACGTAAAACGCCGCGATGCCAAGCGCGAGAAGCGCCAAGTACGGCCGCTGCAGCGGGCCGTGCCCGATCAGCAGCGTTCCGCCGCCGACCGTGACCAGCGCGTTGAGAAACAGCGCCGCGATTTCCACCGGCGTCGCCGGAATCGCGTTGCGCGCCACATAGACAAAAACGGCGGTTGAGTAGAGCGCGAAGAAGCCGCACAGATAGAGGGTCTCCGGTAGCGTTCCCTGCCCCGCATGCCACGCGCACCGGCCTCCGACCGCACCGATAAAGAGCAGGCTGTTCAAGAGCAAGCTGAGCCACGTGAGCAGCGGCCACCGGCGCCATACCGCCACCCCCGCCATACCCAACGCCAGAACCGCCAAATAGGCGTAAAGCACAGGCAGGTTGGGATGCGCGCTCTTCAGCATGACCGGCGTCAGATAGCCGCCGAGCGCCCCAAGAACCGCGATCGACAACGCCTCCAGTCGCACCGCCAGCACCACGGCCGAGGCCGTCACCGCCGCCATGCAGACAAACGACCACGAGACCGGCATCAGCCGGAACATCACCGATGCCGCATAGAAAGCGAAGTAGAACATCGCCAGGCCGCCGCCGATAAAGCCCTGTCCCAGCATCTGATAGCGCTTGCACAAGCACCGCATCCCCGCCACGATAAACGCCGCGCCGCACAGCAGCGCGAGCGACACGCGCCCCGCCGGCCCCAGCAGGCCGCGCGCGATCGAGAGCTGCAGACCGAACCCCACCGCAAACACCGCGACCACAACGCCCGCGCGAATGAGCCAGGTCGTCGCGATCGCGAATTCGGCGGACAGGCCGGGCCGCCTAAACTCCTCGCCCACGACAAGCCAGTTCCACATCCGACGCAAGAGCCGCACGGCCGCCGCGTCAACCTCGGGCTGCCGCTCCGGAAGGGGCGCAGGCTCCGGCACGGGGGCCGGCATAGCGACGGGCTTCACCGTTTCCGCCATCGCAAGCGGCGGCGGGACGTCAAGGGCAACAGGACAAGCCTTCACTTCGGGCTGCAGGGTGACCAGCGGAAGCGGCAGTCTCACATCAGGCGCAGGCACCGCGACGGGCCGGGCGGGCTCTGGGACCACCGGGTGCGCAGATGCGGCAGCAAGGCGGGTCGCCGCACGCAGCTGCTCACGGATAGCGCTTTCCAGCGCATCCATACGGCGGCCCAGCCTGCGCACGGCAACAAACGTGCAGATCGGAAGAACGAGGATGACCGCCAACGCAAAAATACCGAGTACCGCGAATAGGCCTTCCATGATCCGCCTCCCTCACTTCAGCATGCGGCGCTCGCTGTTCGGCGTTCAGCGTTCGTCTACAGACCTTGCCCGCAGCATTTTTTGTACTTCTTGCCGCTGCCGCACGGGCAAGGATCGTTGCGTCCCGCGCTCTTCATTTCGGACTGGGCCGCGTGGGAACGCGACGG
Source organism: uncultured Lentisphaeraceae bacterium (assembly GCA_964390795.1). Lineage (GTDB taxonomy): Bacteria > Verrucomicrobiota > Kiritimatiellia > RFP12 > UBA1067 > CAYMLQ01. Next base: position 17,316 of record CAYMLQ010000007.1, read on the forward strand.
CGGCACGCGCTCGGCCTTCTCCAGCGCCTGCATCATGGCGTCAAAATTGGCCACCGCAGACTGCGGCACTTCCGCAGAAAGCTCGCGCCGGGGTGGCGGCTGCTCCACTTCCGTGCTCTCCGTCTGCACGCCGCCGGCCAACATGTTGATGTCGGCATGCACGGTCTGCACGCGCGCGCCCGAATTCGCCATCATCCGCTGGAAATTCTGCACGGTCGTAGCCCGGAAGACCGAGGTTGACACTTCCGTCTTGATGTGCGTCATCAGCTCCTCGAACATGCCGAAGGCCTCGCGCTTATACTCCACTAAAGGATCGCGCTGTCCGTACGCGCGCAGGTTCACGCCATGGCGCAGCTCGTCCATCGCCCTCAGATAATCCTGCCACTGCTGGTCAATGCAACTGAGGAAGACCGAACGCTCCATGATCGGAAGCACCTGGGGGTCTTCCATCGAACACTTCAGCTCGTACGCTTCCGCCACACGGCCGTAAATCACCTCGGAGGCCTTTTCGGGCTCGCCCTTGAAGCCCGCTACGTCCTCCAGCCGCACGGCCACCGGGAAGGTGTCGCACACCCAGTCCACCAGCTCCTGAGGCACCGAGTCCTTGGGGGAGGCCAGAAACTTCTCGCACTGCATCAGAATCAGGTCGTTGAACACGTCGAGGATGCGCTCATGCGCGCTTTCTGACATCAGCACCTCGCCGCGCAGGTCGTATACCACCGAGCGCTGCTTGTTCATCACGTCGTCGTATTCAAGGGTGCGCTTGCGGATCGCGAAGTTCTGCTGCTCCACACGGCGCTGCGCGGTCTCAACCGACCGGTTGAGCCACTTGTGCTCCAGGGCCTCGCCCTCCTGCATACCCAGGCGCGTCATGATGCCCGAGATCCGATCCGAACCGAACAGCCGCATCAGGCTGTCTTCCAGCGAAATGTAGAACTGCGACGAGCCCGGATCGCCCTGGCGGGCGCAGCGCCCGCGCAACTGGCGGTCAATACGGCGCGACTCGTGCCGCTCGGAGCCGATCACATGAAGACCGCAAGGCTTCTCGGCCAGCAGCTCGCGCAACGCCTTGGGCCCGTTGTCGTACTTGTCGGCCAGCTTGACCTGCGACTTGATGGTCGACTCCGGCACCCACACCACGCCTTCACCCAGTTTGATATCAGTGCCGCGGCCCGCCATGTTGGTCGCGATCGTCACCGCCCCCGGCTGCCCCGCCAGCGACACGATCTCGGCCTCCCGCGCGTGGTTCTTGGCATTGAGCACGTTGTGCGGGATCTTGGCCATGCGCAGCATGCGGCTGAGCACTTCGGAGGTCTCGACCGTCACCGTGCCGAGCAGGATCGGCTGCCCGAGCCCGTGACGCTTGGTCACCTCGTCAATGATCGCCTTGAACTTCTCACGCTGCGACTTGTAGATCTGGTCGTTACCGTCCACACGCCTGACCGGACGGTTCGTCGGGATCACCATCACGTCCAGCTTGTAAATGTCGTGAAACTCCGACGCCTCGGTCTCCGCTGTGCCGGTCATGCCCGCGAGCTTCTGGTACAGGCGGAAATAGTTTTGGATCGTGATCGTGGCGAGCGTCTGGGTCTCGCGCTCGATCTCGACGCCCTCTTTGGCTTCTACCGCCTGATGCAGGCCGTCGCTCCACCGGCGCCCCGGCAGGACGCGTCCCGTAAACTCATCCACGATATAGACGTGGTTTTCCTGCACCACGTAATCCACGTCCTTCGCATACAGGCAGAACGCGCGCAGCAACTGGTCCACATTATGCACGCGCTCGCTTCGTATCATGAAGTCCGCCTGGATCTTCTGACGGCGCTTCGCCCGCTCCTCGACACTCAGCGACGCGTCGCCGTCCAGCGCCGACAGCGCGCTCACCAGATCCGGCATCACAAACATCTCGGGGTCGGCGGGCGACAGCTTCTCGCCGCCCTTGTCGGTCAGCGACACCTCGCGCGTGCGCTCGTCAATGGTGAAGAGCAGCAGCTCGCGCAGGTCGCGCGCCAGCTCTTTGCGCATCTCGGTCAGCATCATGTTCTCAACCTGCTCGTGCAGCTTGCGGACAGACGGCTCTTCGATCAGATGCAAGAACTGGGTGTGCTTGGGCATGCCGTGATACACCTGATAAAGCTTGTGCATCGAGGTTTCTTGATCCCCCTCCTCGATGGCTTTCTTGATCTCGCTGATCAGCCGGTTGCAGATGTCCGTCTGGTCGCGCACGAGCCGCTCGACGCGCGGCATCAGCTCCATGTACTGCGCCGTCGACGAGTGCGCCGCAGGGCCGGAAATGATCAGCGGCGTGCGAGCCTCGTCGACCAGGATGCTGTCCACCTCGTCGATGATCGCGTAAAAGTGACCCCGTTGCACAACCTGCGCTGGCTCAACCGCCATGCCGTTGTCACGCAGGTAGTCGAAGCCGAACTCGCTGTTGGTGCCGTAGGTGATATCGCACGAATACTGGGAGCGCCGCTCCGACGGGCTCATGCTGTTTTGGATACAGCCGACCGTCAGCCCCAGATACTCGTAGATGTGGCCCATCCACTGCGCGTCGCGCCGCGCCAAATAGTCGTTGACCGTAACCAGTCGCACGTTCTTGCCGGAGAGCGCGTTCAAATAGAGCGGCAACGTGGCTGAAAGCGTCTTGCCTTCACCCGTCTGCATCTCCGCGATCTTACCCTGATGCAGCGCGATGCCTCCGATGAGCTGCACGTCAAACGGCACCATGTCCCAGATCAGTTCGTGCCCGCACACATCGCGCGTGGTTCCGCACAACCTGCGGCAGGCATTCTTGACCGCGGCAAACGCCTCGCACAAAATGTCGTCCAGCGTCTCGCCCGCAACCACACGGCTCTTGAACTCCTGCGTTTTGCCCTTCAGCTGATCCTCGGAGAGCGACTGATAGCTCTTCTCAACCTCATTGATGCGATCCACGAGGGGCTTGAGACGTTTCAAATCCCGGTCGTTTTTGGTTCCAAAAAGCGTTTTAATAAGATTCATGAATCAACCTTGTCTACGTCGGCAGAGAACGATCCGCCGGAGCTGCACAAAAAAGAGCTGCTATTATTAGCACAAAACAACGCCCCCTTCCAGTTCAAACAGCCCCCATTTGAAAACCGGCGGCCTCTCACAGAGAGCCGCTTCACCGAGCCGCTTCAGCCCGTTGAATCCGATTCCCTTTCGGCCCCGTTTTTGCTATTAAATACGTCATGCGCTTATTTGTTTCCAAACGTGCGGTCGCCGTACTCGCGCCTCTCTGCCTCCTCGTGCTCCTCAGCCTTCTCGCCTCCTGGCAGAGCCGCCGCCTGGCTGAACGCCGCCGCGCCGACCTACCCGAGGCCTATGCCGGTTACACCTCCGACGTGCCCCCTGCGCTGACCTTTGTGATTGCCGGCCTCGGCGGCTTCCGCGGCATCGTCTCCGAAGTGCTTTGGTTCCGCGCCGACCGCCTGCAGGAGGAGGGCCGCTATCTCGAACTGGTCCAGCTGTCCGAGTGGATCACCATGCTCGACCCCCATGCCTCAGAAGCGTGGACGTACAACGCCTGGAACCTGGCCTATAATATCAGCATCATGATGATCCGACCGGAAGACCGTCTGCGCTGGGTTCAGAACGGAATCGCCCTGCTGCGCGACGAAGGGCTGCGCTTCAACCCTCGCGAAGCGCGCCTCTACCGCGAGCTGGCCTGGCTCTACCAGAACAAGATCGGCGATACGCTCGACAGCGCCCACCTCACCTATAAGTTCGCGCTGGCTCAGGCGATAGCCCCCTGCCTCCGCGCCGATGGCACGGTCAACGACACGCCCGAAAACCGTGCGGCCCTCTCCGCGATGCGCCTCGACGCCGCCCGCATGACCGCACTGGAGAAGCGCTTCGGACCACTCGACTGGCGTCTGGCCGAAACGCACGCCATCTACTGGGCCAGCCAGGGTGTCGCTTTCGCGACCGGCGCCGAGCGCCTGCTGTGCCGTCGCGCCTTCTATCAGCCCCTCATCCTCTGCGTCTTGCACGGCCGGTTCACCGGCTCACTCGAAAAAAGGCAGTGGCAGACCGGCACGAATCTCGCCCTCGCGCTCCCAGCAGCCGACTACATGTCCGATACGTTGAAACTTTTCCCTTCACAAACGCTAACATCGGTGTATATTAAGTATCTAACAAAGGTTGTTTGTCTTTGTGATCGTGCCAAGGAGAACGACCGGGTGAATGCGCTTCATACACGTCTCCGTGCGGTTTTACCGCCAAACGTGACGGCGCCTTCAGTAGATGACATTATCAAAGGATGGGAACTAACAGATGAGTAACCGGTATTTGACCGTTGGGCTGATCGCAGCATTGACCTGCGGGTTCCTGCACGCAAACACGAACACCTTCGAGCATCCGCTCAAGGCGGTCTGCTCAACGCTGCTGACAAAACCGCTCGATCCTGACTCCATTCCAGAACTTATCAACTATGCGTGCAACACCTCCGGCCTCCAACAGGTGCGAAGTCGGGCGATGGCGGTTTACGCCCTGGTCGCGCTCGCAAACGCCGACTCCAACCTATTTGTCAGCGCAAAAAATTCTCATGCCGCAAAGTTCCCGTCAGACAAAAATCTCATTCGTGTCCGCCTCTCCGACTCTTTTTTATCTTGCGCTGAATGCGCGGGGCTGGGCTTCCGTGACACCCCGATCGCCTGTTCCTTCTGCACAGGCGGCGGAAAATGCATGGACACTGATTGCGACCGCGGCAGATGGATTATTACGCAGCCAGGCTATGGAGGCCCCAAACGGACACCCAGCGTTCTGCCTTGTCCTAAATGCAAGGGGTCTGGCGTTTGCCCGAAATGTCACGGCCAGACGTCGGCGAGAACGACCTGTGCCGCGTGTAAGGGCTCGGGTGCCCTTTTCAAGCGCACGCCCGCTCTTTTTGAAAACTACGAGGCGTTGCTTCGCGACATGCTCGCGGACCTTCAGACCGAGGAGGATTTTGAGCGCGCCTTCCATGCAGCCACCCTCATTGGAGATTACGACCAGCGTATTGCGGCCTTTCAAAAGCTGATCGCCACGTTCAGCAGGCACCCCAGAATCGACGACGCTGTCGTGCTCATGAATGCCGCGAAAGAGGCAGTGGCCAAGCAGGCAAGCGTGCGCGATGAAATCGAAGCGAACCGCGCGCGAGAACTGACAACATTAAAGAATCTGGCTGCCTCACCCAAGGTGGCGTGCATTACGATTCGCGAATACCTCGAAAAAAACCCGACATCGCCTGACCGGCTGGAACTGCAAGGTCTTCTGAAGAAATGCGAAGAGGAGGTGAAGATCAGTGCAAAACGCGAGAAGCTGATCTACATCGTCGCCGGCGTGCTTGTCGCCCTTTTCGGTGTCAGCTGCATCAACATCCACTCTTACAAATACACGCTGCTCCCGTCCTATTCGCCCCGGGACGGGGCGATACGGAGGAAGGCAGGAGCCGATCCGCTAACGGATCCGCTCAGCCTGTCTGCGAAACAAAGCCGGTCGCGCGTCAAGACGAAAACGGCCCAACTCCCGGGGCCTAACGAATAACCGTTGCCAGATCGATCGGCGTGCGGTCACACCGCAGCTGAAAAGGCGAAAGCGCTCATGCACCCCATCATATCTGTTCTGACGTTGTCGACGGTCGTCATGCTCTCGGCTCACTTGGCCGCTTGCGGACAGGACGTCACGGAAAGCCGCCTGCAACAGGCGTGCATCTCGCTGCAGCGCTCCCCGCAGGAAGCAGCCGACTTACAAACGCTGCTGGACGCCTCGCGCCACGCGACGCTCAGCCCGGCGCTTCGCAGTCGCGCCATTGCAGCTTACTCGCTCACGCTGCTGGAACAGGGTAATACCAACGCGTTCGAACGCGCGCTCCTCACGCTCCGAACAAAATACCCCGAAGCCGTGCCGCTCATCAAGGTCAGCCGCAACGACTTTCTTGCGACCACCAAAGGCTCACCGCAGACGCTCAAGGCGAGAGCCGCCATCCGTGACAATTTCAATGCCATCGTGGCCGAGATGGCCACACTCGTTCAAGAGAACGCACGCTTTGCCGAGCAGTTCAGCCTGGCCTCAAAAGAGACTGACACGGACAAGCGCATCGCTTTGCTCCAGAATCTGCTCCAAACGTTTCCCCACCGGGCCGACCTCTTTCCCGCGCAGGCGCTGCTCGAGGAGGCTGCCAAGGCACGCGCCACCCGCGAAGCCCAGCTCAGAGAGCAAGAAGCGCGCGCGCTTGAGGAGCGCGAACTCGCTGAGCTGCGTAACCTGAGGACCTCCGATAAACTCAACGCCGACATCGCCACATTAAACGCCTATCTGAATGCACACCCGCGCTCGCCGGCCCTCCTGGAACTCCAGATCCTGCGCAATGAACTGGTCGTCAAAAAGGATCGTAACGCAACGAACCGGAAGATCCTCAAGGGTGTGCTCCTGCTCGGCGTCCTTGTCCTCTTCGCCGTTCTCACGCCGTTTCTGTTCCGGAAAAGAACCAAGCGACTGGATCCGCTGCCAGGCATGAGCAAGATTGATAAAACGAAGTTCACCGACCCGCTCAGCCTGACTGCGCAACACAGCCGGACGCGCGCTCAGTCGAAGCCGGACCCGTCCCCGGCTTCCGACGAATAACCGCTACACGATCAGCATGCAGTCGCCGTAGCTGAAGAACCGGTAGCGCTCACGCACCGCCTCCTGATAGGCGGCCATGATCTTGTCACGGCCAGCCAGGGCGGAGACCATCATGACCAGCGTTGACTGCGGCAGATGGAAGTTGGTCAGCATCGCGTCGGTCGCCAAGAAACGATAAGGCGGGTAGATGAAGATCGAACTCGCACCCGAAGTCGCCACCACACGGCCGCCGTTCGCAGACGCGACCGTCTCCAAGGTTCGCACGCTGGTGCTGCCGACCGCCACCACGCGCCCTCCCCGAGCGCGGCAAGCCGCGACCGCCACCGCCGTCGCTTCCGTCACCGCGTAGCGCTCGGGATCCATGCGGTGCTGCTCGACCGTTTCGGCCTTGACCGGCTTGAACGTTCCGGGCCCCACATGCAGCGTCACCGTGGCGCGACGGACGCCCTTGGCGTCGAGCGCCGCAAAAAGGGCGTCGCTGAAGTGCAGCCCCGCCGTGGGCGCCGCCACGGCTCCAGTCTCGCGCGCATAAATCGTCTGATACCGCTCGCGGTCCAGCCGCGACTGGCGCGCGTCGCCGTCGCGCCGGATGTACGGCGGCACCGGCGTCAGCCCATATTCTTCGAGCAGTTCCATCAGCGGACGTTCGGAGCGAAACAGCGCGGTGCAGACCCCTTCTCCCGTACGCTCGAGAATCTCCGCCTCGATCTGACCGCCGGCGAAGACGGCCTTTTGGCCGGGCCGGATGCGCCGGCCAGACCCGCTGAGGCACGACCAGCAGGCGGTTTCACGCGCACCGGACGTTCCGTCAGGCACAGCCAGCGGCTCCAACAAGAGAAGCTCGAGCGCGCCCCCCGTATCGGCCCACGCGCCCTGCAGGCGCGCCGGAAACACGCGCGTATCGTTGAGCACCAGCAGATCCGCCGCTGTCAGATACTCCGGAAGATCGGTCACGCGGCGGTGCTCCAAACGCCCGTCCGCGCGGTGCAGCACCAGCATGCGCGACGCGCCGCGCTCGGCGGGCGGCTCTTGCGCAATCAGCTCCTGCGGCAGGTCGTAGTCAAAATCGCTCGTCTGCATAACCAGGCGTTATCTCTTGCGGCCCGGCAGCACCGTGTCTTTGGCCGTGCGCTTCGTTTCCGGATAGTCCAGCGTGTAATGCAGGCCGCGGCTCTCCTTGCGCCGCAGCGCGCTGCGTACGATTAGCTCGCCGACCAGCGCCAGGTTTCGCAGCTCCAGCGTGTCGGGCGTGACGAGATAGTCGAAATAGTACGCGCGGATTTCGCGCCTCAAATTATGCAGCCGCCTGCGCGCGCGCTCCAGCCGGTTGTCGGTGCGGACAATGCCCACGTAGTCCCACATGCAGGTGCGCACCTCCATCCAGTTGTGCGCCACCATGACCGCCTCATCGCTGGCCACCGCGGTGCCGTACTGCCAGTCGGGGATGCGCAGCGGCTCAGGCAGGCGCTGCGGGTCGCTGGCCAGCCGTCCGGCTGTCGCGTAAGCGCAGACAAGCGCCTCCAGCAGCGAATTGCTGGCGAGCCGGTTCGCGCCGTGCAGCCCCGTACACGCGGTCTCCCCCACCGCGCAAAGCCCCGGCAGAGAGGTGACGCCGTCCACCGTCGCCTGAACCCCGCCGCAGCAGTAATGCGCCGAAGGCACGATCGGGATGAGGTCTTTCGCCATGTCGATGCCGAATTTGAAACAGGTGTCGTAGATGTCGGGGAACCGCTCGCGCAGAAACGCTTGGGATTTGTGGCGTATATCGAGGCAGCAGAAGGGCGCGCCCGTGCGCTTCATCTCTGAATCGATGGCGCGGGCCACCACGTCGCGCGGGGCGAGCGCGCCGCGCGGGTCGTACTTTTTCATGAAGGGGCGGCCTTCGGCATCGACCAGTTCCGCACCCTCGCCGCGCACGGCCTCGCTGATGAGGAAGCGCTTGGCCTGCGGATGGTAGAGGCAGGTCGGATGGAACTGGATGAACTCCATGTTCTCAACAGAAGCCCCCGCGCGCCACGCCAGCGCCACGCCGTCGCCTGTGGCGATGTCCGGGTTGGAGGTGTACAGATAGACCTTGCCGCACCCGCCCGTCGCCAGCACCGTACACGGCGTGCGCACGGCGTAGATCTCGCCCGACGTCCGGTCCAGCACATACGCGCCCACGCACCGGTTCTCGCCCGGCTGCTTCAGCCAGCCCGTCGTGATGAGATCGATCACCACCGTATGCTCCAGCGTCTGGATGTTCGGGTGCTGGAGCACGCGCTCCACGAGGACCGACTCCACGCGCTGCCCCGTGATGTCTCCCGCATGCAGAACCCGGCGCTGCGAATGGCCGCCTTCGCGCCCAAGATCATAACCGGGCGTCCCGTCGCCGCGCGGGTTGAAGCGCACGCCGAGAGCCTCCAGGTCCGCGATGCGGGCAGGTCCGCCCGAAACGATCGCGCGAACCACCTGCTCGTCGCACAGCCCCGCCCCGGCGATCAGCGTGTCCGACACGTGCTGCTCGAAGCTGTCCCCCGCCTCCATCACACAGGCGATGCCGCCTTGGGCCCGGTTCGTATTGCTGTCGTCCAGCCGCTTTTTTGTCACGAGCAGCACGCGGCCGTGCGGCGCCAGATACAAGGCGCTCATCAGGCCAGCGATGCCGCTGCCCACAACAAAGAAATCACAGGACTCGATTCGCATGCCCATTTTTCTGTCTCCGGGACCCCTAAACACAGAGGCTCTCAAAAAACGGAGCAGATCTTACCACTGTTCGTAATTTCATTAAAGACACCTTTTGAATCAAAGTCAGTTTTTTAGTATAGTGTTGCCCGTTTTCTTGAAGAAAGGCGTTTTATGATTCGAGTCAAAGTGGTCGGGGCTACGGGATATGGCGGCGTGGGCATCACCGAGCTGGTGTTGCAGCATCCCGAGGCCAAGCTGGTTTCGCTGATCGCGCGTGAAGACGTGGGACTGCCCATCGCGACCGTCTATCCGCATCTGGAGGGGTTCTGCGACTTGCCCGTGCTGGCCGCAGATGACCCGCGCGCCGCCGAGCCAGCCGACGTTGTTTTCTTTGCCACGCCTGACAAAGTCGGCATGACCTCCGCCCGCGCGGAGCTGGCCAAAGGCGCCAAGGTCATCGACTACAGCGGCGACTTCCGCTTCACCACCGTGGAGGCCTATGCGGACTACGCCACGCGGATCGGCAAGGAGCCTGTCCACACCTCGCCCGACCTGTTGGGGCGCAACGCGTACGGCATGGCCGAACTCCACCGCGACGCCATCCGCCACGCCGACATCGTGGGCAACCCCGGCTGCTTCGCATGCAGCTGCATCCTTGGTCTCGCGCCGGCCGCCAGGCAGCGCCTCGTCGAACCCTACAGCATCATCTGCGACTGCAAGACCGGCGTTTCCGGCGCCGGCAAGAAAGTGAACGCCGCCTACCACTACCCCGCCCGCTACGAGCAGATGAACGCCTACAAGCTCGCCGGCCACCAGCACGTGTGCGAGGTCGAGCGCGAACTGAGCCTGCAAGCGGGAACCGACATCAAGATCACCTTCACCGCCCAGGTCGTGCCGGTCTGCCGCGGCATCCTCTCCACGCTCTACGGCACCCTGACCCGCCCGGTGACCGAAGCCGAACTCGTGGCCCTGTACCGCGACTTCTTCAAGGAAAGCCCCTTCGTGCGCGTCTATGGCAGCACCGCCAACATCGGCACGCTGAACGTGCGCGGCACCAATTTCTGCAACCTCGTGGTCAGCGTTGACACGCGCGTCAACCGCCTGCGCATCGTTGCGCACATCGACAACCTTATGAAGGGCCAAGCCGGCTCGGCGCTCCAGAACATGAATCTGATGTTCGGGCTGCCCGAAACCGCAGGTCTCAACCGTCCGGGAATCTACCCATGAGCACCAAGAAAACAAACGCTCCAAAGAAGCCGGCCCAGCCCGAGAGCAAGCCCGTCACCGCACCCGCGCACAAACACCCGAAGCCCGGCCTCGGCAAAGGGCTGGGCGCGCTGATCACGCAAAACCACTCGGCCCACCAGCCGCAACCCGCCGCGACGGCCCAGCAGCCGAGCGCCAGCGCGGCGCCCGCAGCGCTGCCACGGGACGCCGCACCAGACCCGCACCACACGGTGTTCGATGTGCCCGTTGCGGAGATCGTGCGCTCGCCGTGGCAGCCTCGTCAGACCTTTGACGAAGAGGCCCTGCGCGAGCTGGCCGACTCCATCAGAGCCAACGGCGTGATCCAGCCGCTCATCTGCCGCAAGAACGCCGAGGGCCGCTACGAGCTGATCGCCGGCGAGCGCCGACTGCGCGCCTCGATCGAAGCCCACATCCCCAAGGTGCCGGTCATCCTCGTGGACGCCGAAGACCGCCGCGCCGCCGAAATGGCGATTATCGAGAACATCCAGCGCCAAGATTTGAACGTGATCGAAGAGGCCGAAGGTTACCGCACGCTGGCGGAAACCTTCAGCCTCACCCAGCAGGACGTGGCTGACCGCGTGGGCAAGGCCCGCACCAGCGTCACCAACGCCGTTCGCCTGCTGGAGCTGCCCGACGAGGTCAAGCAGCTCATCGGCAGCGGCCTGCTCTCCACCGGCCACGCCAAAGTGCTGCTCGGACTGACCGACACGACGGAGCAGACGATCCTGGGGCGCAAGTGCGTCACCGAAGACCTCACGGTGCGCACGCTGGAGAAAATCATCCAGCGCCGCAAGGCCGAGGCCGCAGGCACAGAGACGCGCCGCCCCGGCAAGCCCGACCTTCCGGAGAGCTACGTGCGCGACCTGACCGACCGCCTGCACAAGCACTTCGGCACCGCGATACGCCTCACGCCGGGCCTCACGCACGCGAACGGCAAACACACCAAAGGCGTCCTAGAGATCGACTTCTACGACAACGACGACCTCGACCGCATGCTGAACCTGTTCGGGATCACGCTGGATTAACCAACTGGCATAGAGATGAGGGAGACGACACATGATTACCGGAATCAGCGTCCGCAATTTCAAGTCATTAAACGATTTCCGACTTGAAAACCTCGCTGCATTTTCATGCCTGATTGGTCTTAATGGTTCCGGTAAAACGACAGTCCTGCAACTCTTCGATTTCCTTGGCCATTTGGCGCAAGGAACGACAGAGATGCGAGGCTGGAACATGACGGAATTAGTTACTGCAGGCAGTCGCGCAAAGACGTTTCCTCTCTTTGTTGATTTGTTAATCGAAGGAAAGCGGTTGCGCTGGTCAGGAACCTATTACATTGAAAAAAGGAGAGTCGAGAACGAGCAGATTCGGATAATGGAGCAGGTCTCAAATGGCAACGGAGGTCGTCTGGTGGAAGGCGAAGAACTCCTGAGGATTGACTCGAACGGCATGTTGGCCATACAAGGTGAGGCTGATCCGCCAAAGCGTGACCTAAATTTCTTGAACTATCAAGGCTCGCTCTTGGCACACCTGAATATCAACAACCCTTTAATAGCGGCGGTCAGGGACGAGTTGGCGAGTTTGAAGTCGTTCGAACTGCTAAACCCCGCAAACTTGCGCCGCCCGTCTCAAGAGATTGGTGAACTCGGAATCGGCGGCGACGGATTGCCCGGTTTTCTAAGTCAGATAACCTCAGTAGAGTCCGCTCGTTTGATCGAATCTCTGAGAGTTTTCTATCCTCGGCTACAGTCGGTTGATGTAAAGCGTCGGCAATTCGGCTGGAAGAACCTTCTGGTCAAGGAGTTTCAGCGCACGGTTCAGGCGGGGCATATCAATGATGGACTGCTCCGGGTTTTGGCGATTCTCTCCCAACGTTATACCTCAAAAACATTTCTTTTCTTCGACGAAATCGAAAACGGAATCAATCAAGAAGTCATCCAGAAACTTGTCAACCTACTTCAAGATTTCTACGGCAAACAGGTCATGGTAACAACGCACAGTGCGCTTGTTCTGAATTACTTGTCCGATTCTGTTGCGAAAGACGGTGTCGTTCTGCTATATCAGGACGAAAGAGGACACACGCATGCGCGTAAGTACTTTGAGATTCCCGAGATCGCAGAGCGGTTGGAATTTATGGGGCCCGGTCAGGTGATGAGCCAGACAGACCTTGTCGAACTGGCTTCGCGGCTCTGTCTGGACAGCGGAAACAGGTCAAAGACGGAGGCCTGACATGACTTTTGTTCTTTCTGGCGAGGGCTCCAGCGATCTGGGCACAAATAACGTTGATGGTACGCTGAAGAAGGGAGCCATGACCTTCATCCTTGACCGTCTGTGCAAGATCAACATCGACGATGAGCCGGATTATGACCTGCTTACGGAAGGCGACGTCAAGCGGCTGCGAAAGGCAAATCTGAGAGATATTAGTCCCCGCGGCTTCGCCGACAGATCTGATTCCGAGCCCTTGTGGTTGAACAGCTTTTGTCTAGCGGCATTTGCCAAAGCCAAAGGTGATGGGGTGGGGTTGGTCTATTTCAAAGACAGCGATGGAACAAACACCGCACCTCACGACCGTTGGCAAAAAATGGTCGCTGCGATGTACTCGGGGTTCAAGCATGCTGAGTACAAATGTGGAGTTGCAATGGTGCCGCGGCCGAAGAGCGAGGCGTGGTTCCTAGCGTATTACCAGAAGAACGACGGAGCACATCACGCGTATGACCAGTGTGCCCGTTTCGAAGAGATGCCGGGAAACGACGCGATTCCGAATTCCTGCAAGGTCCTGTTGAAGACGCTCTGCGCATGTCGCGGAGATGTCTATGCGGAAGTCATAACGGAGGATGCCGTCAAGGCGATTGACTGGAACCGAGTCGATATGCCCAGTTTTGTTTCGTTTAAGAAACGGTTCGAAAATGTTCTGGCGGGACTGACTCGCCGCCCCTATCCTCATCGCGATTGTCGGCATACGGTGCCGATAACCGAATAGCGTTTACGTTCGTCATCCTACTAAGTTGGTATCAACGTACTTGTCGTTCACCCGTCTGTTTAGTATTGTCTTGTCGGAAACACCAAACTACGTTTACATCTCGATTAACACGATGTCAGTACGCATGTCTATTTGTACTCTGTTGACCGCCGCGCTGCTCGTCGGCTGCGGCGAAAAGCCCGCAGTCGCGACACCGTCCGCACGCCCGCCGCTCACCTTCAGCGCCGCCCAGGCTTCCAACGCCCTCGCGCACGTGACCGCCTTTGTCACCGACTGCACGCCGCGCGACGGCGGCACGCCCGAGTCCGAGCGCGCGGCGCTCTGGCTCCGCGACCGCCTGGCCACCAACGGCGTCGCGGCCACGGTTGACCGGTTCACCGACACAACGCCACGGGGGCCGAAGCCGTTTTCGAATGTGCTGGTCACCCTCCCCGGCGCGTGCGACGAATGGATTGTCCTGCTCTCGCATTTCGACACCATGCGCGGCATTGGCGGCGGCTTCCAGGGCGCGAACGACGGCGGCTCCTCAACGGGTCTCCTGCTCGAGCTTGCCAAGGTCATCCAAGCCTCCGGCCCCCGAAAATTCAACGTGCTCTGCGCTTTTCTCGACGGAGAGGAGTGCATGTTCGGCTACAGCGACCGCGACGGGTTCCACGGGAGCAAGCATCTCGCGCGGCAGCTCAAAGAGAAACGCACCAAGATCAAGGCCGTGATCCTGACGGACATGGTCGGCGACCGTGACCTGAAACTGACCCTGCCCAGCAACGGCACCGCAGCCCTACGCGTCTTAGCCCTGGAGGCGGCGGAGGCCACCGGCGACCGCGCCAAGATCGGCCTTTTCGACGGCGACGTCTACGACGACCACCAGGCGTTCCTCGATCTCGGCTATCCGGCCGTCAACCTGATCGACTTCGATTACGGCAGCCGGCCCGGCCTGAACGACTACTGGCATACCCCGAAGGACACGCTCGACAAGCTCTCCGCCGACAGCCTGCACGTCACCGGGCGCATCGTGCTGGAAATGATCAACCGGCTGGAGTAACGCCGCTCCGAAGTCCCGCCGAAAGGAACCGTATGCGTCTTCCCGCGGAACGAATAGCCTGTTTCTTCATGCCAACGGCAACTGGGACGCGGCCTGCATCAAGACACTGATGGCCGTCGGCGTGTTCTGCGACGACCCCGCGCTCTTCGACCTCGCGGCCCGCTACTACCGCTTCGGAAAGGGGAACGGACGGCTCACCCACTACGTGATCAACGAGGCGGGCCAGGCCCAAGAGAGCGGACGCGACCAGCAGCACACCCAGCTCGGCCTCGCGCTGCTGGCCGAGGCGTGCGAGATCGCCTGGAGCCAGGGACTCGACCTTTATGGGGAGGCCGACAACCGCCTGCTCAAGGGCTTCGAGTACACAGCACGCTACAATCTCGGCGACGACAGCGTGCCGTTCGTGCCCTTCACCGACACGACCGGCAAGTACCGTCATAAGCGCATCTCGCCGGACGGACGCAGCGCGCTCCGCCCGGTTTACGAGATGGTCTGGAACCACTACCAGAACCGCCGCGGCGTCGCCGCCCCGTATACCCGGCAGGCCGCCGACAAACTCCGCCCCGAAGGCGCGGCGTACGCATCCGACCACCCCGGTTTCGGTACGCTTCTCTTCTCGCTCCCGCCGCTGCGTGACGCGCCGCGATAACACGCCGCCACACAAAGAAAAGCCGGGCGAGAGAGAGACTCCCGCCCGGCTTTCTTTGTGCGCCAGCAACTCTAGAAGCGTCCCATGGCCGCGAACTTGGCGTAGCGCTGCTCCACCAGTTTGTCCAAGGGGATCTTCTTGAGCACCGCCAGCGTGGCCAGCACGGCCTTCTTGACCGTCGCGACCGCCGCCGCCATGTCCGTGTGCGCGCCGCCTTTAGGCTCGGGCACGATCTCGTCGATGATGCCGAGGCTCTTGAGCGAGTCCGCCGTGATCTTGAGCGTCTCGGCCGCGAGCGCCGCCTTGGTGCCGTCGCGCCAGAGGATCGACGCGCAGCCCTCAGGCGAGATCACGGAGTAGACCGCGTTCTGCAGCATCAGGATGCGGTCGCCGACCGCGATGCCCAGCGCGCCGCCGCTGCCGCCCTCGCCGCAGACCACCACGATGATCGGGGTCTTGAGCGTGGACATGAACTCGAGGTTGTGCGCGATGGCTTCGGCCTGGCCGCGCGCCTCGGCTTCGCTGCCGGGATACGCGCCGGGCGTGTCAACGAAGGTGACCACAGGCAAGTGATACTTCTCAGCGAGGCGCATCAGGCGCATGGCCTTGCGGTAGCCCTCGGGGCTCGCCATGCCGAAATTGACCTCGATGTTCTCCTCCACGCCGCGTCCCTTGCGGTGGCCGATGAGCACCACCTTCTCGCCGCCGATGGTGGCGAACCCGCCGATCATCCCGCGGTCGTCGCCGAAGAGGCGGTCGCCGTGAAGCTCTACAAAATCGTCGCACAGCAGGCGGATGTAGTCCGCGATGTTCGGGCGCTCCGCGTGGCGCGCGATCTGCACGATATCCCAGGGTGCCAGTTTCTCTTGTGTTTTCTTAGCCATAGAAAAGCATTCCATTTCACGTAGGGGCAGGTCTCCGTGCCCGCCCTTATGGTTTCAGAATCCCGCGTAACGAAGGACGTTCGCGAGAAAAGCCTTCATCTCTTTGCGCGGCACGATGTGATCCAAGAAGCCGTGCGCAAGCGTATACTCGGCGGTCTGGAAATCGTCCGGAAGCTTCTGCTTGATCGTCTGCTCGATCACGCGGCGTCCGGCGAAACCGATCAGCGCCTTGGGCTCGGCGATGTTCAGATCGCCCACCATCGCGTAGCTGGCCGAAACGCCGCCGGTCGTCGGATCCGTCAGGATCGAGATAAACGGCAGCCCCGCCTCTTTCACGCGGGCGATCGCCGCGCAGGTTTTGGCCATCTGCATCAGAGAGACGATGCCTTCGTGCATGCGCGCGCCGCCTGAGGCCGACACAATGATCAGCGGACGCTTCAGCGCGATCGCCTTCTCCGCAGCCAGCAGGATGCGCTCGCCCGTGCCGCTGCCCAAGCTGCCGCCCAGAAACCGGAAGTCCATCACGCCAAGCACCACGGGGATCTTATCGACTGCGGCGGTGCCGGTCAGCACCGACTCGCCCTCGCCGGTCTTGGCGACTGTCGCCTTCGCCTTGTCGGCGTACGTGCCGCTCGAATCCGTGAACTTCAGGGGATCGTTGAAACTCACCTCGGGGTTCAGCTCCTTGAAACTGCCCGCGTCGGTCAGCAGCGCCACGCGCTCGCGGCAAGAGAGGCGGTCGTGATGGTTACACTGCGGACACACCTTGTCGGCGGCCCGCCACGCCGCTTTCGCGACATACGCCTTGCAGGAAGGGCACACGGCCCAGATCGCCTCGGTCGGCACGCGAACCGGAGTCTCGGCCGGCTTTTCAAACCATGACATAGTTACATTCTCCTGGGTCACTCGTTTCGATCCGCGCGTCCGCCAAGGACGCGCCGCGGTGGAACGGGGTTGACCCCTTTTTCGTTCAGTCAGAATGACAATATCAGAATATTTGTCACTCTGACAAGTCCGACGCCAGACTTTTTACACGCTCGCCACCCGTACCCTCCGCTTTCACAAAGGGCTTGGAGGGCAGAAGGCTCTCGTGATACAGGGCGCGCGCAGCCGCATAAACGGCGAAACCGGCGCTGCACAGCACGACCGGCAACGCAGCCCACACATACGAGAACATGTTAAAAACAAACAGGTTCCACGCCGCCACCCAGAGGTAGCCCGCCGCCATGCAAAACAGAAACGTCCACGTCCAGCGCACGCTCGCCTGAAGCAGAACATGGGACAACAACGCCAGCAGCGCAAGGAACGGCGCAGAGACCCATGAGACGGTCGCCCCGTAGAGAAAGAGCGCTTTCAGCAGGCCAAGCCTGTTGCCGCCCGTGAACAGGTGGCGGAAATAGTAGAGATAGACGAAGACCTGCGGCACCAGCAGAATGACCGTCAGCACCTCCAAAGAGATCCTTTGCCATGCTTTCATCGCACCCCTCCCTCAGTATCGGAGCGTCCCTGAGTCCTATAACTTGAGCGCTGAACGTTGAGCGTTGAATGTTCGGCGTTCGGTGTTACCCCATCGCGTGTTCCCGCTTCGCTGGCGTCGGGCCCGTACCCGAACACCGAGCGGAACGCCTCGGCCACCCGCGCCTTCACCTCGCCCATCTCCAGCGCCCGCCCGAGCAGGCGGCTCAGTGAGGTCACGCCCGCATCGCGCAGGCCGCACGCGACAATCCCGCGGTAGTCGTCCAGCCGCGTGTTAACGTTGAGCGCGAAGCCGTGCATCGTGACCTGCCGCGAGACGCGGATGCCGAGCGCAGCCAGCTTGCTGTTCCCGGCCCACACCCCGCGGTTGCGACCGTCGCGCCCAGCCGCGACGCCGTACGACGAAACCGCCCGGATCAGCATCTCCTCTAGCGCGCTCACATACTCGAGCACCCGTAGCCCGGCCTCGCCGAGATGGATAATCGGATAGCCCACGAGCTGACCGGGGCCGTGATAGGTCACGTCTCCGCCCCGCGAGGTGACCGCCCGTTCGATGCCGGCCTGACGCAACGACGCTTCGGAGTACAGGATGTTGCCCTCGGATGCCGAGCGCCCCAGCGTGTAAACCGGCCGGTGCTCCAGCAGCAGCAGCGTGTCGGGAAGCTCGCCCGCCACGCGCTGGGCATGCAGACGCTCCTGCAGCGCAAGCACGTCGCCATACCCCGCATCACGCCCCAGGTCGGTGACCACAAGTCCGCGCATCCGTGCCTCTCTCCGAAACACAGAAGCCGGTCACCCTACTCGCGTACGATGACCGGTCTTCAGAATAGGAACCACAGCCGCAGTCGCGTTAGGCCAACTTCGACAGGCTGGTCGCCACGCGGGATTTTTTGCGATTGGCGTTGTTCTTAGGGATCACGCCCTTCTTCGCCGCCTTGTCCAGCTTCGAGGTATACGCGGAAAAAAGCTTCGTAGCCTCCTCCTTGTTACCCGACGCGATCGCCTCCAGCACCTTTTTGCGCGAGGTCAGCACGCTGCTCCTCACCGACTTGTTACTCAGACGGTTTTCCTCGGACTGCTTCGCACGCTTGACTGCACTCTTGATATTCGCCATGAAACGGAACTCCTTAATGCTCTTTTTAGGGATGCATGAAAGTGATACATGATACCTAATCTGACGGCTGGGTCAACTCTGAAGCATAAAAATTATGCGCCGAGCGCCGCGTCGATGGCTTTGACCAGCGCATCGCCCCGCTGCAAGCCGACAAACTGCTGCACGACCTGCCCGTCTTTAAAGACGTAAATGGCGGGAATGCTCTTCACCGCATACCGCACGGCGAGATCGCGCGCCACGTCCACATTGACCTTGGCGACCTTCGCGCGGCCCGCCACAGCCGGGATCACCTGCTGCTCCAAAATCGGTGTCTGCATCTGGCACGGACCGCACCAGGTCGCCCAGAAATCCACAAGGGTCACACCTTTCGCGATGGTCGCGTCGAAATCCTCACCCGTAAGCTCCAATAAATTACCAGCCATACGAAACCTCCTCTTTAACTGTGAATACTATACCCCGCGCCCCGTCGTGTTGCAAGTGCGATGTCGTAAATTGCTGCGTTTGGCCCTGATTGTGATTGCGCCTCCCATTCCGGCTTTGTATGATATGAAGCGATGTTAAACCTGTCGAACAGAACACGCAGAGCCGGCAGCCCCAGGTCGGGTCAGGTCATGGTGGAGTACGTCGTCGTTTTTCTGGCGATGCTCGCCGTCGTTTCGGCTCTCGCGCTTTTCCTGTATGCCGTCAGGCAACAATCGAATCGGACGCTGGACTTAGTCGCCTCGGAATACCCCTAGGCCGCCAGCGCCGATGTGGCACACACCACGGGAAATCAGCATGAAAAAACGCTCCAAAAACCGTAGCGGTCAGACCATGGTCGAGTACATCATCATCGTGGTGCTCATCGCCATCACGCTGCTCGTCCTCTTCTCGCGCCTCAGCAAGGCCACCGGCAAGAAGATCGCCGGCGCGACCTCCGCGCTCGACGCTGAAGTAGGAGCAGATGCCGCAGCTCTGGCAGAGGAGATCGACGAGAACAAGGTGCGAGACCTCGGCTCCAGCGGACCCACCACACCGTAGCCCGGAATCCTGCGTGAAAGCCTTCGTCAGTCTGGGTAAGGCGCACGCCTCCGCGGCGCCAGATTCCCGCTGCAAAGGCCAGGCCATGATCGAATCGGTGTTCGTGATCATCCTGGCCTGCCTCTGCTTTCTCGGCATTTTCCAGTACGCGAACCTCTTCGCCTGCAAGACGGTGCTGCAGCATGCGGCAGCCCGCGCGGCCCGAGCACGAACCGTGGGCTTTAACCGGTGGATGGTCGAAAAGAGCGCGCGCGTCGCCGCCATCCCCGCCTCCGGGCGGCGTATCACCCCCGCCTCTTTCGGCGTCGACCCCGCCATCACCGCTGCGCTGCGCCATAATGGCGTGGGCGAGATCTGGGATCTCGCCCTGCGTTCATCCACGCGTTCGCCCGGCACCCAAATGGAGGTCGCGCGCATCCCCGATTACATGGACAGCGAAAACGAAGGCACAGGACTGGCCATCCTCAACTACGAACTCTGGCCGGTGCTCATCCTGGCTCTCGACGAGCCGACAGACCTCGACGGAGCCACCCCGGGCACGCTCTGCGCGACCGTGAGCCAGCGCCACCCGCTCCTGATCTCCCGCAGAGCGCTAGCCGAAGGCGACCTGCGCGACGCCCGGGCGGGCGAAGTGCTCTCTCTTATGGGTGTTTTCTACATCGAAAGCCACTTCCCCCTCTATTTGGAGGACGCCAACTGGTGAGCGCAGACGTCAGAGGCCGGAGATCGGAGATCGGAGATCGGAGGTCAGCGAGCAGCGAGCAACGAGCAGCGATCCGACCGCTGACCTCCGCCTTCCGACCTCCGTCCTCCCGTTCCGGCCAGGCCATCGTCTTCCTCCTCCTGGCCTTTACCGCGCTGATCTTCGTGCTGCTCTTCAACGTTGATCTCCACCGCATCATCCAGCGCAAAAACCAGACGCAGAACGCCGGCGATGCCGCCGCCCTAGCCGCCGCACGCTGGCAGGGCGCCACGATCAACCTCGTCGGCGAACTGAACCTGCTCCACGTCCTCGCCCTCGCCAGCCAGTCGCCCTCTGCCGTGGAAGCCATCACCAACATGCAGGCGCGCCTCTGCTTTACCGGCCCCATGACCGCTCTCTACGCGGCCCAGGTCGCTGCGAAGGCGAACCACATCTATGCCGACCCCGACATGACCGCCCTGCTCACCGAGCACGCCGCGACGGTCCGCTCGCAATACACCCTGCTCTTCGACGGCGAGATGCGTTTCCCCGAACCCTGGCCGGGAGCCTGGACCGAGTATGCCGACATGATCGAGCGCATCGCCGCCGAGGGTGTTTCGGCCGGCCCTGACAACACCCAGTTCTTCACAGACCCCACCGCCGGCCACACGCTCTTCAATAAGGCTTTCTACGATGCCATCGACGGCCGCAACTGGTGCTGGTTCTTCTTCCATGCCCGCCCGCTGTTATCCGATTACGCCGACTTCCACTCCTGGCCGGCGCTCCCTGTGAGCGACCCGGCGAACTACGCCGACAGCGAGATCTTCGGCGTCGGGCTGCATCCTTACGTCACGCCCATAAGCAGTCGGTTTTCTCCTGAGGCACTCGCTCGCCATATCACCGACGCCGGGCTCGGCCCCATCACCGCCGCAGCCCTCGACACCAACACCGTGATGGACTCCTTCGAGACCTGGTATTTCTACGACACGAAAGAGTGGACCTCGTGGACGCGCATCAGCCCCGACGGCGATGACAACTTCCCCATCACAGGACCGGTGCGCGCCGAATACGATTACGCCGGCGCCGACGCCGTCATCCGCGTCTACGCCGGCGTCGACCGCCTGACACCCGACCTTGCCGGCGGCAGCCGCAGCGACAAGGTTCTCTGGACCTCGGCAGCCAAGCCTTTCGGCTACCTCGAGACGGACATCGTGAAACAGCGGCCCGACTCGGCCGCCTCGTTTGTCCTCCCCGCCTTCCGCGACGTCCGGCTCATCCCCATCGATTCGGCCTCCGGCTCCGAAAACAGTTCGTCCGACATCGAGTGGGTGCGCCACATTAAAAATCATCTCCAACCCTACCTCGAGGTGGGACCCCAACCCTCGGAGTGCCGCTATTGCCGCGCGCTCGTCATGTGGGAGATCAAAGCCTTCCGCGACGAGGGCATCGCCTGGCTCGAAGTCAACAGCGGCTCCTGCCGCATCATCACCGGCGGCGGCGGGCGCGGCGGCGGCAGCCGGAGAGGACACTGATTATGTTAGAAAGCAGAAATCAGCGGTCAGCGGTCAGCGATCAGAAGACGACGGATCGCTGCCGGCAGCCCTCCCCCCGCTCCGGCCAGGCCGCCATCGAATTCGTTGCCGGCCTGCTGCTGCTGCTGATCCTCTTGACCGGACTCATCCATGTCAACCGCCTGGCCCACACCTCCCTCCTCCTGCACTCGGTCCTGCGCGGCATGGCGGGCGAGCATGCCATGAAGAGCGACGTCTCCGTGGCTCCCGACTACATTTCCGGCTGGGAGGCAGGCCCTGACGGCATCCGCTACACGGCCGATGACCAGCCGACCCGCAACGCCGCGCAGTTCTCCTCCACCCTCATCATGCTCACCGCTAATTCCGTCAGGTCGCCGAATGACTGGAGTTACATCGCCAATGACTCGCGTCTGCCCGTCTCCCAGTCCCGGCTCCAGTCCTCGCCTCTCATGGCCGCCGCACTCGGCTTCGTCCACGAGGAGGAAACCCTCCACGTGCCCGTCGATCCCGTCATCCGCCGACTGGTTTACGGCAAGGACGAGGTCGCCATCAAGGAAGAGGTCTGGATGCCCCTCATGGGAGGGCTGTACTGATGAGTTCTAGAGTTCTAAAGTGCCTGCTGCCTGCTGCCGCCTGCATCCTGTCGCCTCTTGCGCTCCGCGCCGAGGTCTTCTGGCGCCTGCCCAGAACCGCAGACACCGCCCTTCAGGAGCAGGGCGGAACCCGCGTCTACGCCACCGCCGTGCAGATCAACGGCACGCCCGGCATGCTGGCCACGTACGCCTTCGCCGCCTCCGCCCAGAGCGTGAGCGCCGGACTCGTCCGGCGGCTCGGCCTGCCCCCCGCAGCACCCTTCGGCGGCACACTCATGACCCATCTGGAGAAAGGCCGCATGCGCCGCCTCATGATCCTTCCCTCCGACGGCGCAGAGGCCTGCGTCGTGCTCTCGCTCGACCAGTCGCTCGACGACTACACGCGCGCGCTGAAAGAGCCGCCGACCTGGCCCGACGGCCTGCCCGCCTTGTCAGCCTCGCCGCTTTTCTCCGCCGTCTGCGCCGGAACGCGCACCGCCTTCGTCACCGCCGAATCGGCGTCCTCGCCCGAAGAGGCCGTGCAAGAGGCCGCGCAAATGCTGCTCAGCGCCGGCTGGGCCGAGGCCGCCCCGTCAGCCCCCGCCTTCAAGATCTTCGCCTCCGGCCAGAAGGTCTGTATCCTTCTCGCCAGCCGCAACGCCCAGAGTGAAAGAACCACGATTAGCGTGTTGCAACGAGAGGGTGCCAACCCTTAAACTATCCGTGTCCCGTGTCGGACGAAAAAGGAAACCGCGATACCATGAAGCAAAAGCTGATTTTGATCATCTCCGTTGTCGTCGGCCTGCTCGCAGCCTTCCTCACGCGCTCCTATCTGAACGCCAAGGATCGCGAGGTGCAGCGCTGGAAGGAAGAGTTTAACCGCAAGAACGCCAAAATCGAGGTCGTCGCCATCAAAAAGGACACCCCGTCCGGCACCGTGCTCTCCATGTCGGATCTGGTCGGCAAGTTCGTGATCGAGCAGTCGGTCAAAGGCCACATCGTCAAAGTCGCCGACGTCTACTCGCTCGTCGGACGCAAGACCCTCCGTGCCCTTCAGAAAGAGGCCCCGCTCTTCTGGTCCGACATCGAGGGCGGCGAGCCCGGCTCGCGCGGCCTCGCCGGCGACATCAAACCGCGCATGCGCGCCATCTCCGTCAACGTCAGCGGCTCGGCCTCGGTCAGCGGCATGGTCAGGCCCAACGACCACATCGACGTGCTCGGCACCTTCACCTTCCCCTCCAAGACCGTCCAGGGCGAACTCGAACTCGTCACGCTGACCATCCTGCAGGACGTGCTCGTGCTCGCCACCGGCAAGGAGACCGCCAAATCGCAGATGCTGGCCGACAACCGCTCTGCCGCCGCCTACAACACCGTCACGCTCGAGGTCACCCCGCGCGAGGCTGAAATGCTGGCCTTCGCGGAGCAGATCAAGGGCCGCATCTCCCTCGCCCTGCGAAACCCCGACGATGTCTATTTTGAAAAGACCCTGCCGCGCGTGAACTTCGAAATGATCCAGTCCGAGATCGAGGCCCTCAACACCTACCGCCAGCAGCAGCTCCTCCGGAAGCGCGCCGAATGACAAAGCGACGGGCGGATACGCAGGTCCGCCCCTACAAGATCCCAACTCTCAACTCCTAACTCCTCCCTGACCCCATGTCCTTCGTCCTTAACATCGCCCACCCCGGCCAGCCCTCCAACCGCTTCGAACTGCCGCCCGGCATTTACACCATCGGCCGCAGCGAGTCGTGCAAGATCCGCCTGCGCCACCCCGAGATCAGCGAGCGCCACGCCCTGCTGACCCTGCGTGACACCACCGCCGTGATCGAGGACTTGCACTCCAGCAACGGCACCACCATCGACGGCATCCCGATACAAGAGCCCACCGTCGTGCATGCGGACGACGTCATCGGCCTCGGCCCCTGCCTCCTGCGCGTCTCCCCAGCAGCTGGAGCGCCGGCCTCTGACCCCGCCCCTGCGGCCCCTGTTCCGCCGCTTCCTCCGGTTCCGGCAACTCCAAGAATCTCCGAGCCGTATCCTAGCCCGAGCGCTGTCGAGATCCCGAACGTGAGAACGCCCGCCCCTGTCCGCGACCCGCTTGCCGCCGTGATCCGCGAAATCAAGACGCAGATCCACAGCGAACTCATCCAACGCCTCGACCTCAAGCGCATGACCGCCTCGCGCATCGGCACCGACGAACTCCAGACCAAGGCCCGCGAGACCATCCGCTCCATCATCGCCGAAGTCCGCCGCAACCAGAAGCTCCCCGCGGGCATCGACCCCCACCGCCTCGAAAAGGAGATCTACGACGAGGCCATGCGCCTCGGCCCTCTCGAGGACTTCCTCGCCGACGAGTCCATCACCGAAATTATGGTCAACGGGCCGACCCAGGTCTTTGTCGAGCGCAACGGCAAGATCGAACTCTCCGGTCAGACCTTCATGGATGACGAGTCCGTCCTGGGCGTGATCGAGCGCATCGTCGCCCCCATCGGCCGGCGCATCGACGAAAGCCAGCCCTATGTCGACGCCCGCCTGCCCGACGGCTCGCGCGTCAACGCCATCATCGCGCCGCTCTCGCTCACCGGGCCCTGCATCACGATCCGAAAGTTCACCAAGCGTCCCCTCACCGTCGAGGACCTCATCCGCTTCGGCACGTGGACGCGCGGCGCCACGGACTTCCTGCGCCTCTGCGTGCTCATGCGCAAGAACATCGTGGTCGCGGGCGGCACCGGCTCCGGAAAAACGACGCTGCTCAACGTGCTCAGCAGCTTCATCCCGGCCACCGACCGCATCGTCACCATCGAGGACGCCGCCGAACTGCGCCTCGGCCAGCCCCACGTCATCCGCCTGGAGGCTCGTCCGCCCAACATCGAGGGCCGCGGCGCGGTGCCCATCCGCGACCTCGTGCGCAACTCCCTGCGCATGCGCCCCGACCGAGTGATCGTCGGCGAATGCCGCGGCGGCGAGGCGCTCGATATGCTCCAGGCCATGAACACCGGACACGACGGCTCGCTGACCACGGTCCACGCCAACTCCCCCCGCGACGTCATCTCGCGCCTCGAGACCATGGTGCTGATGTCCGGCATGGAGCTCCCCTCGCGCGCCATCCGCGAGCAGATCGCCTCCGCCATCGACATCGTAGTCCACGAGTCGCGCCTCAGCGACGGCTCGCGCAAGGTCGTCTGCATCTCCGAAGTCGTCGGGCTCGAGGGCCAGCAGATCGTCATGCAGGACATCTTCGAGTATAAGCAGACTGGCATCGACGAGAAGGGCAAAGTCACGGGCCGCTTCATGCCCACCGGCGCGATGCCAACCTTCTACGAGCACCTCAAGAGCCGCGGCCTGCACATCGACCCTTCGGCCTTCGATCCCTCGAAGCAAGGCAGCGACACATGACACCCGAAACCCTGTACCACATCAAGTGGATCGCGCCCATCCTGCTCGGTCTCGCCTTCGGCGGGGTCGCCCTGACCATTGTCCGCGCCCTAGGCTCGGGCGCGGGCGCCTACTCCGACACCCTGTCCGAGGAGACGTCCCGCCAGTTCGAAGACCTCTTCCTCTTTATCCCCGCGCGCCGCATCGCCGAGATCGGCTGGGCCGCAGCCGCGACCGTCTTCCTGCTCTTCGCCATTCCCTTCTTCGACTTCAGCAATCCGCTCTCCACGACTGCGGGCCTCGTGCTGGGATCGCTCTTCGGCACGCTCGCGCTGATGGCGCCCACGAAGCTTGTCTCCATTCTGAAGGAGAGGCGCCGCCAGAAGTTCAACATCCAGCTCGTCGAAGCCCTCGGCAGCATGAGCAACGCCCTGCGCGCGGGCTTCAGCATCAACCAGGCCTTCGAGACCGTGGTGCAGAACGGTGAGAAGCCCATCTCCCAGGAGTTCGGCGTGATGCTCCAGCAGATGCGCGTGGGCTTGAATTTCTACGACGCGCTCCAGAGCCTCGACAAACGCGTGGGCAGCGACGACCTCACGCTCGTGGTCACCGCCATCGACATCGCCCGCCGCACCGGCGGAAACCTCACGGAGATCTTCGACAAAATCAGCCTCACCATCCGCGAGCGCATGCGCATCGAGCGCCGCGTGCAAACCCTCACGGCGCAGGGCCGCCTCCAAGGCGTCATCGTCGCCTGCATGCCGGTCATTCTGGGCACGGCCATGACCCTGCTCAAGCCCGCCATGATGATCCCCTTTTTCAAGTCCGTCAACGGCATGGTCTCCGTCGGCATCACCGGCTTGCTCATCGTCGTCGGCTGGCTCTTTATCAGCAAGATCATCAAGATCGACGTCTAGCCGGTCGCATCGCGCGGCTCCGCACGCCACGGCTGAGTGTGCCGCCGGAATCCGTGCTAACTCTCCACAAACGGAGTGTTGGCTTCATACAGCCTGATCCGCTCCTTCAAATCTTGCGCCCGTGCGGTCTGGCCCAGGTCCTGCGCGAGGGCCAGCCCTTTGCGGGCAGCGTCCAACGCCTCGCTAAAATGTCCGCTCGCGGCATGGATAACGGCCTGCGTATCCAGAAGCGCCGGGCTCGGTGATTTCATGAGGGAAAGCGCCTTTTCCACCAGCCGCCCGGCTTCCTCGATGTTCCTCAAGCGGGTCTCACTGGTGGTCGCCAGCACCCACGCGATGTCGTTCATGAGATCGGTGTCACAAGGAGTCGCCCGAAGATCCTCGCGCCATCGCCCAAGCCGTTTCTCAATGGGGGACCGAGGGATCTGATCCCCTCCCGGTTTGGGTTGATCCTCGGCTGGCGTGGCGGTCTTCGCGATGCCGGTGTTCACGCGTTCGAGCAAGGCCGCCCGAATGCGCTTCCCGCTCATTTCCACCACGTCCTGAGCCGCAGCGGCATGCTTCTCGACGCACGTGCCCGTACTGAATATTTCGCTTATGGCGGACAACAAGGCGTCATTGTCGGCGGGTTTCTGGAAAAACGCTTTGGCACCCATCCGCAGAACCCGGTCGCACGCCAACTGAGGATCCCTGCCAGAGAGAACGATCACAGGGATGAGCGACGTGCTCACCATGCCGGCCAGCCACTCGAGCACTCTGAATCCGTCGCCCGCAGGCAGGCCGATATCGAGGATGATGAGGTCGGGGAGCAGCTTGCAGGCCTGTGTGAAGGCACTGGTTCCGTCCGAAGCAGAGAAGATTTGGCATCCGTTCGCCTTGAGCCGCAAGGCCAAACCCATCAACTGATCCCGGTCATCCTCCACAATCAAGATTTTTTCAGCGCCCATTCTATATCTCCTTTGCCCTTAAAGCAGGTAACTGACCCAACGCCGCAGTTCTTTCATATCCAGCTTGCCAAGCACGGGAATGGCTGTGCCGGGAGTCGTTCCATCAAGTCCACTATACTCGCCAGCATAACCCGACACAACCACAATCGGGATTGCGGCGGTTCCCGCGTTCTCCTTGAGCCGGCCGATCACCTCATGCCCGTTCATCCCCGGCATCTGGATATCCAGAACGATCAAATCCGGCAACTCTTCCCTGAGCGCCGCAAACAACTCGGGGCCGCTGGCGGCCATTCTCACACTGTGAACGCCGAGCGCTGACATGACCCTTTGGATGAGTCGCCGGCCCTGCTCATCGTCATCCACGACAATCAGACGCTTTTGAGACATTAGGACGCGTTCGGACACCGCCGCCGCACCTGCGCACGCCAACAGCTCGTCGGCGGATTCCGCGTCCGCGCGGGATACCGCGACCCCATAGGAGAGCGCGCGGCACAGCTCCGGCGCCACTGGAAAACACGCGTCCTTCGCCAACCGCCGCAGACGGCTCCTTACGAACTCACCCTGAGCGTCGCCCTCTGCGGCCAGCGCGACAAACCGCTTCCCCGCATACGCCGCGCTAAACGTCTTCTCACCGGCTGCGACCAGCAACCGTTCCCACACCGGCCGCAGCGCATCGTCGGCGGCATCGGCTTCCACAACGACGACCGAAAAGGTCTCGCCGGTCGCTTTCGCCCGCACCAGCCGGTCTTGGACAAGGGACAATACCGCATGCTCGGGGCTGTAGACCGGCAACGTGAAGAAGAAGGTGCTGCCCTCGCCGACGCGGCTCTCCACCCAAATTCGTCCGCCTTGGCGTGTCACGAGGTCGCGGCAGATAAACAGCCCCAACCCGAGACCCATACGGCTCTGGTCAACGGTCCTGTCGGACTGGTAGAGCTGTTGAAAGATACGCTCATACTCCTCTTCTCCGATGCCGCAACCCGAATCTGTAACGGAAACCTCCAGCCAGGAGGCGGCACCCGTATTCCACCTGGGAAGGCCCTCCGCCAACGCCTTTTCCGATGATGGGTCGAGGCCCTCTGGCAACTGCTTACAGACCTTCGCGCCTACGTGAATCCACCCCCCTTTTGACGTGAACTTGATCGCGTTGTCTACCAGATTCACGACGATTTGTTGAACGCGCAGGGGATCGGCATAGGCCGCGGGAAGACTCTCCGCCACCTGTATCAACAGGGACAGATTCTTCGCTTGGGCGGTGGGCAGCACCGTATCCACAGCAGCGCCGATGCCTTCCGAAAGAATCATTTCGCGAGGGCTCAGCACCAGCTTTCCCGATTGTGCGCGGCTCACATCCAGCAGGTCGCCGATCATGGCCTGAAGCTGCTTCACATTCCTCAGGACGATCCCGAGATACTCGCGCTGCTCGTCGTTGATCTCGCCCGCGAGCCCATCGAGCAGGATGGTGACAAACTGATACACTGCGGTGAGCGGGGAGCGCAACTCGTGCGAGACGCGCGAAAGCAACTCGTCTTTCAGACGCAGTTGCGCCAGATGGGCGCTTTCCAATTTCTCTTCCGTCATGATTCCCCTCACTTCCTCCCCTGCAACCTCTCCAGCGCCTCGTTCAGGCGCGCGATGATGGCACCCGCCATGAGGGGGTCGGCCTCCGCCTTGAGATGGATAAGATCCTGGCTGATGAGCTCCTTGATGCGCGGCTGCGTCGCTCCGAAAATATCGGTGACCGGCACGTTCAGCTCCGCCATGACCTTCTCGGCCGCGGCGTTGAACGTCGTGCAGTTGGACAGGTAGTTCGGCGACCTGGCGATCGTATTGTCGGCAACCGTCCCCGTGGAGGTGGCGAAGATCGGCAGCGCCCCCGCCTCGCGGACCGTGGCCACAACCTTGCGCAACTGCTCGGCGTACGGCACCTCGTCTCCCGGCTTGGCGCTGAAGAAGTTATGAATGCCGTTGTTGAAATGCACGATGTGGAACGGGCCGCGCTCGACCAGAAACTTTTTCAGGTTGTCGTCCTTCGAGGCCCAGTCGGCCCGGTAGAAGCGCGGGTCCATGCTCGCCCACGTGCCTTTGACCATGGACGACTCGCCGATGACGTTGGCGCGGCCGCGCATGCCGTCGGCGACCGCGTTGATGTAATGTCCCGAGATGGAGTCGCCGATGATCAGAATGCGCGGCAGGCGCGGATCCTCCACGCCCAGATCGCAGCGCGCGTTGTAGCCCAGTCGGCGGGCGCTGGGATCCAGCGCCGCGCCCGTGCAGGTAAGGTGCGTGTCGGTGCGGAAAGGCGCTGCCGGGCACCCGGCCCCGTTAACCAGCGTCGCACCCTGTCCAGGCAGGTCTTGATAAGCATAGCGCACGCCCTCGGGCTTGTCCACCGTCGGCGCGGAGACCTCCACGGTGTCGCCCTTGATCACCGCGTCGGCCCACACCCAGCGGAACAGCGACGAGGCCATCGCGAAGCCTTTCAGCGTGCCGCCGGCGGCCTTTAGCCCACCCTGCGTGTTGCGGAAGTGCAGAATCACTTTATTGCCGACCGTCTCGGCTCTCACCAGCTCCGGACCGTCGGACGAGACGCCCTCTTTCTTGAACACGTTGGCCAGCATTGCGGTTGCGATGCGAGGCCCGACGTCGCGGGGATGCGGGTTTGCCGGCAGATCGATCGTGACGACCAGATGAGCGTTGGAAACAGATGCCGGATCGGGAAGCCGATCCGCTCCCTTCGTTGCGGCCGGACCGGGAAGCCGATCCGCTCCACACAGCGCGAAACGCTGGGCGTCGCGCAGCTCGGCCGCCAGGCGGCTGTCCGCTTGGCGCGGGGTCACCGGGCGCGCCTGCACCACCACAAAAGGCAGTTCCGGATTTCCGAACGCCTGCCGCCAGCTCGCGACCAGGCTGGGCAGCAGCTGCCCGTACTGCGTGGACCGCTGGAGGCTGCCGTCATCCTCTCCGTGGTCCCATACCACGCCCTTGAACGTCAAGCGCGTCAGCGGCGCCACCATGGCGTTCCAGACCACGGACGGCTCCTGCCGCGCCAGCGTGTCCGCATCGTTCGGCTGAGGCTTGGGCGGCGGGTTCAGCGGCAGCTTCTGGCAATAGTCCATCCACGCCTTCATCCGCTCCTCATACGTGCCGACTGTGCGCATCTTCCACGCGTCACTGGCGTAATAGTCCAAGATGGGTTTCGCAGCGGGGTTCGCAGCCAGCGCCTCGCGGCTCAGCCACGTCTCAATGGGCTGGCCCGGCCACGCCATGGCCACCGATACGATTCCCACGGGAACACCCAAGTCGGCCACGAGCTTGCGTCCCAGATAGTAGCCCTCCGCCGATAACGATTGCATCGAACCTGCGGCGGTCACCCAACTCCCCTCCGCCTCCGGCTGCACGTCGCGAGCGGTCTTCAGCTTCGCGACGAACAGGCGCAGCCTCGGTTCCGCCGGCTCGGACTTGGCCGCTTCCCTAGCCGCAGCCACGTTCGGCGGCAGGTTCTCGAGGCGGTTGGCCACATGCAAGCCGCCCGCGCACACCCAGACGTCGCCCACAATCACATCCTTGATAACCACACTGCCCACGTCCGAGTTTGGCTGACCTCCGGCCGCTGCCCTCTGACCTCTGATCACCATTTCCCGCAGTTCCGCGCTGGCCGGAAGCGGATCGAGCTTCACCAGCCAGTTGCCCTGAGCGTCAGCGGCAACCGTCTGGGTCTTTGCGGCGAACTCGACCGTCACCTGCTCGCCCGCCGCCGCAGCTCCCCAAACCCAGACGGGCACGTCGCGCTGCAGCACCATGCGGTCGGCAAACACCGCAGCCGGCTTTACGTCCGCAAGCGCCCCGCCTGCAAGCGCCAACACTGTAACGAGCGCTCCTCGTTTATTGAGTCCCTTTGATATCGCCTGTCGTATGGTCATACTCTCCAACTCCTAACTCCCAATTCCTAACTGCTAAATGATGCCTCTCAGAAACGTCTCGACGTCTTGGTTGAACTCATTAAAATGCAATAGTCCCATAGAGGCTGGCGTGATTTCCCGTACCTCGACTCGTCCTCTCAGAACAAACTCTATGCTTACCGAATTCATGTCGTTCACGCTGTGCTATGATACACCACCATGGAAAGCTCAGACAAGCCGATTCGCCTCAAACGGGCGCAAACGGGCGCATGCAGTTCTGTTGGGGGATATCCTTCTTAATCGTAATCGTAATCGTAATCGTAATCGTAATCGTATCTGAGTGACCCTCGCTGTCTCAAAGTGGCGACGGCTCAGCGCGGCAACAGCCGGAAGAAGGCGCAGCTGTTCGTCTTTGGCAAGGCGATGCTCCACGCGTCTCCAGCGAGAACCGGCACCTGGGTCACGGTTGTCCACGCCACTGGCGGCGCAAGATTCGTTGCCATGCAGAGTGCGAAGATACCCGGGTCTGCGGCTGGCCAGTTCAGTGAGAGTGAGGAGCCGTTCGCAGCAACGCCGAGTTGGGGCTCATCGGGGAGAATCGCCGTCGCCGTCAGTTCGAAGTCGAAGGCAATATCGCTGCTGGACAAGCTTTGCTGATGGATCTCGGCCGCGAGCAGGTTCGTGCCGGGCACCAGCAGGCTGCGGTTGATAACGTTGGTCAGCCACACGCTTTCCGCCGCGCCGCCGATGCTCGCGCTCGCGGGCGTCGCGTTCGTGATGAGTCCCGCAGGCAGGTTGTCACGCCAGACTTCGGTGCCGTTCAGGTATACGACCGCACCGTCGTCCCGCAGGAGCCGCGCGGAGACCGAGGCGATCAACGCGGGGCTTGACACGACAAAATCACGCCGGAAATAGGTCGTCCACTGGCGGTTGTTGGCGACCGTCGTCGCGGGCGAAAGCCCGTTGGCGTCACCGAAACCCAGCATCGCAGGGCCGCTGCTCCATGCGGCATCAGAGAACGCGCTGCCGCGCCAAGCCGCGCCCAGGTTGTTCGTGCCGTCGAAATACCGCCAGGCGGCTCCGCTGGGAATCAGCGACGCCGTCAGCGGAGGCAGATAGTTCGTAAAGGCGACTGGCGCAGAGGTCACGCTTCGGCCATGCGCGTCACGCGCCACCGCCACGAGCGAGTGTGGGCCATACGACACGTTGGCCCAGGTCACCGCATAGGGCCAGTTCGCGGACGATGCGACCACGTTACCATCGGCCCGGTAGTCGATGTACAACAGCGAGCCGTCAGGATCGTCCGCCGCAGCAGCCACAACGACAGAGGCCGCGTTGGTCACGTCGCCTCGGGGGGCTGTGATCTCGACCGCGCGGAGCCCGTCATTGGCGACCGGCGTGACCGTCAGCAGAAACGACTCTGTCGCGTGGAACAGCCCATTGTCCGCCGTAACCCGGATCGTCGCGACACCGGCTTCGTCGGGTGTCGGCGTAACCGTAAGGGTCCGGTTGGTGCCGCTGCCTCCGAGAACCATACCGCTGTCCGGAACCAAACGCGTATTCGAGCAGCTCACGCTCAGCGCGAGCTGCTCCGCCGGCGTCTCGGCATCCGCCACCGTGAAGGCGATCGGCCCCGTAGAGGTGTCCTCGGCAATAGTCCGGGCAACGAGACCGGCGATGACCGGCGCGGGCGGATTCGGCGTCTGAAAGAAGAGCGGCGGATTGGTCATCGTCAGGTTGTCCAAATGGAACGTGGTGGTGTTGGTGTTCTCGCTGACCCACCCCATCCAGTTCAGCCTGGACCAGCTGCTGCCGCCCGTGTGCAGATTCGTGAACCACTGCGTGGCCTGTCCCGGTTGCGTGAGCCCGAGCTTCCAGCCCTGGCCCGCATACGTCGCGGTGTCGCAGAGCACGTCCACATGCAGCCACTGGTTGGAGGGCACAGTGGCCAGAGCGATTCCGTTCACCTTGAGCTGGCAGCGTTCGATCCACAGCGACGGCCCGGCAACGTAGCTGCCGCCTGGATAATCGCGCCACTCATGATACATCTTCGTGTCGGGTGCCAGCCGGATGTCGAACGCGTAGTTCAGACTGCCCGTCAGATCCGGCAGCGAATAATTGAAGAACGGATAGAACGTGTAAGCCAGTCCCGGCGCATCGGCCAGGGCCAGACAGCGCGTGCCGAAGGCGGGGACATTGGACACCACGCCGATACTGGCGCCGCCGACCAGACCG
Source organism: uncultured Lentisphaeraceae bacterium (assembly GCA_964390795.1). Classification (GTDB taxonomy): domain Bacteria; phylum Verrucomicrobiota; class Kiritimatiellia; order RFP12; family UBA1067; genus CAYMLQ01. The sequence goes on from CAYMLQ010000007.1 coordinate 51,179, forward strand.
GACACCGTCGCGTTCGGTGGAGGCACGCCGATGCGCAACCCTTCAAAGTCTTCGTTATAATCGAACGGCGCATACGAGACGGGCTGCGGCAGCCTGTCCGGTTGGCTGGGCGAAAGGGCCGTGGCCCTCCACGCCGCATCGCCGTACACGCCGGCAGAGGAGAAGTCGAACGGTTTAAAGCCTACTGCGTCCACCGCGCCGGTCGCGGCCAGACGGAAATCACGATTCATGCCGTCCACAAACAGCGGGTCAGCGATCCGAGAGCCGAGATCCTGCCCAAGCGCCTGCCACTGGGCGAAGGTATTTCCCGCGAAACTGATGTTGGTGCCGCTGACCTGCCAGTAGACATTGCTGCGCATGAGGAAAAACTCGGTGTCTGACCATTGCGAGTACAGCAGCGTGCCGCTGGGCCAGTACACGATGTTGTTCTCGAACACGAACGAGACGTGGTTGGTCTCCTTGCGCGACCGCTGGAGTTCAGCCGTGACCGCATGCGCGAAAATGTTGTTCCGCACGGTGTTGGTCTCACCGTAATGCTGATGGTAGCCGCCGGTTTTGGTGTCATGCACGAGGTTGCTCGCCAGCAGGATGCCGCTGCTGCCCTCGTCGTTGTAAAGCCCCCAGCCGCCGTAGGAGTAGCTGGTGATGTGGTGAACGTAGTTTTCGTTCACGGTGGTGCCCGGCGAGATGCCGAGCGTGTAGACCGCCCCCATATCGCTCAGCACGCCCCAGCCCAGATGGTGAATGTGGTTCCCGTCGATGTGGTTCCTTGCGGCGAGACTCGTCCCGTAGCCCCACGTCCAGCCGACCGATACACCGGTGTAGTAGAAATCCGAGATCTCATTGTGCGTGACC
>CAYMLQ010000008.1:0-51342 GCA_964390795.1 uncultured Lentisphaeraceae bacterium
TGGTTCCACGTCGGCGAGAAGCTGCCGAGGTCGCCCAGCGAGTCGGCACGCCAGCCCGCGCCGTGCGCCATGGCGTGGGCGGCGCACGCTTTGCCGTTCAGCAGCATCACCAGCGGCGTTTTCTTGAAGGCCGCGAGGTAGGCGTCCACCACTTTCATGCACGACTCCTGAGAAGGCCATTTCGCGCTTTTCGACCCGCTCAGGTGCCACTCGCCCCACCACCCCATGGAGCCGAGGTCGACGTGGTCGAGATCGGGATGCCCATCGTACCGGGCACCCAGCCGCCGGATGAAATCGAGGTGCGCGTTCAGAACCACAGGGTCTCCCATATCGGGAATCGGAAACGGCCCTTTGCCATGGTGGTCGGCGTCGTAGATGCGTCCGCCGCTATTAGCGAGCCAGGCCGGATGGTAAGGCTTCGCAGAAGGCGAGCAGCACATGACGCGGAAGGCCAACCGCTGCCCCGAGTCGCGCGACGCCTTCAGCGCACGGTCCACGAGATTCGTGTTGAGCGCGCCGGGCGCGCTCTCCAGATCCTTCCACCCCCAGCGGATATACTGAACCGTCGTGGGAATCCAGTCCGGCAGGTTTTTATCTTTTTCGCTCGTCCAGTGGAACGTCTCCCAGCCCATGCCCGGGTTCGCCAACAGCTCCTCCGTCACCTCGGGCGTGACCGTCACCTGCTGCGCACCGCACGCGCACGCCAGAGCCCAGCACGTCGTTAACATCGTTGTCCGCATCTCGCCAACCTTTCACGTAAAAACATGCAGGGCGAGCAGACGCTCGCCCCTCCCTGCTCCGCATGCACGGCCGCAGGATGGGAGGGACGCGCGTCTGCGCGTCCCGGCCTACCGCCTCTTGAAGACCAGTACCGCGACACCGTCGCGCCCGGCCTGCACCGTCACGCCGTCGGCGGCGCCTTCAACCTTCATCTCACCCACGCTGTCGGACTCGACGAACGCATAGCCTGGCACGCGGATGCGCGCCGCCGCCGTCTTCTCCGCGCTCTGCGTCACCACAACCGCCAAACGTTGACCATTTGCGAAGCCGCGCGCAGCCACCATCGCGTTGTCGTTCACGATGCCGTCCGTATCGCGGTAGAGCCCCAACAGCAGCAGATCGCAGTACCTGTCGCGCAGTCGGTTGATCTTGGCGAGATAAGCCTGATAGACCGGCGTCTTGTCGATCAGGTCGCGACACCGGCAGATCTCGATGTCGTTCCGCAGGCCTTTCAGCACCGACAGATTCACGCGGCGCGGAATATCCGTGTCGTCCCGGATCTCGCGGTCAGAGAGGACGATCTCTGGAAACGTGTAGCGCCCCCACTCCGGAAAAGCCTCTGGCCCGGCAGCTCCGGTCACGTTGTGTACATAGTCCACATGCTGCGCGGTCACGTCAGTAAAGTGCTCCGTTCCGAGCGCGAATTCAGCAAGTCCCTTGGAGTCAAGATAGTCGTGAATCATCTTCAGCGTCTCGGCCTTGTCGGCCATCACCCGCGTATTCGGCACAGGGAATTCGCCGTTCAGCTCCCAGTTGGAGTTCGCCTCACAGTAGCCCAGCTGGTCATAGAACACGCTGTCCGCGCCGAAGCTGACCGCGCGGTCGGCCATGCGCAGCAGCCATTTCCGCCACGACTCCCGCCTTGTGTCAGCCACGACAAACGTCCGGGCGTTATAATGCCCTGTAAACGTCCCGAGCCCCTTGAACCGATACTGCTCCGTATAATCCGCTCCGGTATTGTCGTGGTAACAGACGGACTTGCCATCGCCGTTCCTGTAGAACGCGCTCTCGCGGTCGATCAGCTTACCGTTGAAATACAACAGCACTTTGCCTCCGCTCCTCCGACAGGCCGCGATCGCGTCCGCCCAGCCCTTATCTCCGCCCTGTTCGGGATCAGTCACCCAATAGGAGTCAGGGTAGCCGTTGTCCATGCCGCTCTGCCACCAGCCGAACGGGAACACCGCGTTCACGCCCACGCTCTCACCGGCCTTGCGGATGCGGTTGTCCAAATCCGCGTAACGGAAGAACGTCTCGCCGTACTGGTGACGGAAAATGATGCGCTGCCATCCTTTCATCTGGGTCACCCACACCGGTGCCTCGCGGTGGCGCCACCACGTATCGGCCCATTTCCGGTAGATCTTGGACGTCTGGTGCCACGTGCCGGTATAGGTTGCGAGCACGTTCGCTTCGCACGTCCACACCTGGCCATTCGTGCAGTTAGGATACTTGTAGAGGCCCACTTCAAGCCTGGTGAACGCTCCGGCGTCATCGGGGTAGACTCGCAGCCCGTGCCACGTGTCCTGATAGGTCAGGTCATGGCTGCCCAGATAGAGCCCCTGGGCTTCGCCTACAAAAGCGAAGCAGTTTGCCGAGGTGTGCGCCGGATACTTCAGGTCGGTTTGGCGGTAATACTGTGAAGGCGCCATGTACGGTGGACTGTTACCGGCCGTGACGATGCGCTTGACCGGATCGGCGATGAGCTGCCCGCCAAGATGCGTCGTCAGCAGCCTGTGGCCCGGCGGCAACCGGCATGCGCCGACCAGCGGGTAGTGCAGCTCGCGGATGATGGTGTGCGGCTCTCTGTTCGAGACTTCGGAGCCGAAGCGGACAAGCCCGTCCTCCACCCGTACCGAAAGCGAGAGTCCCATCTTCAGTTCGGCATCGCGCGTCTTCAGCGAGCGGTATGTGAGAATGATCCGCCCGTCCTCCTGCCGCACTTCGGGCACATTGTCTGGTGCCAGAACCTCGATCTCTTTCTCGCCGTCTTTGCGGTCGAAGTAGAGTCGCCACAGCGGACACCCGCCCGCATACTCCTGCCCGGTCTGCGCGTTTTTGAGAGAAGTCAGATTTCCCTTCACGTCGACCGCGACCTCGACGTCGCCGTGCTTCAGCGCATACGTCTGTGCGCCCACGCTTAGGCACCCGCACAACACTGCGGCAAACACAGAAACGAATGCCCCGATCCCTGTTCTTCTCATCGCGATTCCCTCACTTGCTCACACTGAGCGTCACCGGTTTTGCCCTGATCTTCAAGTTCGGCACGGTCACAAGTCCCGTGTCGTCTGCCTGAACTTCGCCTTTGCTGTCGCCGAACATCCAGAGCACGGTTTCGCCCGGCTTGACCTTAAACGCCTGGAGACGCCGCAGGCTAACGTTCGCCGTGGCCTCTGCCGGAAGCGCGAAGGACGTTTTGAGCGTAGCGGGATCCGTCAGAAAGAGCGAGACTTCGGCCTTCTTGCGCGAGTCGCTGAGCATCTTCCAGCGGAAAAAGGCGTTGACCTGCCCCGGCTTCTTATCCGCCAGATTGCCCGGCCAGGGTAATGGGTCGTTGGTCGACGCGTCCGTGAACACCGCATAGGCCTCGTTCTTCCTCACACTCAGCCAGTCGAACGAATTCACCAGGTCATTGACCGCGAGGATCTTCGCGTTGTTGTTCGCGTGTCCGAACGGCCCCCAGTAGAAAAAGAGCGGGTACTTGCGCGTGTTCATCGCGCTCACAAAGGCCTCGTGGTTGGTCGACCACGAATCGTTCGGCGCGGAGTAATCGACGCAGACCGGCGGATCGGGCAGGCGCGCGTCCGCCGGCAACGTGTAGGGAGGGAAACCCATGCGGCTTGACACATGCTCGACGCGGGCGGGCACGTTGGCCTTGATCGCCGCGAACACGTCGCCGTGCCGCATGCCGATGCCCAGCGTACCGCTGCCGCCCATGGAGTTGCCGCACAGGTAGACGCGGTCCGGGTCGATGCCGTACTTCTCGATCACCCACCGCACCGTGTCCATCACCCGCTTTTCCGTCGGGCCAAGGTCGAAGCCCTTGTAGGTTTGGATCCCCCACCACCAGTCGCCCTTGTTCGCGCGGCAGTCGAGGTAGAGCGCGAAGAAATCCTCCGGAGCATGGTAGATGTCGTGGTTGCCCGGAGTCAGCGTGCATTTCAGGCACGAGTGTACGTCGTGTCCTGCTGAGTGCAGAACCACATAGAGCGGCGCATGCTTCTGCGGCTGCTTGGGATGCAGCACAAAGAACGTGTCTCGCTGGGGTTTCGCATAGCCCCATGACGCCTTCACCCCGTTCGTAAAGACCTCCAGCTTGCGACCGAGGTGGTCCAGCTCCGGCGCCTTTTCGAGCGCCCACTCATCCGCACCATAGCTGAGAGACGAAAGCAACACCAATCCCGACAGCATCATGCTACTCTTCATTTTTTACCCTCATTATTCCAAACTCAATTAACGCGTACGATTTCGGTCCGCCCCTTGATCCGGACGCCGATCCGCTTGTTCCGGACTTGAGCGGTCACTTCCGTGACAGCGGCCTTGTCGAGCGCCGTTTCGTCGATCAGCCCGGCGGGCACCACCAGCATCCGCGTCCGCTCACGCCCCGCATCTCCCGGCTCCAGTGTCAACCTGACGATCTTGCCGCCCTTCACCTCCACCTCCGCCGTGAGGTTGCCGTGGCAGGCGAGCTTGAACGCGTAGTCCTTCCACGCCTCAGGCACGCCCTGCGCAATCAAGATCAACTCCTCCCTGTTCTGCAGCAGTATCTGGTTCAACGCGTACACGACGTTGCCGGACGCCGTGGAAAACCAGGGGCACCGCGACACCTTGGGCTCGTTGATCTCGAACATTTCACCGAAGCATCCTGAGCCAGACGCCGCCTCATCCAGCAGTTTGACAGGCTCCGACTTGTCGCCCAGCTCGGCCAGCGCCGCAGCCATCCATCCCAGATACCACGCGCACACCGACGAGCCCATCTGATACATGTTGCCAAAGGCCCGCCCGTTCTTGACGTAGTGATAGACCGCGTTGCGCTGGCGCTCACTCGTCTCGTCAAAAACCGGATACGGAAAGAGCCCGCCCAGCGACGCCACGCTCTCGTCCTTGCATCCCGCATAGGGCACATACCGATCGCCCTCGGCCGGCAGCGAGTCGCGCAGCCTCGCCGCCGCGTGCTTCCAAGCCGCAGCCTCCGCTTCATCCGACTTCAGCAAGGCGGCCGCCTTCGCGCCCGCCTCGAGCGTGTAGATCGCGCCGCAGGAGGTCATGAAGGGATTGACCTTCGCCGGCCCCAACCGCTCCAGATCCGTGCATTTGCCGATGAACATTCCCCCGTCCGGCGCTTCGTAGACCATGTTGGCGAGGAAGAACCGTGCGCACTCCTTGATCACAGGGTAGCCCGTTTTCGCCAAATACTCCGCATCGTCCGTGAACAGGTACTGGTACCACGCCGCCAGCGCGATGTTCGACATGTGGAAGACGTGCTCCATCCAGAATCCGGGCGGCGCGGCCTCACTCCCGTCCTCCAGCGTCTCCCACGGGTATCGTGCGCCATAGAACCCCGGCTTGCCATAATGGGCGGCGCGGTAGAGCGCGGTTTTCAACCCCGCGCACCGGAATTCAGGGCCGCGCCGCGCGATGTCTCGGTGATTGCTGCTGACCAACGCCTGATAGCAGAACATCTCGTCCCAGCCGAAAAAACGCCCTGCCCAGTGCGTGTTGAAAAGGCCGACCGGAAACGACCACCGCGTGGCATTCGCCCTCAGGTGGTACTGCGCCGTGTAATACATCCGCTCCAGCCGCGCGTCGGGCAGCCGCACATACGACTCGCCCCAGTACGCAGCCCACGCCTTCTGGTGCTCGGCGAGCAGGGCGTCATAGCCAGCCTGCCGCACGAAGGACTGCAGCTTGGCGGCGCGCTCTGCATAGTCCTTGCCGTCCAACGAGTCGGCGAAGAGCAAGAAGAAGGTCTGCTCGACCGGAGTTGACGCCTCCAGCGCGATTTCTGAGGTTAACGCAACGGCTTGCCGGTCGACCGTCGCCGTCACCTGCTTGTCTGAGAAGACCGAAACGACGCCCTCGCAGGCGCGGTGTGCATCCGCCGTAAACCGGAACTCCGCGCTCTGGGTCGGCCCGTTCCACGTGCCGGTGCAAACCAGGCGCTTCGGCAGGCGGTTTTCGTTGCCAGGCGGAGAGAGCTGATAACGGAATGCGCTGCGCACCCGGCGAACTCCCGGAGCAGACGAGGCCATGCGGCGTTTCACCACAACGAGGTCGCGCGTCAGTGGCGTGAAGACCGTCGTCTCGACGATCATTCCGTTCGCGTAGGCGTTGCTGCAAACCGTCATCGCCGAGCGCGTGTCGAGTGTTTGCGACCACGCTGTCGGAACCGCGCACACTTGGCCGTCGACGCTCAGAGCCCACTCGAAGTGTCCGAACGGGATGAGCTGATCGTTCGGCGGCCCGTAGCGCCGGCCCGCCCATGTGATGCCGGGTGTCATATGGCAGTAAGCCCGCTGAGTCTGCCCGCCCAGATAGTCGACCAACATGCAGAGGCTACCGTTGCTCACCAGCGGCGGCACATAGCCATTGGGCACTGCGTTCGACACGCCGCCCACCGTGTTCACATGGGGGGAGGCCACATCCGCAAAGGCTCCTGTTGTCCCCAGGCATAAACAAAGCGCAACGATTCCCCACTTATGCATAAAGCTCCCCCATGCTGATTTCCAGCGTTGGAATCACTATAGGTTATGCCCCACCCCCGCGCAACCTTGAAAATGCGAACTTGCCCCTTGATTTTGCGAACTGGAAAACCAGTCTCCCTCCGTGGTGCAGGCGCGGCGGAAGCCGAGCCCACCCCCAGCGTACTCGATGCGGTTTATCTCTCGGCGTTTCCATGGCGCGCTTGAATCAAGCGGAGAATTGTAAACGAAAAGGGCTGAACCGGATACGAGAAGTCGGATCCCGCGCCGCCGAACTCCGAGCACGCAGGACGTACAGCGTCCGGCTCGTCGACCGTGTTCTCCCGTGCCGGGTCTGCGGACCACAGCGTTGTCACGCGGGCGGTCGGACAGACCGCCGCAACGCCCTGTAGTTTGATTCTGATCTCGCGTGCTTGAGCGGAGCGGTTCACCACGCGCACCAGCACGTCGCCCGTCGCCCGTTCCAGTCCGGCAACGGCGAACACCTCTGCTTCCTTGGCCGCAACGGCAGGCTCGACCTTTGTCTGAAGAATCTCGTCCGGGCGGTTCTGCGCCAGCATCAGTTGCACGTAGTACGACGAGCGCGGCGCCACGCGGGAGCTGTCAAACCCGATCATGTTCACAGGCCAGGCGACATCGTTCACATGGAAGAACAGCGGCGCGTACGAGGCCATCCGTACGACATCGCTGTTGCGCTCGAGCCCGAGAAGGTAGGCGGCCTCGGAGAGCGCCGCCATCAGGTTGCCCTGCCCCACCCCGCGCGTGCAGCCGAACTCGCCCACATAGACCTTCGGCCCGCTGCGGTCGGCCGTGTCGTACGTGTCGAAGGCCGCGAAGAAGGAAGCGGCATCGCCGTACTTGTGGTCGTCCACCATCGCTACAGGCGCGTCCTTGAGCCGCTGGTTGCTGATGATTGTGAGCGCCGGATACCGATTGTGGATCGCCTGGTAGAAAGACAGATAGTTTGTGCGGTAAACGGCCGTGCTCGCCTCATTGCCGATTTCGATGTACCGCAGCGGGAACGGCTCCGGATGCCCGTTGGCTGCGCGCTGCGCGCCCCACGTTGAATTCGTCGGGCCCAGCGCGTACTCGATGGCGTCCAGCGCCTCCTGCACGAACTCGCCGACCTTCTCCGGAGGTGCATATTCGGCGTGACGGTAGTTGTCGCTGAAGCCGGGGTTGCAGACCCACAGCGCAGCCGCGCCGAGGTCCTCGCACAGTTGAAGGTACTCGTGGAAGCCGAGCCCGTTGCTGGTCCAGTAGCCCCACAAGTTGGCCGTGCCGCAGCGCCGCTCGATCGGGCCGACCGAGCGCTTCCACTGCACGCGGTTGTCGAGGTTCATGCCGCCGACGATGGCGCCGCCCGGAAACCGCACGAAAGCTGGCTTCAAGTCCGCCAGCGCCTGCACCAGATCCGGCCGCAGCCCGTTGGGCCGGCCCTTGAACGTGTCGCGCGGAAAAAGCGAGACCACGTCGAGCTGAAGCGTGCCGACGCGCGACACGGTCAGGCTGAGGCGCGCGCTCGCGTCAGACTCGCCCGCCTGTATGGAGCAGCGGTACTGCCGCCAGTCACCCGCCACGCCCGACACGGTCGTCCGGCCGTAGCACTCGCGCCCGCTAGCGCTCTCCAGCGCCGCTGAGACCTCAAAGGGCGCACCGTCCGCTGTGCGCGCGAAAAACGACAGGTCATACCAGTTGCCCTTCTGTACGTTCATCCCCCAGTAGCCGTCGTTGACCACGCCGACGCGGCCCGACGCGTTGCGCACCGTGACGCGCATCGAGTGCGGGTTTGCGGCATTCAGCGGCGCCTCTTCCACTAGTTTGATCGAGCCCTTCGCGCCGCCCTCAGCCAGCAGTTTCCAGCCCCACAGTTCGTTGCCGAACCACTTGCGCTCCTGCCAGTCAGCCTTCGTGCGCAGCAGGTTGCCGGCCCAGCTTGCGCCCTTCGGCAGCGAGGTAATCTCAAAGTCGCGGTTCAGCACCATTTCCGCGTAGAGGCCGCCTTCGCCCGCATGGTTGATCTCCTCGAAGAAGATCCCGTAAAGGTCCGGGCTCACCTCGACGCGCGGCGACGCGCCGTCGACCAGCACCGTCACCGGCTCGGCCGCGCCCGCGCACAGGACGCACCCGACCGACACCGCAAGCGCGATGGCGCGAAACCCCGCAACCGATTCAGTCCTCCTCACATCCGTCCTCCTGTTGGTCTTCGGCTCGTTCACCTGGTCGATAACTTGAGCGTTGAAAGTTGAGCGTTGAGCGTTGAACGTTTTTCCATTGTTCATGCCCGCTCTGCTGGCGACCGACTTACCTATAACTTCAAGTTGTTTTCACCGAATGAACCGAATTACGCTAATTCCAATTCGTCTCCTTCGGTTCATTCGGTGAAACACGTTACCCCCTCGCTTGTTCGCGCGAAGCCGCGCGGCGGGCATGTCTCCGTCACGGATACACCTTGCGTAGTTTGCGCCTTCAACTGCGCGTGCGTCAAGACCTTCCAGTACACGGCGAAGCGCTGGTGGTGCACGCGATACAGGGGCGACAGCCGCACGCGGACGGGCGTCTGGTCAGCCGGATTGATCATGTTTGCCGTAAAGGTCAGCGGCGCGCCGGAAACCGGCTCGACCGACAGGGCCGCCTGCGCTGGCGACTTGCTCACGAACGCCGGCACCGGCCAGGCGGGCGCGCTGACAAAGGCGTCCTTGCCCGCGATGTCGCTGGCCGGCATTCCGACGCGCCCCAATTCGCCCGCGAGCACAATGGGGCCGTAGAAGAGAGAAACGGTCGCGGGATCATCCATAGTGGGCCTCACCCGAAGGGCCAAGGGTAATGTCAATTCGATGCTGTCGCCGCTCTGCCAGCGCCGCGTCACCGGCAGGTAGCCTCCCGGACAGGAGCTGACGGCCAGAGCCTCGCCGTTCACTGTAAGTCCAACTGCCCCGTCAATCCAAGCCGGCAGACGCAGGTTCACCGTCGCGGTTGCCGGTGCGGCGGCTTCGAACGTCAGCCTGATTCGGCCTATTTCCGGATACGCGGTCTCCAGTCTCACTTTCAGGCCGCGCTCGTGCCAGTCGAGCGTCGACGGAATATTGAGGTTCACCCAAAGCGTGTCGTCGCGATGAAAGTAGATGGACTCGCCGAAGCGCGCGGTGTTCTCGATCCCCGTGCCCTGGCAGCAGTACGGGCCGTCGAGATAGGTGCGGAAGTCGCCGGACCGGAGCGGCGTGAAGTAGGTCACATGACCGGTGTCCGGCGCGATCGAGGCCAGGATGTGGTTGTAGAGCGCAAGCTCCACGAAGTCCGCGTAGGCCGCCTTCGGGTCGCGCTCGAAGAGGTGGCGCGTCAGCTTGAGCAGGTTGTGCGTGTTGCAGGTCTCGGCGGTCTTGGAGGAGAGCGCCGAGTCGCCGGCGCCCGCGACCTCGGTGCGGGCCGCCCGCAGCTTCTCGTCGAAGGCGTTGCCGCCGATGGCGAAAGCGTGGTCGCGGACAACGAAGTTCCAGAACGCCTCGGCCGCCTGCCCCGACCGCGCGTCGCCGCTGATGCACGCGTAGCGCGCGAGGCCGCACGCCTGCGCCACGTGCGTGTTGCCGTGAAGCCCGTCGAGCCTGTCCTGCCCTTGCAGCAGCGGCTCGATCAGCCACGCCCGGTTGAAGAGCGACGCAAACTTCAGGTGGCGCTCCGCAGCGGCATCGCCCCGCCTGGCGGCGAACCGGTAGAGGTCGCTCAGCGCCTCGGCCATGCCGCCGAACTCGTTGACCGGATTGCCGGTGTAATCGGTTCGCAAGAGCGCCTCAACCTGCTCGGGCTTCAGCCGGGCGAAGCGCGCGGCAAAACAGTCGGACATCCGCTCCGCCACGTCCAGCGCCTGCGCGTTGCCGCAGCAGGAGTAGACATCCAGCAGGCCGGCGATGATCTTGTGGATGGTGTAGTAGGGAACAGAGGCTTTGTGCGGGTTCTTTTCAAGCTGGTCGAACTTGTCAACGGGAAACGCTGAGAGATAGCCGCCGCCGAGTTTCTCCTGACATTCGGCCAAGACCTTTACCATGTAAGCAGCCTTGTCGCGGAACGAAGCGTCTCCCGTAGCGGCGTACATCCGCGCCGCGGCCGAGAGATAGTGCCCGCCGTAGTGGCCCGCAATAAAGCCGCTGTCCCAGCCGCCATAGCCCGACGCGACGCCCGCAGGCTGCGGGAGGCCGGCGTTCTTGCGGAAACCGAACAGCAGCCGGTCCGGTTGCAACTGCCCGACCAGCCCTGTTCGGTGCAGTTCCTGAAGCTGCCTGAACGGGCTGTCCAACAGACGCACCCGGCTCAGGTCAAAGCTCTCCGCCGACAAGGCCTCGACAGCCATGAGCGCGGCAGGCAAGAACGCGGACAGAACCGCAATTGAAAGCAACCTGTATTTCAGCATAAGTCAAGTCTCGTGCCGTCTTCATGGTCCGAGCAGCACGCGGTAGAACCGCGATGGATAAAGCGGCGCGTCGGGATCCGTCCACAAGAACGGCAGCGCCGGCGAGTTGGTCGTAAGCATGGTCGACCACTGAACAAGATTGGTCGAGGCCTGCACGCTGTAGTCGGGGCCTGCGTCTCCTGTGATGCTCACAGCGAAGACGCCCCCCTCAAGGCGCGCCTGCGCGACTGCGGGTTGCGCGATAGGTCCGACGGCGACGTTGAACGTGTGGGCAACAGACTGGCCGGGCAGTCCATCGTCCTCGACTGCAACGGTGATCGGATACGACAGCCCAGCTTGGCCGACGGTCGGGCGCCAGCAGACGATCCCTTTGTCGGCCTCGATGGTGACGCCGCTCGGGGCATCCAGCAGGCTGTAGGTCAGGGACTGCGGCGGCGCGTCCACGTCGGCTGCGGAGTTGGTCACCGCCAGCAAAACCCCGGCGCGCGCAGCGCGGCTCGCTATGGAAGCCAGCGCCGGCGGCGTGTTCGTGGCCAGAGTCGCCGCGCCGCAAACCGCAAAGGCCGCATTGGACGCCAGGTTCTGATACACGGCCCAAAGCCAGTTCGTCGAGCGGGCCACGGACGAGATGCGCACCTCGTCCACGCGGGCGTTGAGATAGCGGCCGTTATACTCGCGGGCGATGTTGACGTCGGTCAGGTTGTTGGCAGACGAACCGGACCCGCTGCCGAGGAGCGTCGCATTCAGGAAGAGCTTCATGTCCGTGCTGCCGCTGCCCGCGATCGTGTATGCCGCATAGAACCAGCTGCCCACGGACACCACGCTGGGTGCAGACAGAACCGCAGTTCCGCCATTCACCTGCGCCTTGATCTGGAAGCTGCTCGATGTTTTAAAGTGCGTCACGCCCGCGCTCCACGGGTCGGAGGAGACCAGGCCGATATCGCCCCCGCCCGGCGCGGCGTTCAGATTCACCCAGCACTCCACGGTCACCTGCGCGTTTGTGCCCATGTCGGGCAGGCTCACGTAGTTGCTGGCCGCGCTGTTGAAGTCGTCGCAGCCTCCCGCAACACCTGCCGCCGCGCCCTGCGTATCGACCTGCACGAGACGCGAGGCGGACAGGCGCGGAGAGGAATCGAAATGCGCGCCGAGCGTCTCTCCGAGATGCCACACGCCGATGAAGCCGTTCGCCCACGCGGCGCCGTTGGTCGTAGACGGCAGCGGGTCGGCAGCCGACGGGTCACCCCAGCGCGCGAAGACGGAGCAGTTGTTCGTGAACAGCGGGATCTGCACCCAGACGTGTGAGAGGCCGCTCGGATCCCAGCTCTCGATCTCGTAGTTCAGCGGCGTCCTTCCGTCCGCCGCAAGAAAGCGCAGATCGCCTCCGGCCTCGTCAAGGAAATCGCCGTAGTCGAAGCCGGGGATGTGCGCGCCGAGCACGACCAGCGCCGGGAAGTTCGTCAGCGCCTCGCCACGGCCGTAGCCGGGGAAGGTGACGCGCGTCTGGCGCCAGGGCGCGTTCCCCGCGACTGTCACCGTGACGTCCGCATGGCCCTGCCCCACCTCATTCGTGGCCGTGCAGCGCAGCACGTAGACGCCTTCGTCGGAGAACCTCACGGTGGTGTTGGTCGCGGCCGGCTGGTCGAACGCCGCGGCGCCTTCACCCGAGACCTGCGACCACCTCGTCCCCAGCGCGGCCCCTCCGCCACTCGTGACCGCGGTCGCGATCTTCAAGCTGGCCACCCCGGCCGGAAGCGTCCAGGGCGAGGCGGCCGGCGCCGTGATGACGACGCCCGGGTCCGTGACGACGGGGAAGCCGGAGAGCGGCGTCCAGATGAGGCTCGTCCCCGACGCGCTGTTCGAGAGGCTGAAGGCACCGTACGTCGCGATGAGGTGCCCGGCGCGGTCGGCCACGTTGGTGCCGAGCGCGAAGGCGCCGGACTGGCTGGCCGTTGCGAGGACCGGCCACGAGCGTGCCGAGCGCCAGAAGGCGTGGGCGAGGTTCACCGTGCTGCCGGGGCTGTCCAGAAAAACGTCCACTTTGGCCCCGGCGGTGACGGACACCGCCTGTCCGCTCGCGAGGTCGCCCTCGCCGGAGGAGTTGCCGGCCAGTTCCCAGCGCAGCCTGCCGGTCGCGCCGAAGGTCAGCGTGCTGCCGAAGGTCAGCGTGCTGCCGAAGGTCAGCGTGCCGAAGCTGTCGCCTGGCGCCAGCGCGCCGCTGACGGAGGTCGGAGGCGCGATCAGGCCTACGCCGGCAAGCATTCCTGATGCTCCCACCGTAACGCTGCCCGAGCCGTTCACGCTGCCGTTGACAACGAGTGTGCCGCCATTCACCGCTGTCGGGCCGCTGTAGGCGTTGTTGCCGGCCAGCGTCCACGTTCCGCGCTCGTTCTTCGACAGGCCGGTCAAGGTGTTCGCGCCTGAGCCGTCGACAACGTCGCCGAGAATAGTGCCGTGGCCCGCGCCGCGGAGATCCAGATAGCGGCCGGTGTAACCGGGTGCGACATTGCCGAGAAGCGTGAGCGTGCCGTTCGAGACGGTGAGGCACGTGCCACCAGCTCCGCCCACGAGATAGACGGGGCCTTCGATCACGTTGTCGCCCGCCAGGTTGACGATCGCGCCCGGAGCGTTGGGGTTGCTGAGGCTGAAGGTGAGCGTGTCCGGCAGGGTGAGGCCGCCGCGGCCGCCGTCGAGCAGCAGCGTGGCGGCCGCGCCGCTCACCGTGACGGCCTTCGCGCCGCGGCCAAGCTGCGCGGGGTCGGAGAGGAGCAGCGAGCCGCCGTTGACGGTCACCGCCCCCGTGAACTCGTTGTCGCCCGCGAGCTGCACGACGTCGGCTCGGGCGGGATTTGCAACAGTCAGGCCGCCTGTCCCGCTGATGGCGTTCGGCACCAGCGTCTCTCCCGCGCGCGAGAAGCGCAAGGTGCCCGTGTTGATCACTTCGCCCGCGCCCAGCGAGCCGGAGGCCCCGCCGTTGCCGACTTGGAGCGCTCCAGCGTCGATCACCGTCGCTCCAGCATAGGAATTGTTGCCTGCAAGAATAAGCGTGCTCGCGGTGTTGCTGCGCGTCAGCCCGCCGGCTCCGCTGATCGCACCGCTGAAGATGAATTTGCTGGAGCCGTTCGCGTTGAACACCGTGTCTTCGGCCAGCGTAACCGCGTTGGAGATGCTGTACGTGAGCCCTGCGCCGGCGCCGGCCAGCGTGACCGACGGCGGCGTCAAGCCATTGCTTACGAGTTCGAGCGGGGCACCGACAACGGTGACGGTGCGCGTGTTGGTGCTGCTGCCGCCCAACACAAGCGCATTGAGCAACAGCGAGTCGCCGATGTTATTGTTTGCAGAGAGCGACCCGGCGCCGAGCGTTTGCTCGGGGAAGAACTCCACGCGCGTGCCATGACTGCTAACCGGAGCCATGCTGTTGCTCCAGTTTGAGCCCGCGCTCCAACTCCCGCTCGTCGCGTTGGTCCAGGTGTACGTGACGGGCATTGCGCCGATCATCACCGTAGCGGAGTCGCTCCGGAGCGCGCCCTCGTCGGTAGCGGTGAAATCGAAGCTCGCATCAGCGGCGCAATTCAGGAGTGGCGTGAAGCGTGCCGTGTGGCCGTCTGGCAGCAGAGACACCGAGCCACCCTGCGCGTTCGTGACGGCGAAGTTCATATCGTTGGGATAAGTCCAATCATCTGTCGCGAGACTGCGCAGTTCCACGTCCACCGGCTGGTTGTTCTCGCCGGTGGCAACGCCGTCGCGAACGACGGGCGGCTCGTTCTGCGCGACGAGGTCCCACGCGCTGAGCGGCGTGATGGTAGGCGTGTTGGTCGGCTCGCTTTCGCCCGGGGCGAGCGGCACGAACCACACGGCGAGCGTGGTGTTGGTGACGCCAGTCAGGTTGATCGCAAGCTTGCGGTAGCCGCTGTTGTTCGCGTTTTCTGGCGGCCAGGGCGAAGTCGGCAGCGGCTCCGCGTTCCGGACGGTCCAGACGCCGCCGCCGCTGACGATCTTGCCCCACAGGCGCTCCGAGCCGCTCTGCAGCGTGACGCTCGTGCCGTCGGCGCTGATATTCGTGCCCACGCTGCTGCCGAAGTGCGCGAACCACCAGACCGCGCTCGCGCCCGGCGTGACGATCTCATCCTGCACCAGCACCTGCCGCCGGTTTCCGAGGAGCTGAAGGCCGCGATGCACGCGCGTGACGCCGCTGATGTTCTTCGAGAGATCCCAGATCGCGAAGCTCCGCTGGCCTCCCTGCGCAGACTGGAAGTTCCGGAGCGACGCGTACGGCGCGTTCCAGATGCGGTCCGGCCCGGAATTCGGGTTGACGACCAGACAGTTGTGGCCTTCGGCGCGGTTGCGGTAGTAATCCCAACGGTCGCGGCCGCTGCTGGGGGTCGTCGTATTGTGGTTCGGCACGTCGTAGCTCTCGCTCGTCAGATCCACAAACCACTTTACTCCGCGCGCGCAGAGCTGGAAGGTGCCGCTTTGCAGCATGCCGTGGTCATAGTACGTCCCCCCCATGCCGCCGACGAACGTGGCCTTCGTGTCCGTCCAGTTCTCGCGCAGCGTGACCACTTCCTGAAAACTCGCTGGCGAGCTGTCCGCCGGGCCGCGGTACGCGCTGTCCGGCTTGAGGCCCGCCGCCGCAGGGGAGAGGGTCGTCTCCGGCAAGGTCAGCGCATTGAGCGGGCTGTTGCCGATCTGGCGGCTGTAGTCGAACACCTCGAGCGCATTGAAGCGCCGCGCGAACCAGTTCGCCCAGCCGATCGCGGCCTCGCTCCCCGTGCCGACATCGGAAAAGGTGAAGCGGCTGCGGGTGTTGCTCGCGATGAACAGCGGCTCGCGGGCGGCCGTGGAGAAGCCTGCCACGCGGGCCAGCGAGTACGTGGAGCCGAGCGCCATCTCCAGGGCCGGTGCGGCCTGGCCGATGCCCCACTTCGAGAAGATGCCGTAGTCCGTGCCCTCGTACCAGGCACCTGCGTTCGCATTCCATTTCACCACAAGTGACGCAGCGCGCCCGATGGCGCTGCTGCACTTGCCTTCGGACGCGCTTTCGTTCACCAGGCCCACAGCGAGTGTAGCCATGAGATGGCCTGCATTGATGATAACGCCTATGTTGTTGCCGTAGGACGTCGTCCACCCGGCGCTGAAGCAGCTGACCATCTTGCTCGTCATGGCGTCTTTTCGCGCCTGCGTCCAATACGGATACAGCCAGTCGTAGCCGATCGCCACGACCCCATTCTCGACGCCTTTCCACGGATCGCTCCAATCGCCGTTCACGAGGCAGTTGTTAATGTTCGTCCACGCAACCTCGGCATACAGGTTGTTGCCGGTCATCCACCAGGCCAGGGCCAGGCGCTGGATGCGGTCCTGCGCCCCGCGCTGAACCGTGGGCGCGGCGGCGAGGTCGCCGTTGGCCGAGCTGATCACGGCCTGCGCGCGAGACTTGGCCGCGCTGGATGCGGGGCTGTCATACATCTGCTTGAGCCACGCGAAGCGCTCGCGCGAAACGCCGAGGTACGGGTGCTCCGTCGCCAGCGTATTAAAGAGGCTCGAAGAGGAGGGCGTGTTCGCCTCGGTGTTTGGAGACATCAGGGCTGAGCCCGGAATCACGCTGAACGCCGTCTCCCCTGGCTTCTTCCATCCCACAGACCAGTGATCCGGGCCCGCGTCTTCCTTGTGCAGCAGCTCCACGTAGCAGCGCTGGCCTGAAACAAGCGTGACGGGCGCGGACACCTGGCTTGGCTGGCCCGTCCACGCGCGGAACCCGGTCGCGTTCGCCACGCTTGCGATCAGCGACTTCGCCGACGCGTTGGTGTTTGTGCTGAGGTAGAACTGCACCACGTCGTCGCCGCTCACGGCAAACGTGTAGGTGCCGTTGGTCGGGGCGCGGATATAGCCCGTCACGCGCGTGCCGAAGCTGTCGTCCCAATTCGTCGCGAGGCACTCGAACGAGGTCAGAAACTCGCGCGACGCCGGCTTGTTCGGATAGTTGGCGCTCGAGGTCAGCGCGCTGAGGTTCGTTCCTGCGAGACCGCCCCACACCTCCCGCAACACCGCTCCGCCGTTCGGCACCTCGGCGGCCGGATAAAGCCGCGCCGTCGGGATCACCTGACGCGGCCGTGACGGCGACGCCCACTCCAGCTTCACGCTCGCGCTGCCGGTGTTCTCGGTGTATTCGAGGCGCAGGTTCACGCGGTGGCCAGCCTTGAGCCGCATCTGCCCACGCAACTCGCCGCCATTGAACGTACGACCCACAATCATCTGGTCGTCGACCCAGAGCTTGGCCGTGTCGTCCGCCGTCACACAAAACGTATACAGCTCGGCGTACTCCGGCTCGAGCTGGCCGGACCAGGCCACAGCGAACGTGTCGGCGTTTGTGATCGCCGTGCCCATCGGCAGCCCGCTACCCCAGTTGAAGTTGACGTTTGTGTCGACTCTCGTCGTCGCGAGGGACGTGAAGTCGGCGTTTTCGTAGTACTGTCCGGTCAGCCCCGTGCCCTGGCCGAGTGACGCCGCTGCGGCTAGCGCGAGCCCGAGGCACGCCACCAGCCCGAGAGGTTTTGAATAACTTCGCATGGTGTAATCTCCCATTACTTCTCTCACGGGGTTCAAGGGCCGATCAGCACGCGATAGAACCGCGATTGATAAAGCGGCGCATCGGGATCCGTCCACAAGAACGGCAGCACCGGCGAGTTGGTCGTGTACACGGTCGACCAGTCCACGAGATTGGTCGAGGCCAGCACGGCGTAGTCCGGGCCGTCCTCGCCCGTCACGCCCAAGTACAGCTTGCCGCTGACGAACTGAGGCTGCGCGACAACCGGCTGGGCCACCGGGTTGACCGTAACGCTGAAGGTCTGCGTCGCGCTCGCAACGGGCCAGCCATTGTCTGCGACAACGACCTTCATGGCGTTGTACGTACCCGCCTGCGCGACTGACGGGCGCCAGGAGATGAGGCCGCTATCCGCGTTCACCGTGATCCCGCTCGGCGCGTTCAGCAAGCTGAACGTCAGCACCTGCAGCGGCAAGTCCGGATCAGCGGCCGAGTTGGTCACGCTGAGCCACTGCCCCGCGCCGGTCGCGCAGTTGGCCACTCCAGCCAGAGCGGGCGGCCTGTTGCTGGCAAGAAGCCCTGCGCTGCCGTAGCTGTTGAAAACCGCGTTAGACATGAGGTTCTGGCAGGTCGCCCACAGCCACGCCTGCGAGCGGGCCACAGACGAAATGCGCACCTCGTCCACGCGGGCGCTCAGGTATCGCCCGTTGTACTCGCGGGCGATGTTGACGTCGGTCAGATTGTTGCTGGTCGCGCCGCTGGAGCTGCCGATGAGCGCGGCGTTGCAGTAGGACTTCAGGCTGTTCGCGCCGCTTCCGGCGACGGTGTAAGCGGCATAGAACCAGCTGCCGACCGAGAGCAGATTGTTCGCGGATGTCACCGCGCCCGCACCGTTGATCTGGGCCTTGACCTGCAGGTTGGTGCTGGTCTTGAAGTGCATCACGCCGGCTGTCCAAGGATCGGAAGAGACCAGCCCGATATCGGCGGCCAAGGGTACGGCGGCCAGGTTCGCCCAGCACTCGACTGTCACCTGCGCCTGCGTTCCCATGTTCGGCAGGTCTACGTAATCGTTCACGCCGTCGAAGGTGTCGCACCCGCTGGCAACGCCCGCCGCCGTACCCTGCGCCGTGACCTGCACCAGCTCCGACTGCGTGCGGCTCGGCGAGGAGTCGCGGTGCTGCCCGTTCGTTTCCGACAGGTGCCAGACGCCTACGAAGCCCTCCGACCACGTCGACCCGTTCGTGGCGCAGGCCGGGAGATAGGCCAGCTCCGCATTGCCCCAGTGCGCAAGGAGCGATGACGAGCGGCTCAGCAACGGCACCCGCACCCACACGTACGACAGCCCGTTCGTGTTCCACTTCTCAATCTCATAGCTCAGCTCGCTCGCCTGCGTCTGGTCCGTAAACCGCAAATCCGCGCCGCTGGCCGAGGCGAACTGGCTGTATGCGAAGCCGCTCACGTTCGTGCCCAGCACCACCAGAACGGGGAAGTTCGTCAGCGTTTCGGCCGGCGCGTAATTGACGAACGTGACCGCGAGCTTGTTTGTCCAAGACGACATGAACGCCTCCGACGGCGTGTCCGGCATCCCGTCGGCCACGCTCAGGCTGCCCGCGCCGCTGAAGTGCGCCGGGTCGCGGGCTGCGTTCCAGACCCCCGCCCGCTGCAGCACGCCGTCAAGAAACAGCCGCTGCACCGTGTCGGTCACGCCCGCCGCGAGACTCAGCGTGCCGCTCAGATAAACGGTTGCGCTGTTCGCGATCGCGCCGCTGACGTTCTGAACCACGCAGGTGGCACCCGCCGCGACCGTGAGGCGGCCCGCGCCCAGCGTGCCCGCCGCGGCTGCAATCAAGGTGCCTCCCGCAACCGTCGTGCCGCCGCTGTAGGTGTTTGTGCCCGAAAGCGTGACTGCGCCGGACGTGCTGACCGCGAGCCCGACCTTGCGCGTGCCGCTGCCGAGCGAGTCCTTGATCACACCGCCAAACGTGTTGGTGCCGGTCAAGGTGAGCGTGGAGTCGGCGTTCGTCGACGAGTTGCCGATTGTGGCGGCGCTGGCGCTCTTGGTGACGCCGACGAGACCCTGACTGAAACCCGCCAAGTCAAGAACAGACGCGCTGACCGAACCGAGGTCGATGGTCGCCGTCGTGGCGAGGCCGTTGTTCGCGCCGAGCTTGGCGGTTCCCGCGTTCACATTGAGCTGCGCGTAGCCTGCTCCGCCGCCGGCAAAGGTCGCGCTGCCGTATCGCAAGCCGACAGGCACAGAGGACGTGATGACGCCGGCCACGATGAGCGCGCCGCTGCTCTGATAGAAATGGCCGCCGCCCGCTGACGGCGTGGCCGTAATGGTGATCGGGCCGCCCAGCGTCACCGTGCCTCCGGTCGCGCGGACGAGCCCGTACCCCGCCTGCCCCGCGCCCCCGCTCAAACTGATCGCGTTCGAAACAGAGGCCGAGCTGGAGAACTGCAAAGCCACCGCGCTCCCGCCGACGTTTACTGGGCCCGCGCCCAGTGCCGCTGACGACGGCACAACGACGGTGCCGCCGCTGACCGACAGGCCTCCGCTGGAAGCATTGGCGATCATGAGGTTGAGCGTGCCGCTGCCCGCCTTGCTCAGCGTGCCGGTGCCCGCGAGAACGCCCGCGCCCGCAAACGTGAAGGCGGTCGTGTTGCTCACGGAAACGGAAGACGGCGACACCGCAGCGGACACGTTGGCGGTGGAATTGGCCGAACCGGAAGCGTCGAACGTCACGGGGTTTCCGTTCGTAAACCGGGAGAGCCGGGCTCCATTCCAGAAGTTGGAGGACGCGGCGACATTCCACTGGTTCGACACGCCATCGCCCCGCCAGAAAAGCATCGCAACCGAGGCCGGAGATGTGGGATTGGTGCCTGACGCATACTCGTCTGCGTTAGTCTGCCCGTCGCCGTCGGGGTCGGCGGATGCCGCTGCCTCGGGTGCCGCCGTGCTGCCGAACCAGAGCACCTGCCACCCCTCGAAAGGCGTGAGCACCGGCGTGACGACCAGCTTCACCTGCCCGCCGGTGGAGGTGTCGATCGCGTAGTTGAAGTCGGCGGGCCTGCTTCCAAGCGTCAGGCCGCTGCCGCTCAGCGCGCCGGTGTAGGTGACGAGCGTGTACGAGCCCGCGGCCAGCCCGCCCACGTTGTTGAGGTTCAGCGTGCCGCCGAGGGTAAGGCTGCCGGCCACGTTCACGCGGTCGCAGCTCGCGCCAATGTCGAAGTTCAGCGCGGTGGTGTCGCTGAGCGTCACGGGGCCGGTGGCAGTCAGCGTGCCCACGCCGCTGTCGCCCGGTGCAAGCGCGGAGCCGGCTTTGAAGGTGACGGCTGTGACCGAGCCGCTGCCGCCGAGCGTCGAGCCCGAATTCACGCCGATGGGACTTGCGACCACGCTGCCGTTCACGATCAGCTTGCCTCCCGCAACGGTGGTCGGCCCGGCATTGCTGCACGTCCCACTCAGGCGAAGAACGCCGGCGCCGATCTTGGCGAGCGCGGTGAGGCAGCCTGCGCTCTGCTCGGCCAGGGTGCCGGCGAAGGTCGTGTCGGCATTCCGCTTGCCGATCTGCCACGTGAACATCCGGCCGGTCGTCGGCCCGCCGCAAAGAAGAGACGAGGCATCGCCGCTCAGCGCGCCGAGTTCGATCAGCGTCTCGCCGCCGGCGTCGACGATGGCGACGTACTTGAGCGCCACTTTCGGACCGAGGCTCACGGCGGCATCGGGCAGGCCGGTCGGCACGCTGTCGTTGCCGATGCGGAACTCGCCGCCGTTCGCGTCAGTGGTGATGTTGAGCTGTCCCGTGAATGCCGACCAGTCCCCGTCGAACTCGGTGCGGATGTCGGGCACGTACAGGTTAAGCGTGCCGCCGCCCGCGAGCGCGCCATGGAGGTAGCAGCGGGAATCGCAGTTCAGGCTGCCGTTTAGATCGAACCAGCCCGAAGTGATAGTCAGCTTCACAGTGCCGTCGCCGGTCATGACCCCGATGTTCCCTGCGCTGCCGCCGACGAGCATGTTGGTGCCGCTGAAATCCAGCGCATTGACCGGCTTCAGCGAGCCGACATTGAAGGTCGCGTTCTCGAAGGCGATCGGCCTGCTGCCCGCTGCGGAGGCGTGGCCAAGCGTCAGTGCGCCGCCGCTCACAGAGGTGCCCCCGCTGTAGGCGTTCGAGGAAACCAGCGAGAGCGAGCCAGAGCCGGACTTGACGAGCGACATCCCGCCGGCCAGCGCCCCCACTCCGCTGAACGTGTAATCGCACGTGGCGTCCACGACCACGAGGCTGGGCTGCAGGGCGGCGGCGATCGTGACATTGGAGCTGATGCCGCTGTTATCGAAGGTGACGTAGTCGCCGTTCCTGAAGACGGAGGGCGAGCCCGACTTCAGAAAGTTGGTTGTCGAAGCCAGATCCCAAGCGGGGGTCGCGCCGCGCCACGTGATGTCAGCCGGCAGCCCCGCGCTGACGCAGACGCCGACCGTCTGGGACACGATGTTGCCCAGCGCGGTGAAACTGAACACGAAGCTCGCGCGGCCGGCAAAGTTGGCGGCGGGAACGAACCGCGCCGTGTGACCGTCGGACTGCAGCACCGCCGTGCCGTTCGTCGCACCGCTCAGAACATAGACCACATTGGTGCGGCCGCCATTGAGCGTGTTCAAGTCCAGATCGGCGGGCGCGTTGACCTCGGTGACCGCATGCGGCGCGGCAAGCCAGTTCAGGTAGTCCTCGAGATCGGTGTATCCGTCGCCGTCCGAATCGAGGTTGTTCCCGGCCACGTTCGGGTTCAGCCCAACCGCCGACTCCCAGAAGTCCGGCATCCCGTCGCCGTCGGAGTCCACCCGCGCAGGGGCCGAGGCCAGCACCGGGTAGCCGCCGGCCTCGCCGGTGCTGTCAACGAAGCCGCCGGTGCCGTAAAGCACATCCATCGCCACCGCCCTGTCTTTTGAGTCGCGCTCCCACGGGAAAGCGCCTACTTGGGAAATGATGCGCTGCAGGGCGCGTTCAGCGGATTCGGTGTTTTGGCTGGGCGCCACGTCGAAAGCCGCCGACTGCGGTGTGTAGGCGCCGCCGAACATGCCCCAGCCGGTGTCGGCCCCGTCGAAGGCCCCGTTCTTGTTCAAGTCGATCTTGTTTCCGCTCTGAAAAATCCGCGTCGCGGTTCCGCCGCTTTGAAAGGCGGTGACGGAGCTCGATCCCGGCCCTTTCACCAGATAGTTGCCGACGTAGTTCAGATCGACCATCTCTCCCGAATCGTAGCCGATGAAGTACCCCCAGTCGTAGATGACATTGTTGCGAAAATCGAGGCTGATCGCCGAATCCGCGTAGTTGCCGGGGCGCGGGTTCCGGCTCTCGTTGTGCGCGTAGAGGTTGTGATGGAACGAGATGCTAGCCGGCAGGTAGGAGGCGATGATCGAGCCAAAGCCGTGCGGGCCCTTGCTGTGGATCGAATTGTCAAGCGCCTCTGAGACATAACACCACTGCACCGTGGCGTTGTCCGTGGGACCCGTGATGCTCAGCACCTCGTCCACGGACCACGATGCCGAGCAGTGGTCGAGCATGACGTTGATACCGCCCAAGACAGTCATGGAGTCGTCCTCGCGCATGGCGTCGGTCCCGAGACGCGAGCGAATGTGCCGCACGACCACGTCGTCCGCGCTGATGCGTAAGCTGTAGTTCTTCAGACAGATGCCTTCACCCGGCGCGGACTGGCCCGCGATGGTCATGCGCGGTTTGTTGAGGATTAGGTTGGCGTTCAGCGCGATGGTGCCGGACACTTTGAAGAGCACGGTCCGGCCTGTGGCGGGCGCCGTGTTGATCGCGTCGCGCAGGGAACCAATTCCCGAGTCCGCCAGCGTGGTCACGGTGTAGACGTCGCCGCCGCGCCCGCCCAGCGCGTTGGCGCCCGCGCCCTCCGCGCCCGGAAAGGCCGGCAGCGGCGGAACCGGCTTCCAGCCGCCGAACGTGGCGGAGAGGTCTCGCAGCGCGCCTGCCTGGGCTGCGCTGATCTGCGCCGAGAACGCCACGCGCCCGCCGACGTTCAGGGCCGCCCCCGAGAGGTCGGTACTCTGATATTCCCAGAAGCGCAGGTCGTTGGTCGGCCCGCCTGCTGTGAGCAGCCAGCCCGCCGAGGCGATGTGCGCATCCATCGCGCAGTTCACGAAGGCCGCGGCGCTGTTGGTGTAGACGCACGGGTCAATCCGCGCGAGGTAGACGCCGGTCACGCCCGGCGCGCGAGTCAGCCGGCAGTCGAGAAACACGGCGCCCCACTGACCTGCGGGATTGCGGGCCATGCAGAGGTAGCCGCCGCTCAGCGACTTGATCTCGCAGCTCTGAAAGACCGCGCGCCCCGAGCCCCAGATGAAATCCGCATCGCCCTCGATCAGCGAATTGAGGAAATAGGCCGAGTCGGTGGCGCTGTTGACAAGCAACGTGTCCTGATAGCTGTGCAGGTCGCAGTTGCCCACCACGCAGCGCTGGCCGTTCACCCGCAGGGCCTCGGCCTGCGAGCCGCCGTCGGGCGTGGTGTTCCACAGCGTCAGCCCGTTGAACGACACATCGTTGGCGACCACGTTGAAAACCGGCCGCGTGCTGGTGTTCGGGTTGATGGTACTGTTGTTCGGATACGCGATGACCGTGCGCTTCCGGCTCTGTCCGCGGAAGGCGAGGTTATGTTTGGAGCTCACCCGCACGATCTCCTGGTAGGTGCCGCTGCGGACGTTAATGGTGCGCCGGGCCGTGTTGCCCGAGGGCAGAAAATCGAGTGCGCCCTGCACCGTGCAGAAGTCGCCTCCGCCGCCGGCGCTCACGATGAACGAGGTGGCTGACGAAGACGGCGAGGCCCGCGTGGTGAAGCGCCAGGCCGTCGAACCGCTGACGCCCGCGTAGCCCGGAAACACACCCGCGTCCACCGTGACGTAATAGGTCGTGCTGTAGGCCAGCACGCCGGCGTGCGGAAAGACCGTCGCGGTGTTCACCGAGACCAGCGCCGGATAGGCGTTGTAGGCCGCTCCGCCCACGGTTCGCGGCTGCGTGCCGTCCGCCGCGCTCAGAGCGAGGTTCACGGTGTCCACCAGGGTGCCGTTGGAGTGGTAGATCTTCACCGCGCCGTTGGTGCCCACTGCAGGAGCGCCGTCGAAGGTAATTTTCAGCGGCACATCCGCGCAAACGCCTGTGGCGTTTGCCAAAGGAAAGAAGTTCGTGGCCAGCAGCGTCGCCGACTGCGCCGTTGCACTGGCAAAGGCGGCGGCCAAACACGCCGCCATCTGAATGAGACGCGCGTAAATCATTACATTGACATCATTCGTGGGGAAATTTGCGTCCAAGCTCGACCGTCTACACACCAAACACAACCGTAGATGATAGGATACTTATGTTGTTGCGAGGCGACAATTGCACTTTTGGCAATTTGAATTGTCATTTTCGCAAGTCATGAACCACCGAGGATATGGACGAAACGGAAGCGATGGAGCAACGTGTCAGGGTCGGCACGGCAGAACGGCAGCTCCGGCGAGTTGGTCGTGAAGTCCGTCTTCAGCCATCGTCAGGCGAACGACTTGCTCACCCTCAGCGTTTCAAGCCTGACGCACCCGCAGTTCTTGCCGTCCTTAGATTCGCCCCTCATCCTCAGGCCAAGCACGCACCTGCGCGAAAAATCATTTCGCCGGCTTCAGCAGCAGGCAGGCGCCGCCGCCGGGCGCGAGCTTGACGCGGACCGTGTCGGTGCTTGTCACGGCGCGCTTCGCCGCCTTGTAGCTCTCCTTGTGGGTCCGGTAGTCCGAGTCGGCTCCGTCCTCCAGCACGAGCGCTTCGTAGCGGCCCTCGCCCAAGAAGCCCAGCGGGATATCGATCTCGCGCGGATCTTCGTTCGTCGCCGCGCCCACCAGCCACGCACCGTCCGCAGCCTGCCGGGCCATGACGATGTGCTCGCCGATCACGCCGCTGAGCGTCCGGCTCTCGCGCCACGGCTGCTGCTGCGCGGCGATGAACCGGAGCAGCTCCGGGTGCTTGCGGTAGTTCTCCGGAATGTCGGGTATGACGGTCGCGCCGGAGAAGGTGATCAGGGTGCGGGCAGCCTCTCCCGCCAGGGTCGACGGCACCGGCTGCGCCTGGTCCACGCGGTTCGACTGCGTCAGGTCGGCCAGCCCGTTGTTCATGTCGATGGGGCCGGCGAGCATGTTGACGAACACCGTCGTCACGAAGGTCTTGGGCTGGAACACGCGGTGCGCGTCAAGCTGCGCGTGGCACAGCTCGCGCGTCACGGCGTTCGGCCACGTGCGCATCTGGCCGTACGGGTGTACCGGCCCGTCGTGGTAATCGCAGAGCAGCCGGTTCTTCGCGCACAGCTCGGTGATCATGCGCGTGCGCTCGTTCTTCTCCTGCGCCGTGCCCTTCATGAAACCGTACTTGATGCCCGCCGCACCCCACTCGCCGTAAGCCTTGAGCGTCTGGTCGATCGGATAGCCCCGCCCGGCGACGTCGTTCAGATAGAGCCAGATCCCCACGCCTTTCTGTCTGGCATACACGATCAGCTTCTTCGCGTCGCCCGCGTAGCCGCCCTTCATCGGATCCGACTTCGGGTTGAACTCCTTGCCGTACCAGTCGGCGTCGAGCACCAGGTAGCGGATGTTGTTCTCAGCCGCGAAGTCCACCATCCGGACCCACGAAGGATACGACATCTCATACTTGAACCCCTCCACCTGCGCGCCGTTGATGCGCCAGTCCCACACCGCCACGCCGGGTTTCACCCACGAGAAGTCCAGCCCCTCCGCCGACGGCGGGTTGAGCAGTTCAAGCAGGTGGGAGTCCACCATCGCGCCCGGCGACCGGCCGAACAGCAGCACGCGCCAGGCCTCGCTGGGCTTCGACGCGACGCTGAAGACCGTCTCGCCCTTCCGGGTCTGCAGCGCGAGCGGATCGCCATTGCCCAAATCCGCCTCGAGCACCGCGAGATAGGCGTCGTCCGCCGCCTTGACCGTCATCGGCGGCATTCTCTTGCCGTCGCTCTCTGAAAGCTTCTCCGGCCCGAGGTTATGGTATTCACCGTTGTAGAACCACGCCGTGTAGTCGCCCGCGAAGGCGAACTGCGTGCGCTCAGCGCCCGAGCCGCCGAGGCAGCGGAATGCCACGCCGTCGTCGTACGCGCGCGCCACCAGCCGATAGGTCGTCAGGTCGAGCGTCACCTCGTTGTAGCGCTCCGGAACGCTGGCGCGCTTGCCCCACACCGGCTTCCAGACCGCGTCCGCCGAGCGCTGTTTCACGCCCGCGAGCGCCCCTCCCTCGTAGCCGACGGGCGACGCCTGGATCAGCCGCTTGCCGTCCGCCTGCAGAGAATACGCCACCCGTCCGCCGTCGCACGCGAACGCGAGCGCGAGCTTGCCGTCCGGCGACGTTACCTCCGTCGGCTCTGCCGCCGTCACCGAAAACGCACACGCACAAACCGCCGCCATCAAACAGATTCTGTTTCTCATCCTCATGTTCCTCCCTTAGACTTCGCTTGCATCATCGCGGAAATACGCCCCGGAAGCAAGCGCGGAAGCAAGCGCGTAGTGACGCGAGAGCGCTTCACGGACGCATCCCCGTTTCACTGACCTGTTGGGCAGTCTGTTGCAAGGAGCGCGTTAGTTAGGTCGCGCGCCAAGATACGGAGAGCAACAGGGACCGGCGGACGGGCGCGGGTGATCAATGAAACGGGAAACGTTGACGGCGACCGCTTGCGGCCAAGCCGCATCCTGTGTGGAGCAGGTAGGGCGAAGCGTCCTCGCTGAGCCGCTGCGCCTCCGGCTTCGCTCGGGGGAGCACCGGGGAGCACAGGTCAGTGAAACGGGGATGCGCCCGCGCATCGCTTCGGTGATATTATGTAATGCTATGCCACAGGTGCTCTGGGCCGGCTGAAGCCGGGACAACATACCTTGGATGCGGTCTTCGCATGTTGTACCGGCTTCAGCCGGCCCGGGGCACGGCGACAGCTCGGGTTTACGCGCATCGGCCCTCCGGCACAAAACCTTGCTCACGGGCTGACAGCCGGAGGGCTCACGTAAAGCTCCAGCCAGGTCAGCGCCTGCGCCTCGCCCTTCTTGTTCGTGACCTCGATCCGGTTATAGCCGTCCTGAAGCGCCGCCGGCTCCACATCGAAAGCCAGGACCCGCGCGCCCGTTTCGGCAACGCCTTTGACCACGTGCCAGACCCGCGTGTTGTCGTAGGTATAGCGCGGATCGCGCGGCAGGTCGCCGAGCATGCGGCAGGCTGCGCCGTTCACCGTCACCGACACCTCCGCATCTCCGACGCCTGCGCACGCGTCCAGCCCCACGTGTACCGCGCGGCGGCCGCCCGCCGGCTTGGGGCCGATGTGAAGGTCGAACGCCTGCGCCACGCCGTGCGGCAGCGGCCATGGGTCCTTGGGCTCCGGCTTGAGGTCGGGCGCGGTAAAGGTCAGCACGTGCGTCCGCGGCTTGCCGAGCGCCGTAGAGAGGCTGCCTAGCTCGCGCAGGGCCTCCTGCCGGTCGCTGCTGTAGGTCACCGTCCCGTCCGGATGAACCGTCTGCGTCTTGTAGGGAATCATGAAGTTGTTGAAGATGTAGACCGCGTCCGCCCCCCGGCTGAAGGCCGAGACCGCGAAGCCGCGCATGCTCTCGACCGTGCCATTCATCTGCTTGATTGTCTTGTTCTGGGCGAGGCACAGGGCGGCGTCGGCTCCCGGAACAATCAGACAGGCGGAGGCGGGCCCGATCTCCCGCTTCCAGCGCTCGACGGGGATGTCGACGTTGGTCGGGGTGAACCAGTTCGACAGGATCACCATATCGACGACGCCCTCCTGCGCCCACGCGACGGCGTCCAGCCCGTAGCGCCGGCCGATCTCCGGCGTGACGGGCACGCGGACCGCGACCTTGATGGGGTGCCGGCGCTCACGGGCCTTCGCCTGCGTCAACTCCCGGACTTCGCGCATGAACTGATTCAGCAGCGGCAGACCCTCGGCGACCTTGTCGTCGGGGAACAGGTGCTGCGTCCGCATCCAGTCCAGCTCGACGCCATCCACGTCGTAGGTGTCCAGCACCTCCCGGATGAACGCCATGTAATAGTCGCGGACCTCCCTCTTGCCGTAGTTGAAGAGCCCGTGGGGCGGCCGGGTCCGCAGTTCGGGATGATCCAGCCACAGCCGGTTGATGCGCGACGGGATATCGAAGTAGTGGTGGTCGTTCATGCGCACGGAAATCCAAGGTGAAAGGCGGTCGGTCCGGCAGCGCGCGACGCACACCGCAAACGGATCGACGCCTTTTTTCTTGGTCTCCCAGAACATCCGCGGCCAGCCGCTGATCGCCTTCTCGGGGTCTTCGAGATTCCAGTAGGACTCCATGA
Source organism: uncultured Lentisphaeraceae bacterium (assembly GCA_964390795.1). Classification (GTDB taxonomy): domain Bacteria; phylum Verrucomicrobiota; class Kiritimatiellia; order RFP12; family UBA1067; genus CAYMLQ01. Next base: position 28,771 of record CAYMLQ010000008.1, read on the forward strand.
CCTGGCTGTCAAAGCAGGCGCGCTGGTAGTTGACATTCAGGAAGAGACCCTTGACCTGGCTGCCGACGTAGGAATCCACGTAGCTGTTGAGCGCCTCCACGATCTCTGCGCGGCTGCTCCGGTTCAGAGCCTCCTCGCGGCTGACGCCCCGCTCCTGCTTGGCCAGGCGGGGCTCGATCAGAATCGCGTCGGCGGAGAGGTTGAGGTAGATGCCACCCTTGTCCGAACCCGCAGGTGAGGACACCAACCGGCAGCCGGCAACAGCAGTCGCCGCCAACACGACACAACATATTCCCCTACGCATAACGTTTCCTACGCCGTGACTTCTTTAAGTTCCCAGCCTTTACGGAACAGGGGCTTGATGAAGGCGTTCGCCTTGTCGTTGTTGGTGAAGCGCAGGTTCTTGGCGTCCCAGAGCAGCTTCTCGTTCGGGAAGCGCCAGCAGATCGCGCCCAGCAGCATCCACTCCGTGTAAGGCCCGGCGATGGTGAAATTCGAGCAGGCCGCAGGCCCGCCCTTGCACGCGCGGATCCAGTCTTTGAAGTGGCCCGGCGAGCGCTCGATGATCTCCGGCGGCTTCTTGTAGTCCTTCATCTTTGCTTCGGGAATCAGGCGGACGCCCTCGCCGCGTCCCGTCGTGCCCATAAAGCCCTTGGTGCCGACGAAGATCTCGTTGTACGGCTTGACGTCTTCAGGCGTCAGCCCCTCCGGAACCTTGAACTCCCTGCACATCTTGCCCTCGTACCAGAAGAGCGACACGGGCGGCATCTTCCCGCCGGGCACATGCGCGTTCGGCCGCTCGCCGAACTCGAACCGGCACGCGTAGTGCGGATAGGTCACCTCGTTCACCTCGTCCTGCGCGATGCACGACACACTGACCGGGTCGGCCAGTTGCAGGCCCCAGTTGGCGGGCCCGAGCATGTGGATGCCCCAGTCGCCGATCATCTGCGTGCCGTAGTCCAGGAACCCGCGCCAGTGGATCGGCGCGATCTTCGAACTGTACGGCTTCATCGCCGCGCGGCCGGTCCAGAGCTCCCAGTCCAGCGTCCGGGGAACATCCTCCGTGGCCGGCCACGCCTTGATGCCGCGCGCGAAACCGCCGCCGCTCATCGAGTGCACCTCTTTGATCTCGCCGAGGTCGCCATTCCAGATTGTCTCGCACGCGATGCGCGTGGCGGGGTGCGAGTAGCCCTGGTTGCCCATCTGCGTGGCGACCTTATACTTCTTCGCGGCCAGCGCCATCTGGCGGCACTCCCAGACGGACTGCGCCAGCGGCTTCTGGCAGTGGACAGCCAGACCGCGCTCCATCGCCCACAAGGCGACCGTCGCATGCATGTGATCCGGGATCGTGATCGTGATACCGTCGAGATTCTTGTGCTCCTTGTCCAGCATCTCGCGGAAATCGCGGTACTTCTTGGCCTGCGGATATTTCTCCGCCGACTTGTTCAAGAAATTCTCATCCACGTCACAGATCGCGTAGATGTTCTCGCTGCTGACGTTGTTGACGTCGCTCGCGCCCTGCATGCCGCCGACGCCGACGCAGCCGATGTTCATCTTGTCGCTCGGCGCCAATTGCCCGGACCGTGCGACGACGTGCCGCGGCACGATTGAAAACGCCGATCCCGCTGTCAACGCCGAGCCCAAAAACGACCGCCGGGACAGCATGACCGCCCCTTTTTCTTGATTCTTCATGCGCTTCCCTTTCACACCATCATTCCAGCATTCCACCCTTCCAATCGCCCACGCTCTTACGCCAGCGCCTGCTTGCAGAACTGGACGCACTTGGCGACTTCCTTCACCGCATCGGAGTCCGCGGGAACCGGGTACTCCAGCTCGATGTCGGCGTAGATCGCCAGCTTGTTCTTCTTCAGATATTGCAGGGCCGCGGGAACCGGCGTGTTGCCCTGGCCGAACGGCATGTTGGTGCCCGCTCCCGCCTTGTTCTTGCGGTCCTTGAGGTGCAGGCTGAAGATGCGGTCGCGATACTTCTCGATGACCGCCAGCACATCGTCGTCGTTCGCGGCGACATAGTGGCCGATGTCGAGGTTGATCGCCAAGTTCTTGCCGTACGACAAGAGCGTGCCGTCGTAGGTCGTCGCGTTGATCTGCGTGTGGTTGTGGAAGGCGATCTTGACGCCGTGCCGGTCCGCGAGCGGCCCGAGGCGCCGGGCCACCTCGTCGTCCTTGGGAATTTCGCGCGTGATGGCGCCGGCGCCGAGCGCCTTGGCCATTTGGAAATACGACTCGATCTTCTCGTCGGTCACGCTCTTGTCGCCGATGTTGCCGAACTTGACGATGTGGATGCCCACACCTGCGTCCGCGTACATCTTCTTGAGCGCCGCGACCTTGGCCAGATCTCCGCCCGAGAACTTCTCCACGACGTCGCCCATCAGTTCGATCGAGCTGATGCCGCTGTTGACGACGTGCTGCAGCACCTCCTCCGCGCTCTTGGGCATCGAGCGGTAGCTGTACGTGATGACGCCGATCTGAACGCCGCCGAACCTCGAGTCCGGTTTTGCGTCCGCCCCGAAGACACGGGCCGGGATGAGCGACGCCGCGCCCGCCGCCGCCATGCTTCCCAGAAACGCCCGACGTGAGAATGAAATCTGCTGCCTCTGCATGCCATGCCCCCCTTGTTGAACTTTTTCTCTCGCGCACCGTCCGGCAACGTCACCGCGTTTTCCCGACCGTACACATGTGCACTAGCATAGTCTTTGCCCGACCGTTTATCAATCCCGGCTGACAAACAATATAAGGCTCACGGGGACGTTCGCCCTCCAGGAGCACGACACCCATCAATGAACCGGCCACGGCACCACCGACAGCACCTTCTTGTCCGTAATGAACGCCGGCGCGTCATAGACCGGGATATCCTTGAAGGTCACCTTCTCACCCTCGACCGAGACTTTCTCTTTCGGAATCTCGTAGACGCCGCCGGTGAGCGTATCCACCCAGACCGGATCTGCGAAGTCGCCGCCCTTGACCGTCAGCGTGGCGCTCACCGTGTCGTTGTGGTTGGACGGCACCACGCCCTTGTTCCAGAACACGCAGAGCTGCTGCCCGCTCTTGATGTCGCGGTGGCCGTAGACCGCCAGCGGGCTCGCGCAGGCGGCCTCGCACGGATAGTCGGGAATCAGCTCCGTGTCGTCGTTGAAGACCGAGACCACGTTCTGCACCGCGTAGTAGGCCATCTTGACCTTGAGCACCTTGTAGCCTTCTGCCGCGCCCGCGGTCTTGATCAGTCCGTAGCGCACCAGTCCGTTGTGGAACGAGGTCGTGCGGTAATCGAGATCCGCCGCCGTGAAGACTTCCGAGTCGGCTCCGTTGCCGAGATCGCCCAGCATGCGGCGCGCGTCCCACTTGGCCTGCGTCAGCTCAGTCCACGGATACTTGCTGAGCGCACCGGACGGGCACCACTCCGACTGCGTGCCGCACTCGCCCTGCCACATCTTCATGTTCGGCGCATGGCGGGCCACGATCTCTTTGGCCTTCAGCGCACCGGCGTTGTGATCGTCGGGATTGCGCGTGTAGCCGTGATAGACCACCCAGTGGAAAAGGTCGAGCTTGTTGCGCTCGGCCAGCGTCTTGACGAAATGTTCGACGTAGTTCGTCCGCGGCCCGCACAGGACCAGCCCGCCGATGCGGGCGTCCGGAATCACGCGCTTGACGATCTCCGCCGTGCGGATGTTAAATTCGGTGACGCGTTCAGGCGTATGCTCTTTGTGCCCGTCGGGCTCGTTCCACATGCTCCAGTCGCGCACCTTGCCCTTGTAGCGCTCGGCCATCTTCTCGACCCACATGTCCCAGGCTTTCAGCCCCTCCTCGGACTTCGGGAAGCCGCCCGAGAGCGTGCGCCCGCCTCCGCCCGGATAGGCCGGGTTACCGTAGCTGGTCTCCAGCCAAATCTCCAGCCCGCGCGAGCGCGCGTCATCAATGATGTGGTCGAGCCATGCGAAATCGTAGATGCCGGGATCTTTCTCGCATCGCGCCCAGCCGCCCTGCAGCCGGATGCGCCGGATGCCCAAGGCTGGCAGGTACTCCTTGAACGCGTCGTAGTCGGAATACTCGCGGTCGATGGTCTCACAGCCCAGGGTCCAGCGCGACGACCCGATCTCGCTCACCCCCTTGGGCTTGAGCGTCCCGATCCGACGCATCCCCGGTTCGAGCGTGGTCTGCACGCGCGTGTCCGTGTTGTCGATCACCTGGGCGCTAACCACCGCCGCCACTCCCCACGCCGCCATCGTCGCCAATGCTCTCATTTTTGTCCCCCCGTTCATCTGCCGTCACCCCACCTTCGGCGTTCAGAGTTCGGCGTTCGGAGTTCAAGGTTCATTCTCGCCATCGCGGCATTCCGCCCACACCGCTCCCCCAACTCCTAACTTCTAACTCCTAACTCCTCCCTAACTCAGAACACCTTGCCCTTGAACGTCTCCAACCAAACGGCCAGAGGCTTCTCCCAGCCCGCCTTACCGACGAATACGCGCTTGCGCGTCGCTTCGGGCACAGATTGAACAGCCGCGTCGTCCGCACCGAGCAACACGGTAAAGTCGGCCGAGCCGGAAACGGCCGACGCGAACGCTGCGGCGGTAGCACCGGATGAGAGCACGCCCACCGACGCCTCCTTGATCTGCCACTCGGCCGCCCGGCTGCGGATCGTCTCCAGCGCGCCTTTGGCCGCCTGGGCGACCTCCTGCGCCGTCTTCCCTTCCGTCTCCAGCACAAAGGCATGCGCCTCCTGGCCGTTCAGCCACTTGACTAGGCCCACGGTCGCCTCATCCTTCCGCCCCAAGACCAGCACCGCCGGCGCGGGCTGCTGCGTGCCGGGCAGCAGGTGCCGCGCGAACTGCGTCTCTTCCGCCTTGCCAGCCGCCGGCTTCTTCGGCTGCGCCTTCGACGCTTTCTTAGCGTTCTTCTTCTCCCGCGCCGGCACGAAGCTGACCTGCCCCTTGTCCATGATCGCCGCAGGCCCGTCGTAGATCGGCATGCCCTTGAACACCGTCGTGTCGCCCGACACGGCCACCTGCTCCGCCGGAATCTCGTACAGGTTGCCCGTGATCAAATCCATCCAGACCGGCTCTTTGAAGCGCCCGCCCTTGACCGTCACCTGCACCGTCTCGATCTCGGAGTGGTTGGAGGGGATCTCCGCGCCGTCCCAGAGCGCGACCACGTCCAGACCGCTCTTCCGGTCGCGGAACGCGAACCACGTCAGGTTGGTCTTGCCCCCCTCGACCGCGAGCGCGTAGCCCGGCACCCGCTCCAGCGCGTCGTTGAAGACCGTCACCACGTTCTGCACCGTGTAGAAGGCGCTCTTGACCTTGATGACCGAGTTGTCCGGATTGGTTTTGATCAGCCCGTAGCGCGAGATGAAATCCTTGTGGTAGCCCAAGTCCGAAATCGTGAACACCGACGACTCGACGCCGTAACCGATATCGCACAGCATGCGGCGCGCGTTCCACTTGGCGTGCGAGTACTCGGTCCAGTCGATGCCGGACAGCGCGAACTGCACCTCTTCGGAGGCGCACCCCGCCTCGCCCTGCCACGGACGGATCTTCGGCGCGACCTCCGCCAGCAGCGCGTTGAACTCAGCCATCCGCTCGTTCAGGCGGTCGGGGTTGCCGCTGTAGCCGTGATAGATCGCCCAGTGGAACAGGTCGAGCTTGCCTTGCTCCTTGATCGACGTCAGCATGGTCCGCATCATCTCCAGGTTCAGCCCCGCCAGCACGAACGCGCCGATCTTGGCCTGCGGGTCGACCCGCCGGATGACCTCCGCCGTGCGGATGTTGTTCGAGACGATCAGCGCGGGCGTGTTCTCCTTGCGCAGGTTGGGCTCGTTGTACATCATCCACTCGTTGACGCCCTTGGCCGAGTAGCGGCGGACCATGGCCTCGACCCACTTGTCCCACGCCGCGAGCGTCTCCTCGCCTGCCGGGAGCAGCCCGCCCGGCCCGGTCGCGCCGCCCGGCTCGTAGAGGCGGTTGTTGTAGGAGGTCTCCAGGCACACCGCCAGCCCCAGCTCGTGCGCGCCGTCCACAATGTGGTCGAGCCACTCGAAATCGTATTCGCCCTTCGTCTTCTCCGTCCGGTTCCAGCCGCCCTGCAGCCGGATGCGGCGGATGCCGAGCGGCACCAGATACCCTTTATAGGCGTCCCAGTTCGCGAGGTCGCGGTCAAGCGTCTCGCAGCCCAGCGACCACATCGACGTCTCGCTCGCGCCCACGCTTTTCGGGATCAGCGTGCCGAGCTTCTTCAGTTCCGGCTTGAGCGCCGACTGCACGCGCGTCGGCGTCTGGTCCAGCAAAGGCGGCAGAATCGCGGCCTTCGGCTTCATGTCGGAAAAGAAGCGCGCGGGCCTCATGAACTGCTCGGGATGCAGCGCCGCAGGCGTCAGGCGAACTTCATCGAGCCAGCCGTCCAGCCCGCGCCCGAACACGAGATCGCTCTCGTCGTACACCAGCGGGTTCTGCGTCGTTCCCCGGCCGCTCGGCACGTAATCCACATACAGGCCGACGGCCCGCGCCCCGGCGTCATACGTCAGCGCCACATGGTGCCACGCGCCGTCGCCGACCGCCGCCGACGAGCCGATGGTCTGGTTAAATCCTGCGCCGCCCTGCTGCGCGCCGGGCTGCGTGTCGAAGCGCACGCCCAGCGACCCGGCAGGCGTCAGCGAGAGCGACCAGCTCGCGCCGGTCTGCCCGTTGCGGCGCTTGCTCGCAATCAGCGCGTGACGCGGTGTCAGCCGCGCCACCCGCACGAAAGCCTCCAGCGTGAAGCTCTCCGGACGGGCCAGCGGCTCCTTGCCTGACACCACCACCTCGGCGCCGACCGGCGAGCCGTTGCCCGTCACCTCCGGCGCACTGAAGCGGAGCGACCCGCTGTTCGCGAAGGCCGCGGGCTGCCCGGACGCGCCGTCCCACAGCTCCTTACAGGGCAAGGCGCCGTCGAACGCCGGCGGCGCGCCCTTCTCGAACGCGCCCGCTCGTGCGGCCAGCGCCTGAGCGTTCACGACCGACGCCACCGCGCCCGCCGCCGCGCCCGCCTTCCCCTCTTCAAACCGCCAATATCCCGACGGCTCGGCGCCCGCCGCGCCCGCCGCCAAAACCAAGAACCCCATCATGCCATTCCGCATCCTGAGACCCCTTCCAATGATTGCTCTCACTATATCCCGGTTACGCGATAACCCGCAACCTCGATTATCCGAACTCGGCCCTAGATTTCACGAACTCTCTGCGTTCGGCTTTGCATCCTCGGACCCCTCTTCTGCCTGTCGAAACCCGGAGCGGGAAAAACGGCTGAACGCTTTTCCTGCGCAGCGCCCGCCCCGGTTTGCGCGTTCTCCGCAAGCGCCGACCCGAAACCGCCCTGCGCCGCAAGAGCAAGAAGCGCACGGGCGCGTGTCGCGCTCAATCGCTGTTTCATATGCCCTATCCCCGAATGGCTCCAAGTTAACGAATACTCTCACTCCTAATCATAATCTTGATCGTAATCTTAATCACTCCGCCTGCAAGAATTATGATTAGGTGTATGGGGCGACGTTCAGAGTCTCTTGCGGAAGACTCGTCACTCGGGCACGATAGCGCCCTGGAAACGGAGCAGCGCCTTGATATCGGCCGGCGGCACCGCGCCGGGCGTAACCCCGCGCCGGGCCGCCAAGGCCGCGGCGGCGCCCGCGGCCTGGCCCGTCGCCATGCAGGTCGCCTGCACGCGCAGCCCGGAGTTCGCCAGCCGGTCGCTGCTGAGGCAGCGCCCCGCCACCAGCAGGTTCTGACTCCCCTTCGGAACCAGCGCCCGCAGCGGCACGGCCGGCACCACGCCCTCTTTGAGGTGCGCGGGCTTCACGCCGCTCTTCTTGTCGTGCAAATCCACCGGATAGAACGCGTAACACACGGCATCGTCCCAGCGCCGCCCCGATACGTAGTCCTCATACGTGATGAGAGTTTCACCCAACACGCGATACGTTTCGCGGATGCCCACTTCGGGCGACATGCTTTCCAACTCGGCCTTCTCCAGCCCCGGCACGGTCTTCAGCCACCGGAACATGCGCAGCATCGATGCCCGTCCGCGCAGATTGGTGTCCGTGCGCGCGTCGGCGGTGGAGGTGTCCGCACCCTCCACGTAGTTTCCGACATTGCCGCCTCCGGCCAGGAACTGCATCACGCCCCAGCGGCAGTCGCTGCGCTGCACCACACCCGCCTTCACCGCCTCGACGAAGCGCGCCTGCAGGTCTTTCGCGTCCAGCTTCTTCAGATCCGCATTCGGACGCAGCGTGTACGCGAAAGACCCCGGCTGCCGCTCTTTCTCCTGCAGCCGCTCCAGCCCCAGCAGGCCCGCCACCGCGCCGTTGCCCGTGCAGTCCACGAGCTGCTTGCACGCGATCACGCGCGTGTCGCCCGCCGCCGCCGTGACCACGCGCCAGCCCGCGGAGGTCTTTTCGATCGTCATCGGCGCGGCGTGATACTGGATCGTCACGCCGGCCTTATTCAGCATCTCCTCCGCCAGCGCCACAAAGAGCGGGATGTTGACCGTCACCTGATGCTTCCAATGTGACGTCCCGGTCGGCTGGCTGAAGTCCGGCAGCGTGCCGCCCGCAACCCCCACGGTGTTCGTCACGAGATCCCACCCCACACCCGCGATCACCTGCCGGCCCCACGCGTGGAACAGCCCCGGGAAGTTCACTCCGCCCGTGGTGGTGTTGCCGCCCACCTGCGCCGCAGACTCCACCAGCACCGTCTTCGCGCCAGCCCGCCCGCTCGCCACCGCCGCGCAGATCCCGGCCGACCCGCCGCCGACCACCACGACGTCGCACGTCACCGGCGGCAGCTCCGCCGCCCTTACGCCGAACGCCCCCATCGCCATACAGACTGCCGCCACGCTTGTTTTCATGATTCAAAGGTATCGCGACGCGACGCGCTTCGCAACCTGTTTTTTCACTCCCCGAAAGGCAGCACCCCCCAGTGCCCATTTATTAATTGACGAGGATGGCCGTTCCCTTCATCACACGCAGCAGCCGCAGTTGGTTGCCGCTGACGGCCGCGCGGTATTTCCAGCCGTCGACCATGACAGGGCTCCAGCCGCCGGCATCGCCGGAGATCGCTGTCGCCTGCACGACGGGAAGGGTGTTGCGGAAGGTTCCGTCCAGCGTACGCACGCGCAATGTCGCCGAAGCCGGCAGCGCCAGCGTGCCCGCGATCTGGGCACAGTCGTTCGTGCTGGCGTTGAAGTCGCAGTCCAGCACCGCGCCCGCCCGCAGGGTCACGTTGCCCGCGATAGCCGCCGTGCTGATCGCGTTGGTCCCGCCCAGCGCGAACACAGCGTTGGTGTTGATCACCAGCCCGTCGGCGAAGCTGTGCGTACCGCCCGAGAGCGCCAGCACCGCCGAGGCGATGCCGTTGCCCACCGTCAGCGCCACGCCATTGCTGATCGTCGTGGACTTGGCCGTGAGCGTCCCGTTGGTGAAAACGAAGATGCTCGCGGCTGCATTGGTGACCGTCAGCCTGTCCACGGTCAACGAACCGCCGGCCAGCGTGACGGTTCCCGTCACCGCGCTGCCGACATTCAGGGTGGCCGTACCTGTTGAGTTGGTCGCAAAGAACTGTCCGCCGGTCAGGTTGATCTTGCCCGAAGCCGTCGCGATGCCGGAAAGCGCTGGCGCGTTCGTCCCGCCCGCAAACACCATGTTGGTGGTTACGAACAGGCCGCTGCCGCTGATGTTCAACACGCCATTCCGCGCTTCGCCCACGATGGTCACGCCGCGCTGGAGGAAAAGGCCACCGGAGAGATTGATCGTGCCGGTGCCGGTCAGCGCAAAGGTGTTCGGCGGTCGCGCGATCCAAAGTGAACTGTTGTTGCTCACCATGCCGCTGGACACGTTCACCGTGGCCATGTAGCTGACATTTTGTCCCGAGCCAACACTCAGGCCGCTGTTACGGATAGCCAGCGTCGCGTGATTGGTGATGTTTAATGTGCCCACTCCTCTGCGTCCGACCTCAGTGCCATCCCAGAAGGCCGTTCCTCCGTCGATCGTCAGCTTGGAGGTGCCGCCGCCGTTCTCGATTTGAACAAACTGGTTGCCGGCCCACCCGCCCAACGCGCCCCGCATGGCTCCGAAAATATTCAACGTGCTGCCGCTGAGTATGAGCCCTTGGTTGGCAGCGAGTTCGCCCCACGTCACCGCCCCTCCCCTGTTGACGTTAAGGGTGCCTCCCGACCCGATGTTGATACTCGTTCCAACGTTAGCGACGCCGTTAGAATTCACGTTCACAATCGCTTTTGCGTTAATGTAAAATTGCCCTAAGGGAGAAGCTTCGTTGATGCAAAGGGTCGCAAATCCTTGGGTGTTGACATTCAGCGTGGTGGTAAACGAACCGGCGTTCTGCAGGGTCAGTCGGTTGAACGCATGGGTCGGAACATTATAGTTTACCGTATGGGACGACACGGTATTGGTCAGCCAGGCCACACCATTCGTAACGAGGTTTGCGGTTAATACCGCCGTACCATTAGGGCACGCCGTTATCCCAGTTGGCCGCATTCTCCCAGGCGCTATCCACCGGCGCACTGATCCACCGCGTGTTCGTGTCCGCCCGCGCCCGCAGCGCAAACATGGCCATCACCGACAGGGCCACGCAGCCCAACAACCCGCCAAATCCCTTCATCCGATTGCTCATGATGGTATCTCCTGCCAACGTTTAATTACCTGATCCTATAAATCGTAAAGAGTGTAACAAATCCGAGTTGGTGGTGCCATTCCGAAAAACGGCATTCCGAAAAACGGCTCACTCCGACGCGACCTCCAAGCTCAGGTCGCCCGAATCGGTGATCCGACCTTCGAAATAGATCAGCTTGTAGCTGTCTTTGTCCATATTGTTCGCCATTTTGACGAGCAGTTCATTCGCACCCTTCCTCAATTTCACGGGCAGCACCTGGTAGCCAGCCCACCACGCGACCTGGATCTTGTCGCGAAGACTGTCCGCGAGCAGTTCGCCGTTTAGGAACACCCGCAGATGGGCCGCGCCAAGGTAAAGCAGGCAGGCGTCGCGGTCGGAAGGCGCGTGGATCGAGGTGCGGCAATACGCGATCACCTCCGGACCCAGCGGAGCGGGAGGACACCGGGCCACGTGCGGCTGGGCGTTGATCAGCTCCTTGGGCATCGGCTTCCACGTCACCTTGCCGAGGTTCTTCCCGTCGGTGCCGTCGAACGCCGCGCCCGGAGCATGGCCGCCCGCACGCTCCGGCGGCAGCGCCGCAGTCCAGTTGCTGTTGCCCGGATTGGGAAAGTAGCCGACGAATTGCAGCGGCTCGATGCGGCTCGGCGCCGGCTCAAGAAAGACCTGCTCAAGGTGGACAGGCACGGCACCCTGAACGCGGAACGTGATCGCGGTCGTCCCCGGCTGCAGCACGATCGGCTGGGTGCTGTGGCCGGTTTGAACGCCAGTCTCCGCCTCCTCAACAGCGAGGGGAATTTCCACGCCGTCGGCGCCGGCAACCGTCAAGCGCGGAGCCTGAGGATAGACCGCCAGCCGCGCCCAGACCTGAAAGCGCTGCGGCATCGTCACCGCGAACGGCAGGCGCAGGAGCGCCGTCTCCCCGGACCAGGTAACCAGCGGAGCCTCGCTGCCCACCGCCTTGCAAGGCTCGAGTTTGGCCACACCCTCTGCGGGAACGAGCCTGGCGACCAAGCCCTCTGGAGTGCCGAGATCGGTCTGCGGGCACTGCTTGCTGCTGAAGCGCAGCAACGCGTGCGGCAGCTTCTGTTCAGCGAGATCCAGGCGCACATGCGAGTCCGGCGGGTATTTCCCGGCGGCCCGGTAGACGCTCAGCAGGCGATGGTTCTGCACGATCCCGCCGGCTTGCCAGAGGTGTCCGGCATCCAAGCTGGCGCGGGCCTCTCGCGCCAAAGCCGACAGCGCCTCGCTCTCCGCCGGTTTAAGTTTCGCCTTCAGGCTCTGGCCCGCGTCCTCCTGCGCAAGTTTCTCCAGCCACGCGACCTGCCTCGAAACCCGCTCGATCTCCGCGTCAGGACAGCAGGTTTCGACTGTGAGTATTTGGGTACCCGAAGCCGCAGAGAACGCCAGCAGTTCATAGGGCCGAAGATCCAGGCGCAAGCGTCCACCCGGAGTGGGGACAGCCGCGCCCGTCGACAGCCGCCGAACACACAGCGTCTTACCGGACAACCTTTGTAGGAGACCGGGCTGGGCGAACTGCAGATCCACCCGCACCGGATACCCTGCGCGATTGACCGCATAGAAGAGGAATGAGGGTTCAGGGTTCAGGGTTCGGGGGGCAGCCTGAACACTGAACTCTGAACCCTGAACCTCTGCCGACCACACCGCCACCGGATCGCGGGCGTCCTCGCGGGGCGTGAAATTCGCACAGGGTAGGCTGCGGTACTCTTGCAGAAACTCGCGGAGAATCGGCTGGCCAAGCGTGTAGGCGTTGCCGCCGTCGCTCAGATACGCGGCGTCGCCCTCGGCCAGCGCGACGGCCCAGCGCTCCAGCGCGTGGCGGCCGGCGGGGTTCACCACGCCGCTCATCCACGTTCGCTTGGTGTCGGCAGGCAGGCCGAGCGCCTCGGGCGGCACCACCGATTCCGTCGCCTCGAAGTAGCCCGCGCCGAACAAGTAGCCTATAAGTCCGTTGGTGCCGCTAACCGCATTCAGGGAGGCTGGCGCCAAAAGCGCGTCGCGCGCCGCCTGCGTTTCCAGTTGCGAATGCTGACGCCGCCCATAGCTGTGAAGGGCGTTCACCAAGCTTACGCCGTTGAGCGCCGACAGCCTCTTCGTGTCGAGCCCCGCTTCGCGCAGGTCCGCCGGGAAGCCGCCGAAGATATCGGAATAGACCCGCAGGTCGGGCCGCGCCTGTTGCACGCGGTCGCGGATGCGCTGATACACCTCGGCGATCTTCGCGCAGCGCCAGGTGATCCACGCTTCTTTGGCGTTCGCGGTCAGCCACTCATAACGTTCGCGAAACCGTCCCTCGCCACCGACTTTGAGAGGGATACTCGTGCCGGTTTCCCTCTCGAAGAGGCCTACCGTATAATCATCATAGCCCCAGTCCAGCGAGTGAAAGTTGTTCAAGCCAGGATTCGCCCACGTCATAAGACGCAGGCTCACGCCCCGGAAGGCCGGCGAATCTTTGTAGCGGTCCGCAAACTCGCCGACCATCCCCAGATACCAGTCGCGGTTAGCCGGGCAGAGCGGGTTGAACTTAGGCCCGCCCGACGACGTCTTGCCATCCCTAGAGATCATGAACGGGCAGTTGGTGCTGCCGTCTGCGGGCCGACTCCATGCCAGTTCCCGAGCCTCGGGGTGAAACTCGCCGATGAACTTCATGCCGTATTTCTCGCACTTTAACAGCATGACGCGGACCGCATCGGCACTCGACGGATCGGCGAAGCTGACATTGAAGCGCGAGGGAAACAGGCTCATCTGGTAGACCGACACGGTCGGCACGAGGGTGTCGCCACCCATCCAGGCGATCGACCGCGCCCAGCGGTCCGCACCCAAAGCGACCCCTTTGAGCGAGCGGTCCGCGACGCCGTAAAAGCCGAGGAAATTCAGTCCTTCCTCATACCAGTTCGCGAACGAGCGCGCCCCGGCCGCAGGCACCGTTGGCAAAGGGAACTCGCCCTCCACTCGATACAGCCGGAGGCGGGCGGCCGCCGCGCGCCGGCCGGTCTGCGGGGTGATGAGAACGATGCGCAGGTCCGTGCCCTGCGGCCAGAACACCACGCTGTGTGTCAGCATGCGGCGGGAGAGCGAGAACTCGCCGCCGCTGTCCACGCCGCTGACAACGGGATAAGAGGCGACCGCGCGCTCCCGGATGGCGACGCAGAACGTGCGCAGCGCGTCATCGGGATAGTCCACTTCCAGAACATAAGGCTGCTGGGCCACCGCAACGGTTGTCGTGTACGCGAACCAACTCGGATCAGTGGCGTTCTGATTCTGCAGCCAGCCGATGGCGCCGGACTCGCGGTAGCGCCCGAAGGGCCTGTCAATGACGCGCGTGCCGCCGCACTGATAATCCGGCACCGTGGCCACGCAGTCTATTTCCCGCATCAGCGTTCGCTTAAGCTCCCCGCCCGTCCGCAGGACCGGCGTGGCGTCGATCACCGTGAACCTGACCGAGGGCAGGTCGCGCGCCGCAGGCTTGCCGTCCACCTCAAAGCTAACCGTGAACTCGCCCTCTTGCGCGCAAGGGATGTCGATTCGGCTCGCGACCGGCGTCAGCGCGGCTGCGAGGCGCAAGGCGTGCCGGGCGATGACGGGCGTAACTCCCGTCTCGGTCACGCACGCGGTCACTTCAGCCTTGCAGGTCGAGACGACGTCCAGTTCCAGAGCCTCGCCTTTGCGGAAGACCAGCCGGTCTGCTGCGGGCTTGATTCGGATCTTCTGAGACGGCACAGCGCCGACGGCGCGCAGCGTAAAGCCGGTGAGCGCGCTGAACCCCGTCCAGATGAAGCGCTGAACCCGCAGCGTGTGCTTGCCCGCTGCGAGCCAGGTGCAGCCGACCTTGTCGCCGCCCCAGGTCACCGCGGTCTCGTCCTTGCCGTCGAGGATGAACGCGTGCCCGGCTGCATGGCCCTCCGGCTGCGCCAGAAGTTCGTACCAGCCCTCCGCAGGAACAATAAAGTCATACTCAAACCACCCCGCAAGGCCGAGCCAGTCGTTCGGCTGGAGCTTGCCCGCAAGATTGCCCGCCGCTTTGACCTTCAGCAGATTTTGGGAATTAGCCAGTTCGGCGCGGTTGAAATCAACGGCCTTGATGGTTAATTCCCACGGCACAAAAGGGCGCTGCCCTCGCCACTGCGGAAAGTCGGGCGCCTCGACCGTATCGGACGTGACTTTGGCGCCGGTCTCGTCTTCAGCCATGGCATAGGCGACGACCTGCTCGTTCGTGGCAGGCACGGGAATGCGCGCGCGCCACGCGTCGCCCTCCAGCGTAGCCGAAACCTCGTTCCACTTCGCCTCTGTTTCCGGCTTGCCCTTCTCACCCGAACCGTGTCGAAACAGGTTCTTGGGCATGCGCTTGACCCAGAACCCGACCTTGTCGATCTTCTTCGGACCGGACGTTCGGGTCTCCAGCTCAAGCGTGTCGCCCTGCACCTTGACCGTCGGCGCGGTCACTTCGGGAAAGGCAGGCGCGAGGCCAAGAACAGAACGGTAATAATGCAGGGGCACAACCTCGTTGCCCACCTGGATGTGGTTGTCATTCGGCAACATGAGCAGCCGCTTGTCCGATGGAATCTCGCGATACGTGTGCAGTACCACGGGCATCCAGAAAAAGAGGTCGTCCGTGCCGGAAAGCAGCAGCACGCTGGCGCGGGTGTTCGGCAAGCCGTGCTTGGGATCGAGAACCGCCAGCCAGTCGTCCTGCTCTTGCCTGCACGTCAGGACCATGGGGCCGAAGTAGCCGCCGAAATAGCCAGGCATGTCCCGAATGAAACCGCACCCGTATTTGACCGCCGCCGCGCGGAGTTCAGGCTCCAGCCCGATGACCAGAAGCGACACGTGCGCGCCTGCCGACATGCCCGACAGGCAGAGTTTGCTTGAATCGACTTCCGGCCGGCTCCGCAGATACATGAAAGCCCGGCGCACAAACCGCACACCGCAGGTGACGCCGTCTACCTCGGCACCGTAGGCTTTCCAGCCGTGAGGCGGCGCCTTGTCCTTCTCGCCCTCGGGCAGGGGGCGGGCCAAATTGCCCGGACTGCTGAATTCTGAATAGGGCGGCTTGCGAGGCTCCTTGCGGCTATTCGCGGGTCCGCACCAGTCGATGGACAGACAGGCGAACCCGTTCGTCGCGTAAAAGATCGCAGCATTCGGGCCCAACGTCTGCAAGCCCGCGCCATGCAGTTGCACCACGCCTGGGTACTTGCCAGGCTGAGACGGACAGCAGTAAAAGCCATAGATCCGCGTCGGCTTGCCGTTGAACGGCGCGCCGGAAAAATACAGCTCGGTCAGCAGGACCCCGTTTGTCACTGTTTCAGAGACTACCTCGATGGTCGGCGGCACCTCGCGGAAATCCGGCACGCGGAAAAGCTCCTCCCGCGTCGCCGCCAGGAGGTTAGTGAAGCCGACTCCAAATAGCGCCAGAACCAACCATTGCATCTTCGATGCCTCCGTTCAGGGCCAAAGCCGGTTCACGTCCGTAATCTGCTGGTGTTCTGCACGTCGGCACCAGACGCGTCCTTCGCCTCCGCGCCCGCGCCCACGCAAATCACCGCGATCAGCGCGGCTACCGCCATTTTCCGCAGAAAATCACGCGGCACGCACATTTCAACAACTTCCATCAGTACACCCATTATTCATAGTGGTTTTGCAGAAACCGGAAACAATGACCGGAGCCGGCTGAAGCCGGGACAACGTACGGACACCGCAGGCCTGTTCATCCAAGGCATGTTGTCCCGGCTTCAGCCGGCAGCGCTGCAATGCCAGTCTTAGGATCCTACGGACGTTTCTCATCGGAACAGGTTACCAAAGCGTCGTGACATGCGGGTATGCACGGATCAAGGTGTCTGCGGTTACAAGTGTGGCCTTGCAGCGGCGAGACAAGGCAACGATGATGCGATCAGCCGGATCTTTGTGAAAATCCCCAGGCAGGCAGGCGCTCGCCAGGGCATCCTCGGCTGAGACCGGCTCAATGGTGATGCCCCTATAGGAACGCGCAAGAGCGAACCATTCGTCCAGTTGCATCGGCAGAATCAGTTTCCCCAGCGCACACTTGGTCGCGACTTCCCAAACGGAGATGACGGAGACCGTCATCTCCGCCGCCCTTTCCGCCTCACGGAGAGTCTGCCGCACTCGCGCCGAAAGCCGCGACGTGTCATGCAGCCACCACAGCCACGCCTGGGTATCCAGGACGATCATGGTTTCCTCCGTTTTGGCTTTTCCGGATCAGTCGACTTCTTCGTCGTCATATACCGACTGGCCGTTTCAGCAGCCCCGAGAGCCTCCCACAGACCGACAGTCGGCTCGTCAAAGTCGTCCGCAACCTTGACAGGAAATTTACGCAGCGGGTACGGATCGACATCAGCATCATCGGTTTGAACCGGCACGATCATGGCTGCAGGCTTTCCGTAACGAAGGAGAACCACGGGGACATGGGTCGTCGACACCGCTTCGACCAGAGCCGGCAGCGTGCTGCGCGCTTCAGAAATGTTGAGTGTTTTCATCCGTCCCGCCCTTTCTGTACAACAAGTGTTGCACAACTTTATCGGACTGTCAACGGGAACGACGTAATCGGTTGGTTGCCGGGGTGTTCGAGGAGTGAGCGTTGCTGGCGAACCAGTGTCGCAAGCTCGGGAGAGGGGACACTCCTGTCCCCGAAACGTCGGCCAAGCGTCGAACCGTAGGCGGCCGTCTCGTCGTATCCTGCGGCTCGGTGTTGCACAACCGTTCACAACGGGGACAGGAGTGTCCCCGCTCCCAGCGCTACGCGCACACGACGCGCGTTCCTCGATCCCCCAACCACCCACCGATTACGGGAGCGACTACTCAATACAGCTCCAGCCGCACCGGCCCCATAAGTCCCGCAGACTGAAGCGCGTCTTCGGACGCGAAGCCCTGGAACGCCTTGAGCGTGCGCTTGCCCTTCTCGTACTGCATGTTACTCTTGGTGATGCGCTGCTCGGGCGGCAGGCCGGCGTCGCCGACCAGCCGGTTCGCCCACGGGTTGGTGACCTCGATCTCCAACTCGTTCTTGCCCGCCTTCAGCGCACCGGTCAGCTCCGCCTGCCACGGCGCGGTCCAGACGATCCCGAGATCCTTGTTGTTGAGCCGCACCTGCGCCAGCGCCGCGACCGTGCCGAGCTGCAGGACCGCCTTGCGCCCCACCTGCTCCGCCGCGACCTCGAATGTCTTGCGGTACGTCGCCGTACCGGAAAAGTACTTGATGCCCGCCTCACTGTGCTTGGTCCAGTCGATCAGCGTCTCGAACACCGCCTTCTCCGGCGCTCCGCGCCCGGGTTGGAAACTCACCTCCCAGGGGCCGGAGAGTTGAACGGAGGTCGGAGGTCGGAGGTCGGAGGTCGGAGAAGCTGATCGCTGATCTCCGATCGCTGACCTCTGGCCTCGGAACACCACAAACACCGACCCGTGCTCTGGCAGATCCAGCGTGACGAGCGTCCGTCCGTCCTCCGTCCTCCGTCCGCCGACCTCCGTCTCGATCCGTCCGCTGACCGCATCCCACAGCTCGGGCTGCTTGCCGCTCACGCGGAAGGCGCACTCGGCCTTGCCCGTGCCCGCCACGAAGTAGATCTCCGCCTCGCCGTCGCGGCGGTGCGTATACTCGAACGGACCCTCGAAATCGGGCACCAGCTTCTTGCCTTTGAGCGCGTCGGCCAGCGTCGGCGACGCTGCCCACAACTCTGCGCCCAGCCGCCGCACCTCGTCGCTGTCCCGCGCGAGTCCCGGCGTGCGCTGCGGCGTGCGTTTTCCGAACACCACGGGCACCCCGGCCTTCTTGATCTCCGCGATCTTGCGCAGCGCGGCCAGCGACACCTGTTCACCGTCAAGATCCACGGCCAGTACGCGGTAGCTCATGCCGTCGGGAAGCACCAGCGCCCCGTCTTTCACCGCCATCCGCTCAAGCAGCACTTCGGTGGTCACGATGTCGTAGCCGTGCCCCTTCGGAAGCGCCATCGTGGCCGTCGCGCTCCAGTTGGTGGTGAAGCGGCCCCAGTGCTGATACGGCACGTCGCCCACGTAGGCGCACACGTCCGCCACGAAAAGCCCCTGCCGCAGCAGATGCTGGCAGCGGCCCAGATAGGTCATGAAGGGCGCGGCCTGCTCGAACCAGGTCACCTTCGGGTTGATGTGCGTGCCCGCGAAATACTCGCTGCCCGGCACGCCGAACTCCTTGGGCGAACAGGTGAAGGTGTGCCACACGAGCTGGTTGACGCCGTCGATGAACGACTCGTCACCGCTGCGCTTCAGCAGCGCGGGATAGGGCGTCCAGTGCCGCACCATGTGCGTGAAGGCCTCGGCCGCCGCCAGCCGCTTGCCATACGTGTGCGCGGTCATGGCCTGCGGCCGGCTCATCTGGCGGCCGCGCCGGTCGATGTCGCCCGTGTACCAGAACTCGCCCTGTGGCATGTCGTTGCGGGAGAGGAAGGACAGTTGGTCGGCCTCGCCGAAGACGGCCGGATGACGCGTCCACGGCCCGCCGGACTCGGAGTGCCACTCCAGCCCGTTCTTGTGGCACAGCGCCATCATGGTGCCGTAGAAGTTGTCCCTGAACGCCTCGTTCCGCGCCCGCCGATAGTCGGTCACGAAGCCGCTCGAGGCCTCCTCGCTCGTGACCACGAAACCCGCCAGCACGGGCATCCAAGGCCGGATGGAGTAGCCGCGATACTTCGCGAAATCCTTTTCGAACGCGCCGGTCCAGGTCGGCACCGCGCCCTCCCAGCTCACGCTGTAGAAGTGCGTCAGCGTCTTGCCCGCGAGCGGGCCGACGTCCGCGAGGATCGCCTTACCCATGCGGTTGAAGTGACCCTCCACCGCCTTGGGATCCAGCACGTCGACGTCGTACTCGTGCCCGTCGATCGTCGTGTGTCCGAAGCGCACCAGCGCCCACTGCCCCTGCGGCACGTCCCATACGAGGCGGCCCTCGGCATCGGTCTTCTCCGACAGTTCAACAATCTCACTGGCGAGGCGATGCTCCGCAGCCTTCTGCCCGTCCACGCGCTTGCCCCACTGCGCAGCCACCATGGTGTACAG
Source organism: uncultured Lentisphaeraceae bacterium (assembly GCA_964390795.1). Lineage (GTDB taxonomy): Bacteria > Verrucomicrobiota > Kiritimatiellia > RFP12 > UBA1067 > CAYMLQ01. The sequence continues at coordinate 48,483 of CAYMLQ010000008.1, forward strand.
CCCGTCGCCCGCGTTCACCCACTCCGCGCTGTTCGTGACCGCAGCGCCGTCGTACTTAACGGCGAAGGCCGCCACGTCCCAGTAGTGCGTGCGCTCCGGCTTCGACAGCACCGCGTCGAGGTGCGCTCCGGCGGTCAGCGGCGTGGTCTGGCAGATCAGGCGCTTGGGCGCGTCCGCCCCCACCTCCCACGGCCCCTTCAGCGCGCCCGCGCAACTGCTGAGGTTGACGCTCACCTCCAAGCCGACCCGTGCGGCCTCCTTGATCCCGAAGTCCAGAAGTTCGCGCCACTCGGGGCTCATGAACTCCATCTTGGGCTTGGGCAGCACAACGTGGCCCTTGTCGTCCCAGTAACCGCGCGCGTCGAACATCAGCAGCCCGCCGAACCCCACGCGCCGCATGGCTTCCATGTCGCTCGTGATAGTCTCCTTGTCCACATGCCCGTTGATCCACCACCAGTAGGCCCACGGCCGGTCAGCCACCGGCACGTTCCGGAAATTCTCGTCCAAAGTCGCGGCCGTCGCACCCAGCGCGATACAACACAGCAACGTTCCAAGCAGATTGCATTTCAACAGATTCATCGCTCTTCTCCTTGTATGGCCTTCTGTGGCACGGGCGTCTTGCCCGTGGGAATCACGGGCGAAACGCCCGTGCCACGTTATTCCGCCCTCACCCTAACGCTTCCCTCGGCGCTGAACGACCGCAGCTGATACGGCAGCAGCCTCAGCGCCAGCGTCTTGCCCTTCAACTCCGCCGCCTGTCCGCCCGTCACCAGATCCGTGATGTCCGTTGCGTCCGTTCCAACCGTGAACTCCGCCGGCTTGTCCCCCGTGTTGACCACATAGAACCATGTTTTGCCTTCATAGGCAAGCGTTCGCACCTTGACGGTCTCCGTCGAGCCCGAAAGATCCGTAAACCGCTTGGCCGGCAACGCGCGGAAGGCCTTCGCGAAGGGAATCAAATACTCCTCCATGCCGTAGGTGCCGACCAGGAACCCGCCCCGCGTGATGCCGAACACATCGTGATAGCGCAGCGGAAGCACATACGGGCGCATGGCGTAAAACGCGGCAGGATTGAGAGTGGTGACGCGCCACGGCTCTTCCTTGAACCACGGTGCCTCCAGCGGCTTGTCCGCCTTGCCCCGGCGGCTGGGATTGCCGACGGGCGACTCCCAATAATGGTCGTGCAGGTGGACCCACGGCAAGTTCGCCGCCACCAAGCTTTCGTAATAGGCACCCGTGTTGAAGATGTCGCGCAGAAAGGCGGACTCCTTGTCGGTCTTCGGTCGGTCGTAGCCCGCGCGGTAACGGGCAGGACGCGAGCCCTGGCTGACGATGATGTTTGGCGTGTCGGCGTAGAGGCTCGCATCAATGCCGGCCTCTTTGTTGAGCTGGTCGATATAGTGCGGATCTTCGAACGGCTCGCCACGCGCGGGGTGCATGGGCGTCAGCAGCGTGAGCGAAAGGCGCAGGCCGGGACGCGCCTGCGCGAGCCTGGCCGCCAGCCGCTTGTGCCACGCGGCGACCGCGCGGCAACGCCAGCCGACCCATTCGTCGCGGGCGTGCGCCAGCAGCCACTCGGCATACCGCTTGCCCCGCAGCGGATCGGCGCGGTCGACGGGCACCTGGATGCCGGTCTCCTGCGTAAAGGCGTCGATCATGTAGTCATTGTAGCCCGCGCGGATGCTGCCGAGCCAATGGAAACAGTGCTCCGCCAGCCGCAGGTCGATTCCCCTGAAGGAGGGATGCCCGCGCCCCTGCGCGAGCAAGGCCTCGAACTCCTCCAGAATCACCCGCTGTGTGTGGGGGTGCAGGATGTTGTAATTCGGAGGCGTGCCGTGCCAGCCGCCGGGATTCGGCATGCCCGTGTCCCAGAGCGAGACACAGGTGCCGTGCAGCGAGCCGTCGGAGAGGCTCTTCTTCGTGATCGCCAGCCCCTCCGGCAGTGCCAGCGTCTGCTCGTTGACGGTCGGCATCACGCCCAGGCCCTCGCGGTCGAACTTGGCGTACCACGCCTCCAGAAAGTTCTCCGCATGGCCGCGGGGATTGTAGTCCTCTCCGATACGGCCGTGGTACCAGACGCCCGGGTAGGCGAACAGGTCCTGCCCGGAGTACTTCATGTAAGCCGCCGTACGGTCGATCAGGGTCTCAAACCCCGGCATGCTCGAGCCGTCCGCGGCGAAATCGTAATTGATGGCCGGATCCTCGTAGTAGAGTCCGATGGTGCGGTTCCAGCCGTCCGCCTGTTTTGGGATATTGACCTTCGCAGCGGGGAGCCCGCCCACCACTTTGTACAGGCTGATTTGCGAGACCGCGGCCGGTGCGCCCGCGCGGGCCGTCATGAAGACAACCGAGACGTCCTGCGTCGGCGCCCAGTAGAGACAGCGCGAGGTCAGCATCTTGTTCTGATTCGGATATTCGTCGCCCGTGAAGGTGCCGACCTGCAGTTCGTAATTGCTGTGCGGGCCGGCCGAGGGCTGCACAATGATGTCGGCCGTGCGGCGCTTGTCGTCCGGATAGATCCACTCGAAGCAATAGAGCGGGCTCGCGTCCGGCAGCGTGAAACGGAGCGCGAAGCGGTCGTTGCCGTTTGTCCCGGCCTCCAGATAGCGGACTCCGTCGAGCGTCTGGAACGTATGCCCGCCCGTGGAGGCGAAGCGCTCCGCGCCCGGCTCCTGATCGAGCGCGAGCGTTTCAACGAGCTGGAGGTTCAGCGCGTCGCCGTCTGACACATAGGGATTGGCGGTGTTCGGAGCCCACGCGCTTTTTCGAACCGGCTGCGCCGGGTGCTCGGCGACCAGCGACTGAATCTGCGCCTTGGAGAGCGGCGCGGAGAAGATCTTCAGCTCGTCGATCAGCCCGT
>CAYMLQ010000009.1:0-4740 GCA_964390795.1 uncultured Lentisphaeraceae bacterium
CGACCGTCGACCCCAACGACTGGATTACGCTCTTCTGCGACGAGAAGATCTACAATCCCAAGGAGCAGGACGTCGACACGGCGGCCACCACGCCGCAGGCCGCTGTCCGCAACCCCTTCTCGCTCTTCCGCACGATCCGTCCGGCGGCCGGTCCAGCCCCCTCCGCCTCCTCCGACAAGAAAGAGGCTGCCATCAGGAAGGACCTGGTCGCCCCGCTCTCCTCCATTTTCATCGTGGAGGGTTACACGCCCAACCCCAGCCTGAAGAGCGTGCGCGAAATGATCGAACGCCTCAAGACCTCCCCCGAAATCGCACGCGTCGACCTGCGCAGCGACGACCAGGTCCTGTCCCCGACCGGCATCCCCGAGCTGGAAGCTGAGAAAATTCCTAAATTCCGCCGGTTCGTGCTCGAAATCGAGGTGAAACGCCCATGAAGAGACTCCCCCTTCACTTTCTGAAAACCGAGCGCATGCAGGTCGTCCTGATCCTGCTCTTCGTTCTGCTCAGCGGCTTCCTGACCGTCTCCTTCGTCGTGTTCCCGCAGCTCGACATGCAGGAGGAAAACCGCATGGTGCGCGAGCAGCTCGACAGCAGCCGGTACGCCAGCCTCTCGATCATCAACATGCAGCGGATCGCCGAGCACGAGACGTCCAACCTGCGCACCCTCTCCAACGAGTGGTCGCATATCGCGGAGCGCCTCGCCGCCTTCCCGAACCAGACCGTCATGCAGAACGCCGAGGTCAACCGTATCGACTACAAGGTCCAACTGTATGAGATCCGCCAGCGCCTGCAGGTCAAGTCCGACGAACTGAAGATCCAGCTCATGCCCACCGAACTCGGCCTAGACGAGTCGCTCACCAGCGGCGACGCCATCCGCGTGCGTATGCTACAGCTCAAGGCGGTCGAGAAGTTGGCGGACATCACCCTCGACCGCCAAATCCAGCGGCTCGTGGAGATCTACCCCCTGCCGCCCGTCGAACACAAGGACAAAAAAGGACGCAGAGTCTTCGAGGAATACCCCGTGCGCATCGAGTGCGATGTGGACTTCGAGCACCTCTACACCTTCTTCCAGTCCCTTTTCGAGGAAAACCAGGTCTTCACCTTCCGCAACCTGCGCATCGAGTCTGGCCCCACCTTCGACTCGAAGCTCCGCGTCAAGGCGATCCTCTCGGCGCTGCTGTTTGAATAAAGGACTTATATGAACCAACTCTGGAAAGGCGTCATGCATCTCAACGCCAAGGCGTTCTGCCTCGCTGCGGCGTTCATTTTTTTCGGCGTCATGGCCTGGTGCGGCTTCAGGTTCCTCAACCCGCCCTCGCCCTTGAAAGACGGCGGTGAAGGCAAACTGCCCGATCTCTCCCAGCCGTGGGCGTTCGGCACCCTCGACTTCGTCTCCAACCAACTCGCCGCCGAGACGCTCTCGATTCCGGTCGACCCGTTCCGCCCCACCATCGAGGCGATCTTCACCAACGAGACGGAGCGCGCCGCGTTCCTGAAGGCTCTCAAGGCCGCGCAGAACGCCGCCGCGGGCGTGGGCACGGCCCCCGAAGGCACGAAGAAGGAGGATCCCTTCGCGCACCTGCGCAAGAAGAACCCAGAGTCCGGCGGCCTCACCGGCGCGGACGGCCAGCCCATGATTATCCCCAAACTCACCTTTATGGGCTTCTTCCAGCGTCCCGACGGCAAGAAGGCCGCCATGTTCTACGATTCTGCGAACAATTCGACCGTCTTCTATGAGGCCGGCAAGCAGGTGCATGGCGTGGATGTGCTCGACGCCAATGTCCGCGAAGCCCAGATCCGGCTCCCCGACGGCTCCGTCACCACCGTAGCGATCGGCGAATCCAAGGAACTCGCCGCCGAACCGGACAAGAACCCGCCCAAGAAAGTCGCGCCCGCCGTCAAACCCGGCGCGCTCGCCCAACAGCAAAAACCCGGTGCCAAACCCGGTCTTCAGCCGAAGCCCGGCCAGCTTCAGAAGCCTGTCCAGAAACCCCTTCCCCCGCAGCAGAAGCCAGTAAAACAGCCAAGACCCGGTGCGCAAAAGCCTCGTCCCGAAATGCCCTAAGTTTATCCCTCCCTGTCCGGGCTGGCCCTGCATACCCGCCCTCCTGAACCCTGACCCCTGAACCCTTTTCCTCCCTTCCCCCTATGGAAAACGCACATACAATCCGCTACTACTCCGAAGACCTCGTGGCCGAGGTCACCGAGCGCCTCGTCACGCGCGGTCTGCTCACCCTCGACAAGCTGGGCGAGCTCCAGGGCCGCGCCGCGCTCACGCTGCAAGGCATCGACCGCCTGCTGCTTCAGGAAGCCATCGTCAACGAGGCCGACCTCCTGAAAGCCTTCGCCGAGGTCAGCGGCATCCCCTTCCATAACATCGGCGACTTCAAGATCGAGCAGGAGGCCATCGACAAGGTCAACGCCAAAGTCGCGCTGCGCCACCGGATCGTGCCCCTGACCTTCCAGAACGGCGTCCTCCTGCTGGCCGCCAGCCGCGTGCCCAACCTGACCACGGCCGACGGACTGCGCATGGTGCTCGACGCGGGCATCGACTTCATCCTCTGCCCCGAGAGCGACGTCGCCATGTCGCTCACCCATTTCTACGGCCTCGGCGCGGAGACCATTGACCAGCTCATCCTCGAAGCCGAGGCCATGCCCCAGCTCGATGAGAATGACGACATCAATGTCCAGACCCAAGAGACCGGCATGGTGCGCTTCATCAACCTCATCATCGCCGAAGCCATCCGCATGGACGCCACCGATATCCACATCGAGCCGTTCGAGAACACCCTGCGCCTGCGCTACCGCGTGGACGGCATCCTGCAGGAGATCCCCCTGCCCAAGGGCGTCGAAAAGCTGCGCAAGGCCGTCAGCTCCTCCGTCAAGATCATGGCCGCCATGGACATCGCCGAGCACCGCAAGCCCCACGACGGACGCATCAAGGTGCGCTGCGGCACCAGCGACTACGACCTGCGCGTCTCGGTGCTGCCCACCGGCTGGGGCGAAACCTGCTGCCTGCGTATCCTGAACCGCGGCACCACCAAGATCGACCTCGACCAGCTCGGACTCTCGCCCTACCAACTGCCCAAGATCGCCAAACTCACCGAGCTTCCGCACGGGGTGATCCTCATGACCGGCCCCACCGGCTCGGGCAAGACCACCACGCTCTACGCGCTGCTCTCCCGCCTGAACAAGACCGGCACCAAGATCATCACCGTGGAAGACCCGGTGGAATACCAGATGTCCGGCATCAACCAGGTCCAGGTCCACAGCAAGATCGGCCTCACCTTCGCCACCATCCTGCGCTCGATCCTGCGCCACGACCCGGATGTGATCCTCATCGGCGAAATCCGCGACTCCGAGACCGCCGACATCGCGGTGCGCTCCTCGCTCACCGGCCATCTGGTGCTCAGCACGCTGCACACCAACGACGCGCCCAGCGCCATCCCACGCCTGATCGACATGGGCGTCGAGCCCTACCTGATCGCCTCCTGCGTGGAGGGCGTCGTGGCCCAGCGCCTCGTGCGCCGCGTCTGCCGCAACTGCCACGAGAAGTACCAGCCGCCCGCACCGCTCCTCTCCGAGATGGCGCAGTTCTATCCGGACATCATCCACAAGGCCGAGTATTACGTCGGCCACGGCTGCCCCGCCTGCGGCTTCACCGGCTACCGCGGCCGTAACGCCATCAACGAAGTCATGCTGATGACCGACACCCTCCGCGCCCTGGTCGTGGAACGCAAGCCCGCCAACATCATCAAGGACTTGGCCATCAAGGAGGGCATGGTCACCCTGCGCCAGGACGGCTGGCTGCGCGTGATCGAAGGCCGTACCTCGGTCGAAGAGGTCCTGCGCGTCGCCGGGCGGATGGAAGAGTAGAGAGAGAAGTTAGGAGTTAGCAGTTAGGAGTTAGCAGTTAGGAGTTAGCAGTTGGAGACGAGAGAAAGATGGACGATGGAACACAACCAGCAAGGACGCACTAATCGTAAAGCGCCCCGTCTGTCTCTTGTGTCCCCATCCGTCCCTCAAAGCGATCTGCAGCCTCTTCTCCCCAACTCCTCACTCCTAACTTCTAACTCCTCCTTCGATGAGGGTCATGCCCGCGCTCGCGCGGGCATGACCCTCATCGAGCTGGGCGTGGTCATGGGCATCGTCACCGTGCTGCTCGCCCTCGTGCTCGGCCTCGGACGCCACGTCAACGAGATCGTCAAGATCCGCCGCGCCCAGGCCGATCTCGGCGAATGGCACGAGGTGCTCAACCGCTGGCACCTGCAGTTCGGCGAATACCCCTATGAAGCCGTTGACGTCGCAACCGGAAACCGGATCGGCCAGCCCCTGCTCGACACCAGAAAACCTACTGAAAATCTGGCGAATATTCTCGGGGACTGCCATCTACGGTTCAGTTTCGATGGTTCCATCACCAACATCACTCTCCGATCCTTCCTCACCTCCGACCTGAAGCTGACCGACCCGTGGGGCAGCCCCTACATCTACGATTGCGACCCGGGCAGAAAAGCCTATACTCTCTACTCCTGCGGCCAGGACTCGCGCAGCGTCATGCCGGACGGCACCCGCATCCCCACCGACGCGCCCGCCACCCCTGACCCAACCCTCGACGACATCTATTTTGAACGGTGATCTTATGAATTCACAACTCACCTCCAGCCGTTTCATGGGAGCGGGGACACTCCTGTCCCCGGCACGGGAGCGGGGACACTCCTGTCCCCGGCCTGGGAGCAAGGA
>CAYMLQ010000009.1:4840-45462 GCA_964390795.1 uncultured Lentisphaeraceae bacterium
CACTCCTGTCCTTGCCTCGGCTACCCGGGAGCGGGGACACTCCTGTCCCCGGCCTGGGAGCAAGGACACTCCTGTCCTTGCCTCGGCTACCCGGGAGCGGGGACACTCCTGTCCCCGGCCTTACCCGGCAGCGGGGACACTCCTGTCCCCGCCGCAAGGACAAGAGTGTCCTTGCTCCCATGTAGCGCCAGGGACAGGAGTGTCCCTGCTCCCATGGGCACGCCGCCATGCGTTTACGCTCGTCGAGATGCTCATCGTCATTTCCATCATCAGCGTGCTGCTCGGCCTGCTCTACGGCGCTCTGGAGCGCGCCCAGAAGTTCAGCCGCCGCACCATCACCTATGCCGAACTCAAGGGCATCGAGTCCGCCTTCAAGCAGTACTACGCCCACTACCACGCCTGGCCGAGCAACAGCCTGGCGACGGCCCGGCTCGAAAGCCGCAACGACCTGGGCTTCGTGATCGACCAGCCGATCGCCACCATGCTACAGGGTGTCCGCGACACCTCAAACGATGCGTGGAAACTCAACCCGGAAGCCGTGCCCTTCATCGAGTTTGCTCGTTATTCTCCGCTGTCCCGCGCGCCCGTCAACCCGTTCAAGCCGAACAACAACAACGCGAATGACACCAGCCGCAGCTACAAGGTGCTGTTTGACACCGATGGCGACCGGCAGTTGCTCATCCCGATTGACACAGACGCGACGGGCACGACGACCGCCACCAACATCGTCGCCAGCGTCGCGGTCTGGACCGTGATCCCCGCCACGCGCAAAACCAACCGCTCCGGACAGGAAGAGAATATCGGCGATGTCATCTTCGGCAGCTGGGATTCGTTCAACGTCAAGTGAGGCCGGGAAGTTCTAAAGTGCTAAAGTTCGAGAGTTCTAAAGTTGATAGTTCAAGAGTTTGAGAGTTAGAGAGTTCGAGAGTTGACTGCTCCCATGACAAAACCCGGATATCTGAAAGATCAAACGAACGGAGGCCCCCAATCCCCTCTGCTTGGCCGCCGCTTTGTATCCGACAACTTTAGAACTCTCTCACTCTCGCACTTTAGAACTCTCTCACTCTCGCACTTTAGAACTTTAGAACTCTCGCACTTTAGAACTTCCCCTCTAACCGCCTTCACCGTTATCGAATTGCTCATGGTTGTCGGCACGCTCTCGGTCCTCCTGGCCATCATCCTGCCCACCATCAAGACCGTTCGCAACTCGGCCCTGAACAAAAAAGCCCAGGCCGAAGCCACCGCGCTCGCCCAGGCCGCCATCCATTACAAGAACGAATACGGTTTCTGGCCGGGGCAGCTGCAGACGAAAGCCGACGACGCCGTCGAACTGCGCCCCGCCTTTAAGAATCTGCATGCCGCCTTCGTCCCTGCGATCATCTCCGGCCCAAAGAGCTTCACGGACGCGCTCCAAGTGACCGGCGAGCCGGTCTATCTCAACGAAAATGAGGTCTACCAGTCGTTCCGCCAGATCGGCAGCAAAGAGGGCGATCGCTTCAAGTCCAACCCGCTCAATCCCAAAGGCATCCACTTCATCGACCTCGCCGAGGAACACGACCCGGAGCGCGCGGGGTTCTCAGACCCCTGGGGCCGCAGCTATGTCCTGTTTATGGGACTGAATCCCCGCTCAACGTTCACGCACACCGTTACCTTCCCCAACGGCGGCTCGCAGCTCGTGCGCGTCGACAACGCCATCGCCTTCGCCTTCTCCTATGGCCAGGACGGCGACCGCAGCACCAACTACCTGTACAGCGCGGGGGTGCGGAAATGAGGAAATTCTGGAGATCGGTGATCGGCGATCGGAAGTCGGCGATCGGAAGTCGGCGACCCGATGGCCCCATTCCGACCTCTGTCCTCCGACCTCCGACCTCTGTCCTCCGACCTCCGGCCTCCGGCGTCACCCTCCTCGAACTGCTGGCCGTGCTGACCGTCATCAGCATCAGCCTCATGATCGTCGTGGGCGCCTACGGCTCCTGGGGAACCGCCCACGCCCTCAGCGGCGCGACCCGCATTCTCGAAGCGGGCCTCCAGCAGGCCCGCAGCCTGGCCGTGTCTCAGAACGCGTACGTAGCCTTTGACTACGGCAGCTATGTGACTAACGATGTCCAAACCATGACCTACTTCCAGATTTTCCTCTGCACCAACGAAAGCGAAGTGGTCGCCGCTGTGTTGCAGCAAGCCGCAGCAGGAACCGCACTCGATCTTTCTGATGACACCTTTGGCGCGACACCCGCAGCCCCCTTCCAGCGCCTGTCCGGTCACGTGTCGCTGGGCAGCATCACCGAAACCGACATGACCAGCGGCTCTTCCAGAGTCGTCGAGGGCACCCCGCTCTTCTTCCGCCCGGACGGCAGCGCCTGGAGCTGGGACGACGTACGCGCGCACTACCTCTGCGTCCAAACCCGCGAGCGCTTCGCGATGCGTGCGACCAAGCTCGACAACACTGACGACCCCAAACCGCTAAAGCGCCTGCTGCGCATTGATCTCGCCACCGGCCTCGTCACCGTGATCAAGGGGGAGGCACAGCCATGAGTTTATCGAACGCCTTTTCGGATTGCGTACAAGAGTACGTGCGGACGCACGACGACCCGTCCGACACATCCAGCCCGACGGCTCCCGCCTCAAGCCGTTCCGCCGTTTTCCCAAATCCTAACTCCTCCCTCCTAACTCCTCCTTCCGATGAGCGTGAAGGCGCACACGCCTTCACGCTCATCGAGACGGCCCTCGCGCTCCTCGCCATCGGCCTCGGCTTGATCGCGCTTTTCGGCTTGGGACGCATCGGACTACAGAACGTGAAGGAGTCCGAGAACGACACCCGCTGCGCCCACATGGCCGACGCCATCTTCGAAACGCTCCGCGACACCAACGCGCGATTTGTCGACGCCGCCCGCACGAACGACGTGCAAATCGTCTCGTGGTCTCTACGGTGGCAGGAGGTCTGGCAGAACACCCGACAGATCCCGTTCCCCGTTGTGGCCAACATGAGCGCCAGCCCCGACCTCACGTTGAAATTCTTTACCCCACTCGCACCCGCCTATGATGAAAACGAGCTTTCGCTCTTGAACTGGAACCCTCGTTACGAATTGGCCATCTTACCCGGCGATATCTCGCATGTGGCAGGCACTTATAATGTGATGAACGTGACACTCGCGATCTACCCCGACGGCGACAGCTATTCGAGCGAACGGCGCCTCTACCACACGACGCTCACCAACCCGGGAGGCCTGCCATGATCTTCTCCGGTTTGAGGACACGCCTGGTCCGCGCCTCCGAGCGCGATCCCGCGCCACTCCCGGTCGCCCCGCTGGGAGCAGGGACACTCCTGTCCCGTCCCTCCCGCGAACGCGATCCCGCGCCACTCCCGGTCGCCCCGCTGGGAGCAGGGACACTCCTGTCCCGGACTTCCACTGGGAGCAAGGACACTCCTGTCCTTGCGGCAGGGACAAGAGTGTCCCTGCTCCCGACACAGCACGCCAAGGACAGGAGTGTCCTTGCTCCCAGTACTGCGGATACGCACTGGCCCGGCTCACGATACACCACGCCAAGGACAAGAGTGTCCTTGCTCCCAGCCTCCGATCGCGATCCCGCGCCACTCCCGGCCGCCCCGCTGGGAGCAGGGACACTCCTGTCCCGTCCCCCCCGCGAACGCAATCCCGCGCCACTCCCGGTTGCCCCGCTGGGAGCAGGGACACTCCTGTCCCGGACTTCTCCCATTCGGGAACAAGGACAAGAGTGTCCTTGCTCCCATGACTGCGGAAACCCATTGTCCCTGCTCCCGACACAGCACGCCAAGGACAAGAGTGTCCTTGCTCCCAGTACTGCGGATACCCACTGGCCCGGCTCACGATACACCGCGCCAAGGACAAGAGTGTCCTTGCTCCCAGCCTCCGATCGCGATCCCGCGCCACTCCCGGTCGCCCCGCTGGGAGCAGGGACACTCTTGTCCCGCCTCCCCAAGAACGTTCAACGCTCAACGCTCAACGCTCAACGCTCAACTTTAGAACTCTCGAACTTTAGAACTTTAGAACTTCCCTCACGCGCCGGCATGACCATGATCGAGCTGGTGGCCGCCCTCGGCCTGTTTGTCGTGATCCTCGGCGCGCTGCTGACCATCATGAATACGGCCACCTCGCTCTGGTCCACATCGCGCAGCCAGCAGCGCGAACAAACCGTCGGCCGGAACATCCTTGACCTCTTGACCGATGATCTCCAGAACGCGGTCACTGACCGCGCGACGCCCACCAACGTTGGCTCTTCTCTGCTCCCCCCGAGCTTCATCCTGGACACCCGCACAAACCAGCCCCCCAGCGGCGTCCAGATCGTGATCCAGTTCGCGCGCCACGCGAAACGCCAAACACTTACCCCCCCTCAGCCAGGCACCCCGCTGTCTCTCGACGCGGTCTTCTACACCTTCGTCGACAACGCCCTCTTCCGCCACGCCATCCCCCTGTCCGTCGATTACGCAGACCCGAAACCACTGGGCAAACTGCTGTCCGATAAACGCCCTGATGTCGTCAATAAGTCCCTGCACGAAAATATCTTAAAGTATGTGAAAGATCCAACTCGCAATGCCCCCCCCACCTCATCAGGTACCTACGCCCTGCTGGCCGAACGCATCGACCTCCTGGATCTGCCCGCTACCCTGCCGGAGGCCTTTGCGCGAACACCGAAATCGAGGCTGCGCGCCGCGGCCTCCACATCCGCGACCGGCTTGTACACCCCCCCCCAGTACGAATACCTTGAAGCCGACGTGCTCCCCGACCGTATCGACGTCGCGCTCCGCCTTCACAGCGCCGAGGACTGGGCGACCCTCGATCGCCTGCAGAACGACACCTCCGACGAGGCCGACAACACCCGGAAACTCCTGGGCGTGTTCCTTTCCAAACAGATCACCTTTCCCGCGCAAGGAGGTTCGCGGCTGCCATGACCCTCTCAACTCCTAACTCCTCCCTCCTAACTCCTCCCTCGCGCAGCGCAGCGGCGCGCCGCGGTGCAACCCTGCTCGTGACCCTCGGCATCCTCACCGTGCTCAGCGTGCTGGTCCTCTCGTTTCTGGTGACCTCGCGGCTGCAGCGGCAAACGGCGGTCAGCGACCAGAACCGCCTCGTCGCGCGCAACTATATGGACGCGGGTCTCCACCTCGCCATGCGCCAGGTGGAGGACGCACTCACCTACCCCAATTATACGGACGGCCACATCGTACAAGGGGAGTATCTCACGCCCACGCCCCAACGCTTGGCACCTGTCGGCCAGTGGTTTGCCAGTCACTATTCAGAAACCAATCAACTGTCGGACCAGGTCGCGTTTCAAGCCCCCGACGCGTTAGCCTCGCCCGCCTATTCGAACGCCCCTACCATTAACCTGTGTACCCCGCAAGTGCTTCGTCTGCTGCCCAGCGCCCTGACCAACGGGCTGTCCTTGTCGCAGCAGGCGACGCAACCTTTCCGCAGCGGCTGGATCCCGCTGGATCTGCTCCCCGCAACCGCGTCCGTCGATATGCAGCTAAATACCAAGCCAGGACGCATCGCCTTTGCGGTTTTCAACTGCTCCGGCTTCCTCGACGCCAACACCTTCGCCAGTGATCCGTCTGCACAAAAGTTGCCACGCCGCTGTTTCAGCCAAAGCGATGTCACCAACTGGCTGTCTGTCGCGCGAAACCAGCAAAAAGCGGCGTTCACTTCCATCGAAAATGCCCTCAATCTCGATGACCCCAACGAAGCCCCCTTCTTCCACCTCTCCTATGACACCGACCCGGACGTCTACACTCTCGACTACGACTGTTTCGAGACCTGCAGGTATGTGGGCCTCAACCGCTTCGGCGCCGGACCGGTCGTCAACCTCAACCTGCCCCAGGCCTACCGCGCCATGGGCGCACTTAAGGAGCAGGCGACCTATTGGAAGTTCAACCTCAACAGCGTCACAAACTACATACCCTTGACTTCGTCCCCGCTCGACGATGTTCCCTGGTTCAACGACCCTGATTTCAAGCGCATTTGGCTCGACCCGGTCACCGAACTCACCCGCATGATGGGCCACGAGGAGCATGACACGACCTTGTATCCCCTGCCCGGCGGAGCCGCGCTGCCCTGGTCGATCGCCAACTTCATGGACCAAGACCGCATTCCGCAAATTTCGACCTTCGCCGCGGACGAAGACGGCAACCAGGAGCTCGCCACCCGCGTCAACTACGCCGTCGAGGACGTGCCGCTGATCAACAAGGTTTCGGTTTTCAGCATCTTCGACCCGGAGCGTCCGGGCCAAGAGAACCCGGACGCTCCCAAAGACCCGGACTACTATTTCGACGGCGACACCTCCATGCTCAGCAACCACTACGCCGTGGCCGTCGAACTCTGGTATCCCTTCGCGCCCAATCCGCCCCCCGGAACGCCGGGCGCGCCTGACGGGATCGAGGACACCGCCTGCTACGTCGGGATCTATACCAACGCGGCGGACGTCGTCACCACCACCAATCGGCCCTGGACGCAGGATATGTTGCGCGACTGGCTCCGCTGGAACTACGGGGACACCAGCAACACCGTGATGCAGACCCTCTTTTACATCTGGGGCGCGCGCTACACGCAGGCGGTCGGCCCCGGCATCTGGGCGCACCCGCTCTGGCAGACCATCAACACCGACAGCACGCTCTGGTTCTCCACCTCCATGACCAACCACGTCTACTGGCCCGTCGCGGAAACCAACGGCACCTACGACATCACCGCCAACCCCATCTGGCAGGCGTTCTATCCTGAAACGAACGTCGTGGTCGAAACCAATGTGTATACGGAAATCATCACGGTCGGCGGCGTGCCCGTCACCAATCAAGTCGAGGTGGTCTCCACCAATGTCTACACCACGCTCGTGTCAACCAACACGGTCTTGGACTGGGTCGTGCCGCCTGACACCACGAACCGCATGGTCACCGCCTTCCACGGGGAGACGCTGGCCGATTATCCGTGGATTCTCTGGTCGGGCGCTGGCGCTACGACTTATTCCACCAACCGCATGACAGGCTTCGACCTGGCCGACGGCACGCAATCGCGCCTCTCCGAATCCAACCTTCTGACGCATTTCTTTGTCGAAGGCAGCGCCCTGTGGGTGGTCGTGACAAACTTGACCGACGGCGCCGTCGCCTTCAACTCGGTCAGCAACCTCTACCTGCTGGACAACACCACGAATGTGCTGACCGTCCCCTCCTCCGAATTCGTGATCTACGAGGAGATCACGCGCGTGCAGCCCTTGCCCATGCCGCCGGATCTCGGGCGCATCCTCGACGGACTCATGGGCCTGCTGCCCACCAACTCGGTGTCCGACCTCTACACCTTCCTGATGGCCACGCCGGACGACCTGGACTTCGACTGGGATCTTCTGTTTGAGAGCCTGACGCAAATCCCCAATATTTTCGAACGGCTCTTCCCGTCGGTCGGCGAACCGACGCTGGGCAACATGACCGAGGCGGACCGCCATGTCCTATGGCCTGAAGTCGCCGATGAAACTGTTATACTCGACGAAACAAAAATCGCCCCAGCCGAATTCCAAGGATATTTCTGGACGGTCTATCCCAAGCAGACGGTCAACTTCATGTCCGTGGATGCTGGGCCAGACGATGGCGTTGGTAACCCAACCGTTGTCACGAACTACAACGCTTTGGGCGCTCGAAAAAGGGATGGCGATGGCTACTACACCATCTGGGCGCGTCCCGCTGTGACCGTCAAGCCGGAGGACGCCGTTAGCGGGCCGGGCATCGACCCGCTGTCAAGCGAGGCGATCGTGGACGAGGCGCTGCTGACGCACAACAACGACAATGCCGTGCCCGTCTGGGGCTGGACAGCGGTAACCAACCTCTGCGTTCCGGAGCCGCGCAACAACGCCTTTGCCCGCGACTGGCGGGCCTTCCCGGACGAGAAGAAGTGGCTGGACACCGAGATCCTGAACACCACCAACCTCAACACGGACGTACATGAGTTACCCTTCATCCACTTCAACGCACCCTTCTTCTCCATCGGCGACATCGGCCATTGCTACATCGCGTATGAGCGCGATGTCTCAGATCCGGATGCGTTCACTGTTGCGCAACAACTCAAATTCGACACTGTCACCTTCGCGACCCGTTCCGGCGCGGCCCTGCTGGACATCTTCACGCTCAGCCCCACCAACGGCCCCCGGCGCGGACTGGTGCAGGCCAACACCCAGCACACGCCCGTGATCAAGGCCCTGCTGGCGGATATCCACATCGGCTGGACAAACTCTCTCTCACTTATTGCCGATAATGCCGCGCCGGGGTGGAGCCCGCTCTATAACGATCCGGCAAACGTCTCCCGTCTAGCGGAAGTCTATACCGACGCGCTGACCAACGCACCCTATAACATGGGCTGGCGTTCGTATGCCGACATGCTGCCGAACCTCGCGACCAACGAGATCCTGCGGCAGGGGAACGTCTGGAACGGAAACGATCTCCACCCCAAGCACGACTACACCGAGGATGTGCTGCGCGGTCTGGTGGACAAAGTCTCCTTCCGGCAAAATATTTTCGTGATCGTCGTCGCGGCGCAGGCGCTCTCGTCCGCCTCGACCGAGGTGCGCCCGATCGTGCTCTCCGACCAGCGCGCAGCCGTCACCGTCATCCGCGACGCCTACACCGGGCGCTGGGTGATTCAGGACTGGATCTGGCTGACGGAATGAGGCGTTCGCGCTATACTATGCGCCATGAAACGACTCGTCCTCTTCGCCTGTCTTGCCTCATCGTCGCTGACGCTCAGGGGGGATGATACGCCGACCGTGGATCTCGTCGCGGGCTGGAGCTGGTCGCCGTTCTATTGTGACCGCTTCCCCTACGGTTATTACGGCCCCTATCAGCGCGGCTATTCCCCTTATCTCGGAGCCAGCTTCCCTCTTGACCGCTGGGGCCGCCCTGGCGACCCCTTCGGCTACACCGGCTACGGTCCCTTCTGGGGGTACGACTACGGCGTGCGCATCCGCCTGAACGAGCCGCGCTACGCGCCCGCGCTTTCCGAGGGGTTGCTAAGCCCCCTGCCGGGTTCAGCCCCCACGGCGCTTCGCGACCCCGCGCGCGAGCGGAACTGGCTGCGCGATCTTGACACCCTGTTCGGTCGCAGCGGCATCGGCGAGCCCCCGTCCCCGACCAATGCGCCGGCAGCCCTCCGGAAGCAATTCTAAATTTGACTTCAACGTTCGTTCGCAACCGCGCTCGGAGATCGCGGGCCACCTCGCGCAGCGCATCTTTCAGGGGTGGCGCGCGGCCTCCGGACGCGCCCTGCGCTAGATTCCGCGCAGGTTTGTGAACGGAAAAGCCAAACTTAGAATTGCTGATACCGCTGAACCGGTCATTGCGTTTCACGCTCCAAGTGCGCTATGATTCAAGAAATGGGGAAAGGGGGACTGATGCAACGCGAACGAAAACTTCGACCTTGGACACTCCTTGTTCGCGGTTGGCTATTCATTATCACCCTTGCCACCGCAGCCTCTGCCGCAAGCGTATCTGCCCCTGCGGTTGTCACGTTTTCCGACGGCACGACCCTTGCCGGCGACCTGAGCGTCATCGGCTCCCGCCCCCTAACCCTCGTGCCGCTGGGTGAGAACCGGCAGCGAATGGTCCTGTTCAGCGACATCTTATCGATCGACCATCTCATCGAGACCAACAGCATGGAGCGGCCGTGGGTTTTCAAGGAGTCCGGCAAAGCCGAGAAAGTCTACCTCGACGGCCAGTACCCGCTGATGAACTTCAAGACGCGCGTCGCACTCGTCAGCGGCAGCGCCTTGACCGGCCACGTGATTTCGGCGGCCATGACGTTGAAGTCCGACGAGGGCTCCAAGAAAATCTTCCTGCAGCGCCAGATCAAGGGCACAACGGAGCAGACGCTCGCGGACATCGTCTATGTCAGCAACATCCGCATGACCGCCAACGCGCTGGAGGGCGGCGGCCCCATCAGCGGCAGCGTCGAGGGTTTCGGCCGCGTCGAGTCCGTCACGGCCTTGGACAACGAACGCGGCGAGATCCTGTTCGCTCGCGTCACCCAAAATAACCGCTTCGACTTCGGCACCCTCCTGCCCGGCAGCTACGACCTCTGCGTGCTCACCGACACGCACGTTCTGGTCGGCCACTCCGACGCCGTGCCCCGCGGATCTGCGGGCGGCGGCGCGCTGCAGGAGGGCGACCTGGCGGGGATCAACAAGAAATTCCCCTTGGCTGACGACTTCTTCAATGACCGCTGGATCCTGCGGCTCCGCGGTAACCGCAGTTTCACCAAAGCGCTCGTCTATCAGCGGCGGGATAAATTCCACGAGGCCGAGAAATGGACCCCCGGCGGCTTCCTGTGGCACCTGGAGATCTGGAGCTGGCACCTCGCCGACCCCGACTGGAAACTCGACCGCCACCACATCCTCATCCGCCACAAGCAGAAAGGCGGCGAGCAGAACCGCAAACTCATGTACGGCAAAACGCTGGACGCCGTGGCACCCGGCAGCACCCGCAGCATCCAACCCAACACAGGCACGCATGAAGAGTGGACCGTTATACGCGACCTTAACTAAAGCGGCGCTTCACCGCCGCCTGAGTCTCACGCTCCGACTGCTGTTGCTGGCAGGCGCGGCTGTTCCGTTGTCGCTGGGCGTCGTTTTCGCCGCCGACAACCTGTTCAACCTCTCTGCCTCGGTGCGCGCGGTCATCTCGCTCGCCTTCCTCGCTGGCATCGTCGGCGGTCTGATCCGGCTGTATTTCCTCTACTGGCACCGGCCGATCGATGCCGCCAAGATGGCCGTCTATCTGGAGCAGCGCTACGGCATCGCAGACAACAGCCTGATCAACGCCGTCCACTTCGACCGCGACCCCGCGATTCCCGGCTTCATCAAAGAGATCTTCAGCCACGCGGCCGCATCGACCTGCACCGGCCTGTCGTTCCGCGCCGTGTGGCAGCACGCCCACCTCAAACCCGCCCTCAAGCTGTGCGCCGCCGGCGTCCTGCTTTTCCTGGCCTACCTCATCCCGTTCGGATTGCACGCGAAGAACGCCTTCCTGCGCTACCTCAATCCCGCCACGTCCGTAACGCCGCTGAACTTTACGCAGTTCTCCGTCTCTCCTGGCCATGCGGAGGTCATCGAGGGCTCCGCCTGCCTGATCCGCGCCACAGCCGCCAAATTCAACCGGCCGGTCGGCGGACTCGACATCCTCGTCAAAGAGGGCGCCACACCGCTGCTCTACCCCATGCGCTCGGAAGCCGACGGCTTCGTCTTTGAAATGAGCGACCTGTCGCACGAGACGCGTTACGCCGTCAAGAACGGCAATGACATCAGCCGCTGGTACACCGTCGCCGTGATCCGCCGCCCCCGCCTGGAGCATCTGACCGTCACCGTCACCCCGCCCGCCTACACGGGCGGAAAGCCCTGGCAGGTCAGCCCGCAGCGGCGCGAAGCGGAAATTCTCAAGGGGTCGCAGATTCAGGTGTCGACCTCACCGTCACGCAGCCAGCAGATCCGCTTCATCCGCGACGGTAAAGAGACCGCGACCGGTAGGGACGCCTCCCCGCAGGCGTCCGCAACGCTGGCGTTCGACCTGCTCGCGTCCACCGCCGTTTCGGTGGACGTCAAAGACGCCAGGGGGCTGATGCACACCGGCGTTTGGCAGTGCCGTTTCAAAATGACCCCCGACAAGATTCCCGAAGTCCGGTTCCTGAACCGCGAGCTGAACGTGGAGGTCGGCGCGGGCCAAACCCTTCCGCTGAAGATCGAAGAGAGCGACGATTTCGGCATCACCGTGCTGGAGCTTTACACGACGCTGAACCAAGAGGAGAAACTCCTCAAGCGCATCTCCTACCGCGAGATCAAACAGGACCGGAACGAGGCCAGCGCGCTGACGGTCTCCGAGGATCTCTTTGCCCGAAACGCCAGCTACAAGGTCTGGGCCCGAGTCTATGACAACCACGAGCCTCCGCAGTCAGGCATGGTTCTCACGCCCCTGACCCTTCACGTCGTCGACCTCGCCAAAGCCATGACCGCTGGCGACAAGGACGACCCCTATATCCGCCTGTTCACGGTTCTCACCGAGGCGCTCGAGCAAGAAAAGGAGCTGCGCGACTGGGTGTCCGTCCGAGTCGAGATGGACCGCAAGGAGCGGATCAGCCATGTCGTACACAAACGCCAGCAGACCGTCCACGAGCGGATCGTCACCGGCTCCACGCTCGCCGCCGACCTGCTCCTCAAGAAGAAGATCAAGAAAGGGCTGTCCGACAGCATCAGCCAACTGAAGACCGACCAGTCCGAGCCGCTCATCCGCAGGCTTCCGGTCATCGCCCAACTGGATGACGAGCGCCGCAGGGCCGAACTCAACGATATCGTCCTGAAGCAGACCTCAATCGTCGCGGCGCTGCAAAGGATTCTCGGCATCATTAGCCAAGACAAGTCGTTGGACGACCTCCGCAAGGATCAGTTGGCCGAGGAGCAACAGGATCAGAAGCTGTTCGACAAGCTCCAGAAATTGAAAGATGACCTCGCCACATTCAAAGACGAGCAGCGTAAGATTTTGGAAGACACCGAGGCCATCGACAAAAAAGATCCAGAGGACTGGACAGAGGCCGAAGAGAAACTGCTGGGCGACCTGGCCGCCAAAGAGCAGAACTACGCCAAGTTTTTCCAGGCCGCGTTCAACGACCTTTCCAAAGTCGAGAACCAAGACTTCTCCAACTCCACCATGGCCGACGAACTGGTGGAGATGATCGAAGAGTTGCAGAAGGCGGGCGCCGCGCTCGAAAAGAAGCACATCGAGATCGCCACGGTCAACGAGGAGCTGCTGGGCGAGCAGGCGGAGAGCATCGAAACCAATCTGGAGCGCTGGCTCGCGGACGCCAAAGACAACATCAAATGGAACGGCGAGGAGGGCGGCGTCAATCCGGATGTGCCGCTGCAGGATCTGCCCACCGAGCTGACCGACATTATCGGCGAACTGATCGACGACGTGAAGGACATGGAGGACGTCGAGGACTCCTCCAACTCGTCCCTGAGTTCGATGGACAAAGGCATCGGCTGGGGTTCCGGCGACGGCAACATGGACGACATGTCCGCCAAAGGCATCACCGGCAACTCCATGCCCAACAACAACGAAGTCGGCGGGCGCTCAGGCGAGGGCCGCTCGGGAAAATCCACGGGGCAGTTCGTCGAGCAGGAGGCCACGGGCAAGGGCGGGCGCGACACGCCGACCCGCCTCGTGCAGTCGCCGTTCGAAAAAGGCACGGTCAAGGACAGCTCCAAAGACCCGCAGGGCGGCGCGACCGGCGGCGGCAAGCAGTCCGGCCTCGGCGGCGACGGCTTGCGCGGCATCACGCCCAGCCGGAAGCCCGACGTCGAGCAGCGTCTGCCGGGCAAGCAGGCGGAACTCAAGCAGAAGGCCGAAGCGCTGATGCGCGAGCTGAACGTTCGCAACCTCCCCACCGGCGACCTAGAAGAGGCGGTCAACAAGATGGAGCTGATCCAGAAGTACCGCTCGACCGGCCAGGGGCTGCAGGTAAAACAGGTCGCCAGCGAGTTGGTCTCATCGCTCACGGACGCCCGGACCGCGATGAAAGCTGGCGCCTCAGGCGGCGCGGAGAAGAGCGGCGTCAAAGCCCAGCGGATCTCCACCATCCTCCACCCGAATAACGAGTCCACACCCGACGGCTACGAGGCCAGCGTCGACGCCTATTTCCGCGCCCTTGCGGAACCCGAGGGCGAGTGATGCGCGGGTGAAAGTGTTTGCTTCATAACCGTTGAAATGCCTATCCATTCTCCCTTATACTAGGTGCCATGAACTCACAGACCACAGCCGAACCGGATGGTACAGCCATTTTGAAAGCCGCCTCCATCAAGAGGTTTGGCCTCTTTTCGGATGAGAACTTGGAGTTCTCACCGGGGATTAACGTCTTCATCGGCAGAAACGGTTGCGGAAAGTCGCACCTGCTCAAACTGCTCTACACGCTAGTGAAAGAGTTTGGGAAGGTGCCCGGAAACGGCAGTGCGCTTGAGGCCGAGAAACTTGAGAACCGCCTCGCGAGCAAGTTGGCAGGTGTTTTTCGCCCCGAGGGCGACCATATCGGTCGGCTTGTGCAACGGAAAACGGGACGCGGGTCCGCTGAGGTCAGTGCCACATTCAGCAATGAAAAGAAGTGCAGCTTTGCCCTCAGCACATTGGACAAAATCAGCGGAGCCAAAGGTAATGTGGGGCCATTGAACGAGGCCGCGTTCTTACCTTCGCGTGAAGTGCTCGCGCTCTTCGAGGGTTTTATTGCCGCTTACAAAAAGCGGGAACTGTCGTTCGATGAGACTTTTTACGATCTGTGTGTGGCTCTCAGTGCAAACCAACTTCGGGGCAGGCGTGAAGGAATGTTAGACGCGCTAGTGAAGCCTCTCGAAGAAGAGATTCGAGGGAAAGTTAGCCTCGCAGGTGGTCGGTTTTACGTGACTGGCAGAGACGGAAGTATCGAAGCCCATCTGCTTTCGGAAGGCTGGCGTAAACTGGCTTCCTTGGCGCAACTCATCATCAATGGGACGCTTACCAAGAACGGATTCCTGTTCTGGGATGAGCCGGAAGCCAACCTCAATCCCAAGATGGTTGTCCAGCTTTCGGAGACACTACTGAGGCTCGCCAATCAGGGCATTCAGGTCTTTGTCGTCAGTCATGACTACCTGCTCACCACGCGACTGTCTCTGGCTTCCGAGTATCCGCATGCCATCCCCAAAGATCAGCGCTGTCCTGTAAAATTCTTCGGTCTCGTGCGGCGGGGTTCCGATGAGAAAGGGGTGTCCGTGAGCAGCGGTACTAAGCTTGCCGACCTTCAGGATAATCCCATCCTCGCGGAATATGCAGCGCTCTACGATTACGAGGGCGGATTGTTCGAAAATACTCAGAGCCAGAAGTGACGCCATGCCAACACCCCTTGATGTGGAGAACCAGCACTTTGAATTTGGTGATCGCTGGACCACGGCCTTCAAATATGATGACACCCATTTTCACCAAAAAGAAGCCACCAAGCTTCAAGGTGAGATAGATGGCGTTCCCCACTCGACCAAAGCGGTCGATGTGATCGGATTGCACGAAGTGTCAGGTTTGCTGCTCTTGGAGGTAAAGGACTTTCGTGGTCATCGCATAGCGAACAAGCCTCGCGTTGAGGGCGAGGTGTCTATTGAAGTGGCAGTCAAAGTCCGAGACACCGTAGCCGCTCTTGCCGGTGCCGCTCGAAAGCCTGTAACGGAGTTCCCTTCCGTGGAACTGGCGGCTGCGCTTGAACAGGGAAAGGATGTCGCGGTGGTTCTCTGGCTTGAGGACGACACCTTCCGTTATGTCGACCGGTCAAAACAGAAGCTGAGTGCTCTCAACGGAGTGCTGAAATCCAAGCTCTCATGGCTGAATGTCAGGACGTTCGTTTTGTCGTCTGCCGTCCCAAATCGACTCAACAACCTGACCGTTACCAACCTCCCAGGCGCCGGGCAGCCCAATTCGTAAAAAGTCGATGGCTCCGCACCGTCACCGAGACCGCCCGCCGCGCCGCGGCACTGCGCTGCTCGTAATGCAATGGTGATCCTTCATCATTGAAAATAGCTCAAATGGTCTCTTGCGGGCGGGCGGACCGTTCTGTTACATTGTGATTGTTCGGTAACGCAAGGTTGCCGTTCTGGGTGCTGGCGTATCGCTCGCCGGCAGGTAACGAGATGGTCGGGCCGCCATCCATCAATCCGCGCAATCGCGCATAGGAGATGGGATGGTGTGTCATGCAAGATCAGGACCAAGACAAAGCAGCGCCCGAATATAGCAGTGGGGCCGGTTGCCTTTTGCGCACGTATTGGCTTCTTGCCGGGCCGACGATACTCGTCTTCCTGCTGGCCGATATCCTTCAGAAGTCGCCTGAGATCCCGTCGCTCCAAGACCTCGGTTTAATTGTGGCGGCAGCGTCCTTGATAGCGGCGCGGTATGTCGACGTGCGCCATTACAAGGGCCAGACCGGGTATGGCGAGCCCGCAACGCTCGGCCATTGGCGGTCGTACGCGCTCAAGATTGGGGTCGGAAGCGCCGGGGTTTGGCTGGCTGTCCGCATTCTCGCGCACTATTGGCGTTAAACGCATAAGATGAAGTCGGCAGCACCGGCAGAGGAGATTATCATGTTTATTCAAGGTTTGGTTCTGATGGTTGCGGGTGTGAGCATCGTTTTTCTTTTTCTCGGCCTATTGATTGGCGTGATGACAGTAAGTTCGAAAATCATACCCCGCTTCAACCACATCCTGCCCGATGAGGAGCCGAAGGTAAAGGCGAAGAAGGCCCGTAGGGAACACGCGCCCAAACAGGACGCGTCGAACGACGATGAGATCGTGATCGCGATTGCAGCCGCGGTCGCGCACCAGCGCAACCTTTCGTGACGGTTCAAGCCCCGTCGGCAGGTTTCTTTGCGCAGCGCGGCTGTTAGAGTGAATCGGCAGGAGGTGTTTATGGCGACAGACAGAGGAAAAATCAGGATCGGGCTCTTCGGTTTCGGGCGCACAGGCGCGACCGTCGCACGCGAGATGATCGACGCTCCGGACTCGGAGCTTGTCTGGGTGGTGCGCAAGAGCGACTCCCATGCCGGAGAGTATGCGAGCCGCCTCAACGACTTTGATCATGACGAGGGGCTCATCCACTGCTTGGGTGATGTCGACAACGCGTTCTTCGAACGGTATCCGGTCGACGTGATAGTCGATTTCTCAGTCTCGGAGACGGTCAACCTCTACAAGCCGGCCGCCAACCAAGGCACGCGGATACTCTCCGCGATTTCGAACTACCAGCGTGACGACCTGGCCGAACTGAAGAAGCTGGCGCGCAAGACCTCCGTGCTCTATACGACGCATCCGCTACACTGAGACTGCACGATGAGATTGAACAACTTATACCACTGCCGAAAAGTCTTTAGACTCTATGAAGGGCACCAGACACACGGGAGGGGCACGCGTCTGCGTGCCTAGGACGAGCAGACGCTCGTCCCTCCCTGTGTGTGGAACAGCCCTTTTAGAATAAATACTTTTCGGCAGTGGTATGACAAAGCGTTGGAGGTGGGACAATGAAACTGCTCGTTATGCTCCTTATCGGCTCTGCGATTGCGGCGGTTGCTGGCGAGGGCGTTTCGGTCAAAGAGACGGACGGGAGGGTGCGCGTCGAAATCGACGGTGCCCTGTTCACCGAGTACCACTATCAGAATGTGGCCCGCCCCTACCTCTATCCGATCATCGGATCGGCGGGAACCCCGATGACACGCGATTGGCCGATGGTCAAGACGGCCGGCGACCCGACCGACCACGTGCATCACAAAGGTCTCTGGTTCGCGCACGGAAGCATGAACGGTATCGACTTCTGGTCGGAACAGAAAGCGTACGGCAAAACAGTCCATCAGAAGTTTCTCGAACTGAAGTCAGGCAAAGACGAGGGCGTCATCCGCGCGCTCAACGAATGGGTCGCGCCCAGCGGCACCGTCGTCTGCACCGACGAGCGCCTCCTTCGTTTCCGCACCGGCAAAGCGGTTCGCGAAATCGACTATGAGATCACCCTGATCGCCTCGCACGGCCCGCTCACCATCGGCGACACGAAGGAGGGGTCGATGGCGATCCGCCTGCCCGCGGCCCTGAGCGCCGGAGGCACGAACAGCCTTGGCCACATCCTCACGAGCGAAGGCCTGCGCGACGGCGCCGCCTGGGGCAAGCCCGCGAAATGGGTCGATTACTGGGGGCCCGTCAACGGCAAGACGGTCGGCGTCGCGATCTTCGACAACCCGGCCAATCCGCGCTATCCGACACGCTGGCATGTGCGAACCTACGGGCTTTTCGCGGCCAATCCGTTCGGCCTGCGCCATTTCGACAAGAAGGCCGCCGGCTCCGGCGACCTCAAACTCGCGCCCGGCGAGCGCGTCACCTTCCGCTACCGCTTTGTGTTCCACACGGGCGACGAGGCCGCCGCGCGGATCAGCGACCTGTACCGGACGTATGCCCAGTAGCGCGCGCATCAGCGCCAGCAATTCTAATTTTGGCATCTCCGTTCACTCGCATCCGCGCCCGGAGCGGGCTACCTTGCGCGGCGCATCTTTCAGGGGTGGCGCGCTCCGGGCGCGCCATGCGCATGATTTCGCGCCTGTTTGCGAACGGAATAGTCAAAATTTGAATTGCTGCATCAGCGCCGCAGGGTCAGGGTCACGCGCCGCACGTCCATGACCGATCGGCCGGGGATTTCGAGCGCGCGCAACGCGAGTGTCCCAGCGCCCTTCTCAAGCCGGAGCGTGCCCAGCGCCAGCGGGCGGAAGGCCTTCATCTGGGATTCGCCGTCTGGACGCGGAAGCGTGTCCTGATTCGTGTTCAGCGGCGGATCCCAGCCGGGCGCGACTCTGCCGGCGAGGCGGCTGCCGTTGAAGCTCAACTCGACCAGCGACCCCGCGTCCGCAAGCGGGCAGGTGTAGTCGATCACGGCGTCGTATTCGCCTGACGTCTGCACCTCGATCTCCCACGCCATCTGTCCCTCTTTGCCCGTCCAGTTCACAAAGTAAGAACAGTTGGGAGCCTTGGAACTTCGCTCCACGCCGCCGCTCGGGGCGCCGTCGCGGGCAGGCAGCATCGTGATTGGAAACTCGGGATAACCGACTCCGATCGTGCGGGGATCAACGTCTCCGCCTTTTTCAAGTTTGGCGGCTTCATCCGCCCCGAAGACGGCTTTGCGCCAGTCGCCGAGCGCGTGCGCCAGACGTGCCGCCTCATCGGGCTTTTGCGCGGCCACATTGCGCGTCTGACCCGGATCGTCAACCAGGTCGAAGAGCGCGCCCGCCTCGTTGAACCGGTACCGCTGCGAGCGTACGCTCGTTTTCCCTCCCCATGCGGAGAAGATCATGCGCTCCGGCCACTCGGGCTTTGGGCCCGCCAGCAGCGACGAAAGGTCGCGTCCGTCGAGCGGCTTGTCGCCGACGCGCGCGACACCCGCCAGCGCGGTCAGCGTGGGCAGCAGGTCGATCGCGCCGGCGACCTCCGCGACCGTCTTGGCTTGGGGAAGCTTCGCAGGCCAGCGGAGGTAACAGACCGAGCGCACGCCTCCCTCATCGACAGAGCCCTTGCGGCCCGCCATGCCTCCGTTCCAGCGGGAGCTGTTCGGCCCGTTGTCGGAGAAGTACAGCACGATCGTGTTTGTCGCGAGGTTCAGAGCGTCGAGCCGCTTGAGCAGGCGTCCGACGTTCCAGTCCTGATTCTCGATCATGGCCAGCGCGCAGCGCGTCTGGTCGGGGATCTCCTGCCGGGGCTGCGTGGCGACCTGTTCGAGCGGCCTGTCCTTGAAGCGCTTCCAGTTCTCCTCCGGCGCGGCCCACGGCGAGTGCGGCGTGGTGAAGGGCACATAGCAGAAGAAGGGCCGTTCTCGATTGCGTTCGATGAACGCCAGCGCCTCGTCGGTGCAGACGTCCACGATGTAGCCCTTGGCGCGTTCCATGCGGCCGTCACGCTCCAGCGGCGGATCGACGTATTCGCCCCAGTGACCTGATGTGTGGCCGAAGTAGGTGTCGAACCCGCGCGCCATCGGATGATAGGGCCACTGGCTGCCGTTGTGCCACTTGCCGAACGCTCCGGTGGCGTAGCCCGCCGCACGGAAGGCGTCGGCGACCGTACGCTCGTCGAGGTTCAGCCGCTCGTGGCCTGTGGACACGCCGCGCACGCCGGTGCGCGGATAGTAGCGGCCCGTGAGGAACTCCGCCCGCGTGGGCGAGCACACCGGACAGACGTAGAAGCGGTCAAGCGACACGCCGTCGCGAGCGAGCGAGTCGATGTGCGGCGTGCGGACCATCCGGTTGCCGCTATGGCCGTAATCGCCCCAGCCCGCGTCGTCGGCGAGCAGGACGACCACGTTGGGCCGCGCCGCGGCGCGCGCCGCCACGCTGCATAGAACGGCGATTACGAGAAAGGCCTGTCGGTTTCGTGTTGTGCTCATAGGTACACAGAACCTCAACGTCAGCGGTGAGGCGGCGGTATCCCGTCGCCTCCACCGCGTTGTTCGCCGCTTATTTTACGACAGCTCAATGAACATGGCTCAGCTTAGCGGAGACGATCTCCACCAAGGAGCGCAATGCCGCGTTGACCGATTCCTCTGTGGGAAAATAGGCAGCAACATCAGGTGAAAGGAGCACGAGATTCGTGCCCTCGTGGAACTGTTTCGCATACTTGCCTCGTACGCCACCCTTTAGTTTTGAGAGGTCGTACTCCGGACGTAACCCGTCATCCGGTTCTCTACTGTTCGTTTTCTTCATAGTGCCGTTGCTCCCGCTTAGTCGTTCGTCGTGCGCTGATGATTCGAATGTTTGAGCCGCGGTCTGTGTGCGCAACCATAAGCACCCGCCCCGCCTGAGATAAACCCACGGTCACAAACCGCTGTTCTGCTACCGAGTGATCCGGATCGTGATACGTGATCGAAAGGGGATCGGCAAGGACTGACGCGCCCTCGTGAAAGGATACGCCGTGCTTCCGCAGGTTGCTTTCGGCCTTCCGTTGATCCCATTCAAAGTTCATGGTTACATGATACCTCGTTGTTCTCGGATCGGCAATCCTCTCTTGTCACACCTTGCTGCATAACCCCACGCTCATAATCCCATGATCTTGAGACCCAAAGGTAAGAAGAGGTGCTTTCTCATCTTGGGGTCTTCTTGGCGTGTACCAATCCATCCTGTGTCCATCAGTCCGTCGCTCGGTTTGTCAGATTCACTTCTCATGAGATGTGAATCCACATTCGCAAGACCTTCCTGGTCTAGAAACCCTGTCCATTTCGTGATTCTTTTCTTTCCCAACGTCAGCGACCACCCTCCGAAGGCCCCGTCTGCGGTGCCGAAGGTTGCGGTGCCGCGCGTGGTTGTGCAGATTCTTTCTGTCGTCTCTTCGCTTCAGCAATCACTCGATCCTCAAGACCTTCAATACAACGGTGACACACGTATGCGCTGGGTTGTGCCGCGGGTTGACCAAAGAGGGTTTCTACGATAAGGCCACCGGCACCATCAGGGACTTTGACCGCGTTTCGGCGTACACAAATAGTTCCGCATGCTGCGCACGGCACTTGGCGTAGCGCGTATCCCGCGACAGCGACAGCGGCGAGGACCAGTGCCAGCGCAGCAAGTCCTATCAGCATGATCCTTCTTCTCGTCATCTCTCCCAACGTCGGCAATGAGGATCAAAAATAGCACGAGCTATAGCATCCCGGCAGATGCAAACCCTCAACGGTCTCATTGGAAATCAACGACTTACATCGGGATTTTGATGCTTTGCGGGTTTGATATGCATCCCTGATACGCCTCAAACGCACTCGATGCCGCCGTGCCACACTTTTCACCATTGCATGAACGATAGCACACCCCCTATCCCAGCCTCAAGCCCGGTTCCATTTTCATGCAGTCACGCGTTCCCCGACTCATAACTCCTCCTAAACTGAATCGCACCCCAGGTTCAGCAATTCGAGATTTGGCTTCTAAGCCACGGGAATGCAGGCTAAAGCCTGTACTACGAACGGTTTCTTACACGGAAAGAAGCGTTTGTAGTGCAGCCTTCAGGCTGTCTCAAGCCAAATCTAGAATTGCTGCCGCAGTTGCCCTCCGCTTGCATTTCCACCGGACTTCACGTAAACTAACCCTGTTTTTTGATCTTGTAACAAGCGAACCTGAACGAACAACCCGTAACCGCGTTTTTCCCATGAATTTTGAACACCGTTTCAGAGAGTTCATTCCCGAAGCCCGCCGCATCGTCGTCAAAATCGGAACTCGCGTGATCGCGCAGAAAACCGGACGCCCCGACATGCGGCCGCTCAAAAGCCTGGTGGCCCAGGTCGCCGAACTGCACCGCAAGGGGTATGAAGTCCTCATGGTCTCCTCCGGCGCCGTGGGCGCAGGCGTGGAGGCCTTGGGAATGAAAGAGCGCCCCAAAACAGTCCCCGACCTTCAAATGTGCGCGGCTGTCGGCCAGGCGCGCCTGATGTCGCATTACGAGGATCTGTTCAACGCTGAAAAGATCATCATCGGCCAGGTGCTGCTGACGCACGCCGACTTTCAGCACCGCATCCGTTTCGCCAACGCCAAGCGTACCATGGAGCACATGATCCGCCACAACGTGATCCCGATCATCAACGAGAACGACGTGGTGGCGGACGAAGAGATCAAGGCTGACCTGTCGCTCGGAGACAATGACTACCTCGCCGCCTTGGTGGTGAAACTCGTGCGCGCGGATCTCCTGATTATCCTGAGCACCGTCGACGGCGTGCTGGATGCGGCCGGAAAGCGCGTCCCCTGCATTGAGAACCTCAACGACGCCTTCACGCTGGTCAAGCCTGCGGAGGCCGGCGGCCTCTCCAAAGGCGGCATGGACTCCAAGTTGCGCGCCGCGCAAATCGCGGTGAAAGCCGGCTGCGGCGTCGTCATCGCCTGCGGTCGAAACAAGAACGTGCTCACCGAGGTCGTGGCCGGCCATGACACCGGCACCCTGATCCTCAGCAGCGCCCTCTGAGCAAGGAGGAGTTAGCAGTTAGGAGTTAGAAGTTCAGATGCTAACATCCCCCTCCTAATCTTCTTACTCTTAACTACTAACTACTAACTGCTAACTGCTAACTTCCCATGACTCTTCACGACACCATCCGGACCATTGGCGACCAGGCGCTCGCCGCCTCGCGCAGGCTGGCGAGCCTCTCGACCAAGAAAAAGAACGCGGCGCTCCTCGCGATGGCTGACGCGCTCGACCAGCAGCGCGACCTCATCAAAGAGGCGAACGCCCAAGATCTCGCGCAGGCCAAAGCCGCCGGGCTCTCCGCCGCCATGCTTGACCGCCTGATGCTGACCGACGCCCGCATCGATGCCATGACCCAAGGGGTCCGCGAGGTCGCGGCCCTGCCTGACCCGGTCGGAAAGAAAATCTGGAAGCGCACGCGCCCCAACGGACTGGTGATCGAGAAGCGGCGCGTGCCCCTCGGTGTCGTGGCCATCATTTTCGAGTCCCGACCGAACGTCACCGCGGACGCCGCCGTGCTCTGCATCAAAACCTCCAACGCCGTGATCTTGCGCGGAGGCAAGGAGGCGCTCAACTCCAACCTCGCCATCGCCCGCGCCCTCCAGGAGGGCGGCGCGAGTGCGGGTCTGCCCAAACATGCAGTCCAGCTCATCGAAACCATTGACCGCGAGGCCGTGCGCGAACTCGTGCAGCTGGACGACCGCGTGGATGTCGTAATCCCCCGCGGAGGCGAGTCGCTGATCCGCGCCGTGGTCGAGAACGCGCGCGTCCCTGTGCTCAAGCACTACAAGGGCGTCTGCCACGTCTTCGTCGACGCCTCCGCCGAACTGGACCAGGCGATCGCCATTGTCGAAAACGCCAAGTGCCAGCGGCCCAGCGCGTGCAACGCCATGGAAACGCTCCTCGTACACCAAGATGCCGCCGACGCGTTCCTCCCGATGCTCGGCGCGCTGGCCGTCCGCCGCAAGGTGGAACTGCGCGGCTGCAAAGCCACCTGCGCCCGCCTGACCGCCTGCAAACCGGCCATCGAGCAGGACTGGACGACCGAGTACCTCGACCTGATTCTCAATGTGCGCGTCGTGAAAGATCTCAAGGCCGCCATCACGCATATCAACACCTATAGCTCGCACCACTCCGATGCGATCGTCACCGCCGACGCGAAGAGCGCCAAGCGTTTTCAGAAAGAGGTCGATTCGGCAGCCGTCTATGTCAACGCCTCCACGCGTTTCACCGACGGCGGCGAGTTCGGCATGGGCGCCGAGATGGGCATCAGCACCGACAAACTCCACGCCCGCGGCCCCATGGGGCTTGAAGAGCTGACCACCTACAAATACGTTGTGTCCGGAAACGGCCAGATCCGCTGAGCCTACCTACATGAAGCACACCCCAAAACCGCATAAAGCCAAGCCGGATGAAGTGATCAAGGCCATCTCCCGCGCGGAGAGCGTGCTGATCACCGGCCATGTCCGCGCCGACGGCGATTCGCTCGGCTGCATGATCGCCCTCGCCCACCTGCTCAACCGCGCGGGCATCAAGGCGGTTGCCACGGCCGAACGCAAGGGCCTGGGCGGACCCGGCTTTCTGGCGGGTGTCGAGAAACTCATCGCCCCTGAGAAGGCCGCGAAAAAGCGGGTCGATCTGCTGATCTCTGTGGACTGCGGCTCCTTCGACCGCCTGCCCGAGCCCATCCAGCCTTTGGCGTCCAGGCTGACGGTCATCAATATCGACCACCACCGCACCAACACGCTTTTCGGAACGCTGAACTGGATCGACGGCTGCTGCTCCTCTGCCGGCGAGATGGTCTGGCGCCTCGCCCGCAAGGCCGGCTGGCAACTTGATGCCGTGGCCGCCGAAGCGCTGTGGGTCGCCGTCATCACCGACACCGGCCGCTTCGCCTATGACCAGACCACCCCCGCCACGCTGCGGTGCGGCGCGGATCTTTTACGATACGGCGTCCGCACGGCCATCATCAACGACACGCTCTACTGCTCGTTCAGCCGTATCTCGATGGAGCTGAAAAGGCGCGCCTTCCGCACCCTGTCGGTCTCCGAAAACAACGAGATCGCTTCGGTCACCCTCACCGGGCAAGACTTCGAGGAGACCGGCGGCACCAAGGCCGACGCCGAAGACGTCATTGAGATTCCCCGCAGCCTGATCGGCAACCGCGTCGCGCTTTTCTTCTACGGCACCGAAGACGATGACGCCGAAACGCGCGTCAGCATCCGCACGCGCGCCCCGCTCGACGCCACCGTGATCGCCAAACAGTTCGGCGGCGGCGGCCATTCGCGCGCCGCAGGCTGCACGGTACGCGAGCCGCTCAGCCAAGCCAAGAAGACCATCCGCAAAGTCATCTCCGACTGGCTGGAGCAGCAGCCGCCCGGCGCCGACGGCGTCGTTGCTGACTCGCCGCACGGGTAAGCGGCGGGTTTCATCCCAGTAATTCTGGTGTTCTCAAGAAAGGAAGACGGCTATGTACCGCATGTTGACCTGCCTGTTGATCGCCCTCCCCTGCATGCTCTCCTCGCCCCACGCCTCTGCGGCGGAGCAGACCGAACCGCCGACAGGCGACCCGGCTGGCGTATGCACGGACGGCACCCGTCAAGCGAGTGTTGCCGGAGGTAAGCACATTTGGGCGAACACCCGCCTCTTTACCGACGCACCTCCTCTGGAGGTGAGGAAGTGGCTTTCCGACAAGCCGGAGTTGGAGGGCAAGTTTCTGGTCATCGAGTTCTGGCGGACCTGGTGTGGCGCCTGCAAGCGGATGACGCCGCTGATGAACACGCTGCAAAAGAAATATGGCTCGGAGCTTGTCGTGATCGGCATCACCGGTGAAGCGGAGGAAACGGTCACCGCCTACGCAGGCCCCAAAAAGGAATATTTTCAAGCCCTTGATCAGGCCCAACCCGTCACGAACAAGGTTGATGCCGCAAGCTCTCAAACAACAGCAAAGGCGGACTCCGCTCCAGCCTCCGCCTTGCCCGACCAAGCGTCCGGGCCGGCGACAGACCGCCCGGGCCAGGGCGCCTATGAAGCCTCGTTCGGAGTCTGGGGCTGGCCGCACGTTATCATCCTCGAACCCCTGCACCGCACCGTCATCTGGGAAGGCTTTACCGGGCTTAAAGGCTACGAGCTGACCGAAGCCAAAGTCGCCAAGATGCTCGCCATCGGCCGCGCGATGAAAGAAGAAGAGGCGGCGGCGGCGAAAAAGAAGTAGCTGGCTTACCTGTTCACCACGTTGATCGGCGTGCCCGCCTGAAACGCCTTCACGTTCGCGACCGTGATGTCGAGCAGCCGCTGCCGCGCCGCCCGCGTCGCCCACGCGCAGTGCGGCGTAATCACGCAGTTGCGCGCGTGCAGCAAGGGATTCGAAGACTCGGGCGGCTCCGTCGAGAGCACATCCACGCCCGCGCCGGCCAGCCGTCCTTCGTTCAACGCACGCGCCAGCGCCAACTCGTCCACCAGACCGCCGCGGCCCGTGTTGATCAGCAACGCCGTCGGCTTCAGCCAGGCCAGCGTCCGCTCGCAGATGATCTTGTCCGTTTCGGGCGTCAGCGGACAATGCAGCGACACCACGTCGGAGCCTCGGAACAGCTCCTCCTGCGACACCCAATCCACGCCTGCCGGCAGAGTCGAAGGCCGCGTGCGCGAAGCGGCGACCACCTTCATTCCGAACGACAGCGCCGTCTGAGCAACCGCCCGGCCGATCGTGCCCAGCCCGAGAATACCGAAGGTCAGCCCGTCCAGCTCCGTCAGCGGCCCGAACTGAAACATGAAATCTCCGCACTGCGACCACGCGCCCTCTTTCACCGCCCGGTCATGCTCCCCGCACCGTTGCGTCAGCTCCAGCAACAGCGCGAACGTCATCTGCTGCACCGAGCGCGTACTGTAGGCCGGCGCGTTCGAAACCACAATGCCGCACCCGCGCGCCGCAGCCCCATCGACCACGTTGTGCCCCGTCGCCAGCACACCGACAAAACGCAAGCCTGGCAGCGCTGCGAGCGTCGCCGCGCTCAGCGGCGTCTTGTTGGTCAGAAGGATCTCCGCGCCTGCCGCTCGCGGCACAATCAGCTCCGCAGGCGTCCGCTCGTAAACCGTCAGCTCACCCAGCGACTCCAGCGCGCGCCACTCCAAATCCCCGGGATTCATCGTGAACCCGTCCAGCACAACCATCTTCATAAACTCCCCTATCCCTTCAGCGTTCACCGTTCGGCGTTAGACGTTCAACGTTCGGCGTTCGTTTGTGCTCGGACGGCAAACGCCTAACGCGAAACCTTCGCCGTCGGTTTGACGCCCTCTTTCAGACGCCGCTTAAGCCCCATGCCTTCAAGCACCCGCCCGGCATCCATGTAGAGATCCGCCAGCCCGAACGCGTACTCCTGATTCTCCCACTGCGTCAGCTCGCACGCGCGCTCCGCAAGCTTCACGGCTTGCGGCAGATCCTTGACTGGCCGCTCGCGCTTCGAAAGCCCTTTCGCGTAGCGGAAGAGCGCCTCCACATGATCCGGTTCGCGCTTCAGGAGTTCACTGAACTGCCGGTCCGCTTCCGCGTACTCGCCGATGGCCAGCGCCGCCTGTGCAAAGTCCAGCCGGAAGTCGGTCTGTTCAGGAGCAGCGGCCACCGCCCGCCCAAAATGCAGGTACGCGTTCTCGTTGTCGCCGTTGCCCCGCAGGCAGTAGCCCATCCCGTGATGGGTACGCGCCGTGCCCGCCGAAAACGACAGCAGATTCTCGTAACACTTGAGCGCACCCTTGAGATCGCCGATCTTAATCCGCCGCCGCCCTTCCAACTCCACGCTTTCAGCCAAGTGAACCAGCAGTGCGTCGCGCGTGCTGATCTTGGCCGCGGCCCGGGCCGACTCCAGCCCCGCCTCATTCCGGCCTTTCGCCGTTTCCGCCAGAGCCTTAACCGCCGCAACCCTCGCACCCAGCGTGCGGCCCACCTTGTCCAGCAGCGCCACATACAGATCCGCGTCCATCTCGCCCGGCAACACCCACCGCGATTTCCACTGGCGGCAGCCCTCCAGCGTGCCCGGCAGCAGGGTTGTGCGCACACCCTCCAACGCCGTGCGCGGCGCGTGCCACAGCGCCGCGACCGCGCGCTCCGGCACCGTTTCCTTCAGCCACGGGTCCAGGCCCTTGCCGTCGCACAGCATGCAGGCGAGCGCTTCCGGAAGCGCCATGCCGCCCGCGCGCACGAAATCGCGGAAGACCGGCTCGCGCTCGAACAGGGCCAGCATGCCGTCCACCGGCGCCTTGATCTCCTTCGCGGCCCCCACCAGAACCCAGTCGTAGGATCCCGTACACCAGAGCTGAACACCCGGAAACACCGCCATAAAATCGTGCGCGATAGACGCAAACCGCCCGGCGGACAACGCCCGCGCGTCCAGATGCAGCGCCACGATGCCCTCTGCGGACAACGCCCGGCTGCACCTGACAAACTGCTCCCTGCTCGTGGACGCGCGCGCGCCCCTCATCCACACCGGCTCCGGAACCAGAAAGATCACGTCATACCCCGCCGCAGCGTCCGACAGCGCCGCCACTGTCCGGAGCGCGGCCTTCTCGCACGTGTCGTCGCCGGTCACGAAAGCGTCGGCAGCCACCGCCAGATTCACGACCGTCCGGTCCGCCCCTGAAACGGCGACATTCGTCACCCCCGCCCTCACAAAGAAGGGCAGATACACCCCCGCCTCGGGGCCCACCAACACCGCTTTCGCACATGAGGGGCGCACCAGCAGCGGCACATACCCGGTCAGCGTACGGGCCGTGTGAAACCGGTTGCCGAAGAGCAGCGGCCGCCCGTCCAAAGCGAACACGAACTGATAGTC
The DNA here is from genome assembly GCA_964390795.1 of uncultured Lentisphaeraceae bacterium. Classification (GTDB taxonomy): domain Bacteria; phylum Verrucomicrobiota; class Kiritimatiellia; order RFP12; family UBA1067; genus CAYMLQ01. The sequence goes on from CAYMLQ010000009.1 coordinate 33,169, forward strand.
CGGATCCGCATACGCCGCCACGCTATGCCGCCGCGTGCGGTGCTCAAACAGCGGCCGGCCCTGCGCGAAGCCGCTGTCGCGGTGAACCAGCCGGCCAAACGCGCCGTCACTCAGGATCGAAGGGCCGCCTACTGGCGAGAACGCAGCCAGCAGTCCCGCCACCCCCGCGAACGGCGCACACGCCAGCGCCAGCCGGAGGCCCAACCGCCTTGTCTCGCCGCCGAGTGCGGCCAGCGAGGCCAGAGCCCCAAACCACAGCGCCGCCAGGCGCGTCAGCGTCTCCACCCCCAGCACCGGCACCAGCAGGTGTCCGGCCAGATAGCCGGATACGGCCATGACCGCACCCCAGCCCACACACTGCGCAACCGGCCGCCGCACGGATGCGCGTTGCGCCGCTTGAACGACAACCGTCACCGCCGCACCCGCCAGCACGCTCGGCACCAGCAAAAAGAACGCGGCGGTCTTGCCGAGCGTCTGAAGCAGCAAACCGAAAGTGCGCCCCGTGTCCAGCAGAAGCCGCTGCCACCCGCCCGTAATTCCTGACAGCGCAGCGAGCTGAAACACGAGCCAGCACGCGGCCAGCAAGAACACCCCGCTCAGCAGCGCCGCGGCGCTGCGCGCGCGGCGGCACGGCCGCCACGCCAGCGCGCACCCTGCAAGGAGACCCCCGCCCACCGCCAGGCCAAAGGCCGCCAGCGAATACACCGTCCGCCCCGCCACGGCGTCCAACGCGCACTGCCAGGCCGCCAGAAAGACACTGAACATCAGACATCCCGCCACGCTCAGCACCGGCACGCCCGTCACTCTTCCCCACACTTTCAACATAGTTAAACCGCCTCTTTCCGCTCACGCGCTAACCGCGACTCCCGGCTCCTTCAACCATCTTCATCAGTTGATAAGGCAGCGCGATGCCCTCTTTATCGAACCGCTCCTTGACATCCTTCATCAGCGACGTCCGCGCCGACTGCATCTCGTTCCGGTCGACCCACACAGCCAACAGAAAATCCAGCGACGCGTCGCCGAACCCCTTGAACACAATCAGCGGCTCCGGCTCGTTGAAGCAGAAGGGATTCGAAATCACCAGCTCGCGGAAAAGCTGCATCACCCTGCCCGCATCCTCCTTGTACGAAACCCGCAGGTCGAGATCCAGTCGCCGGATCGGATAATGGGTGTAGTTGATCAGCTTGGACTTGGACACCAGTTCGTTCGGGATGCGGACCAGCCGGTTGTCGAACGTGCGGATGTAGGTGGAAATCAGCTCCACACTGTGTACATAGCCGGAGACTCCCTCCACCTCGATCCAGTCGCCCACTTTGAAAGGATGCTCCAGCAGCAAAAAGAGCCCGCTGATCAGGTTCGACAGGCTGGACTGCGCCGCGAAGCCGATGGCCACACCCGCCACACCCGCAGCCCCCAGCACCGCCGTGATGTCCACGCCGACTCCTTGGATGAGCGTGAACACGAAAAGCGCGATCAGCAGAAACTTGACCGTCTTCGAGATCGTGCGCGCCGTATCCGCACCCAATTTGCGCGACAGCCCGCTGCGCAGCATCCGCGCCACGACCGACGAGACCCAGAAGCCGAAAACCAGCCACGCGCAAATGCCGATGAACGGCAACACGTAGTCGCCCATCAGCCGCGTCAATGATGTGAATTCAACCTTCATAACGATGTGTCCGCATGTTCCGCCCCTCAGAAGGGCTGCCTGAAGATCGCCCCCACGATCGCGCGCGCCGTCAGACCCGAGGCCGGAACCTCACGCGGCCCAGAGACCAGGCGCGCGCCCGTCGCCTGTTCCGGAGCCGTTCGCCCGAACGTGATGGCCGCCGTGAAAATGCTGCCCGTATACCCCAGCCTGCACTCGTTGGTCCAGAGCTTGCCGTCTTCCGTCTGATACACGCCCATGTGGCGAACGCTCAACTGCAACTGCGCGAAGACGAGTGGCTCGCGCGTGCCGTTATCGACCCACACGGGGCAGATCGCCCGTCCCTCCACATCAGTCAGCGCCTCCAAATTCTGCCTCGCCCGCGTCGCCAGCGCGTAGCCGATCTCACCCGTTTCCGCCGGATGCCCGAACCAGGTTTTGGACAGCACGCGCGTGGGATGCTCGCTGAGCGTCATCGGCGGCTGCGCTCCCTGACCGGCAACCTCGAGCCGCAGCCACACGGGAATCGTCACGAAAAAGAGTCCTTTGTGGAGCGGCGCAATCTCAATCCGCGCCTCAGGACGGCTCATCACCGGGCGGTCTGGCAGCACAGGAACCACGCGCAACACCGCACTTGTCGACGGGATGACGAACCGATGCCACTCGGGCAGATCCGCAGCGGCCTCGACCTCGTGCAGCGGCACGAACGCGCTCTCAGCCTCATGCCGCGAGGCGACCTGCCACCCCTGCCGGTTGCGCATGAACCAGAGCCGCAACTGCGCCACGGCGCAGGTGTAAATCCGTCCCTCCTCGCACGCCTGTTCTACCCACAACGAATTCATGACGCCAGTATACCAAGCGCGACCCCAACAGCCAACGTCCGTTTCTTACGACAACGTAATCGGGTTGCGCTTCAACTTTGTTGAATCCGCCCCGAGTTAGTAGCGAAAATTAATACGATACGATAAACGGCACTTTTCAGTGTCTTCATGATGAGGACTCTGAGTCTTTTAAGACCCCAAGACGCCAAGAGGTCCAATCATCTTTGCTTCTTTGGGTCTTCTTGGCGTGAACCCCTCCACCACCCCGTGTCTGCCCATCCGTCGCTCGGTTGCCCTATTCACTTCTCATGAGAAGTGAATAAGCATTCGCAAGACCTTGACCGTCTAGAAACCCTGTGCCTTTCGTGATTCTCTTGTTTAGTGCGAGTGTGCCTCGACATAGGATTGCAAGACAGCATTGATACGCGTCTGGTATCCGGGGCCTTGCCCCTTGAACCAGTCGATCACCCGTGGGTCGAGGCGAAGCGAAAGAGCCGCCTTCTTCTCGGGCATGCGAATGACCATTTTTTTGAACATGGCTTTGTCGATAGGGGGAATGTCGGAGACGTCGATCTCCTCGTCCTTCATTCCGTGCAACCGTTTCCAGTCAGTCCCCGATTTCTTCTGTGTAGATGCTTTGCTCATGTCGGTTCGCCTTTCGTGCGGAAATGATTCGTGTCGTTCCTGTCTTCGGCTCGGCGAAGTCAACGCCGTGCTTCTGCCGGTTCATTGCGTTCTTTGTCTCATCCCATGTGAATTTCATCGGCAATAGTGTATACACGTTGCGTATCTACGTCAAGGGGTGTTGGGCTAGGGCCATTGACCTTGGTTGGTGCTTGCTCTTGTCAAAGGGAACGCGCAAGGGAGAGTGGGCGGACACTCCGTCGTTGGGGTCGCTCCGTCGTTGGGGTCGCTCCGCATCCCGCGCGTGTCGAAAGGGTGAGTGATGTAGACATTGCACCCACTCCGTATAGCGGAGTTTGGTACTGGTTAGCAATTATTGTCGTTTCATCCTGACCAGAACCAAGTCGTTTATCCGTTTTTTTGTGCATCTTGTTTTGTCGTTAAATTTCGTTTCCTCATAACATTGAAGTAAAATTCACATTCCCATTCGTTAATCCACTCGCGAACAAAAGCGTGTTGAATCGCCTCTACATTCAAAGATTTTGACGTGTCCTTCCTAACGCGTTTTACAGCCTGGAAATTTTATCTGACGTCAATCCAGTGAATTCTTTCACGCAACAGTTGTCAACAGTCACCTGATTTTGGTTACGTATATTCTGTAGGACGCACAGTTCCATGATTGGATAGTGTCCACAGAGACATGTTTCTGGCTCGTCGTTCTCATAGACTTCCAGTAAGGACCACTCAAGAATTGCCTCATCCCATGTGTACGCGACAGATCGGCTAACAATTTCAGATGTGAGTTGATATTGAGACATGACGTTGTTTGCCTACAGTTACGGAACGAACACGGAATTGGCGACTTACCTATCCGCCATCTGGGTAGACTGTCGATTAGTTAGAAATCAGCAAAAACGGTCGTACACCGACAACCATTCTTCGATGTGCAGCACGGGAGAGGAAGTTCCGGCACTTCTGCGAGAAGATAACGTTTTCCCGCAATTGCACTACAGTGCGGACAACATGACTTGTCTTTGCATCCAAGAATTTCGACCACTCGCACATCCGAGTCGTGATAACCTGATATGTCCCGTTTGTGAAAGCCGAAGCGAACTAACATTTGGCTGCACGCTAGGGCATCAAGATGTATTCCCGTCTCCGGCATTTGGTCGAAAAGTTCCTTAGCGGAATTTGAACCACAGAGGTACATCATGCCAGCCGTCAGTCTTAATTTGTCAAGCAACTCGTCTTGAATCTTGCTAAGCATCAGCGGTCTCCCTTCAAAGATCGCCTTTAGGAATGCCACGTCGTGGTCTGGTTTGAAGTTCTTCCAATCTACACCCATTGCCCCATTAAAGACTTGTACAGCTTGATACTGGGCTTCTCTCAGCGACGCACCACTAAGATCGCGTCGTTGGAGCAGGGCGAGCACTTCTCGTTCCGCTAGGTGCTTCTCATTCTGCATCTCTTGCTTAAATGCTTCGGCCCGTTCGCGGCCAACTGGTGAGCATTCAAAAGCGACCAAATCTTTAGTCAACTCCTCCGCAAGGTCACGATTTGTCTCAACCAACCGAGCGGGACACGTTCAAAACGGAGCGGGACACACTGACTGCCGAACGTGACACGCTCAAAACGGAACGCGACGCGCTCAAGGCCGAGATCGACCGGCTGGAGAAGCTGACCGGCAAGGCCGCGAAACCCCCTGCGGCCGGGGGCGGCGGGGACAAGAAACGGACGGCGGATGAGTGTCTGGCTGAGGAATTGAAGCAGGGCAAGTGAACCTATACGGCGGGGGCGGCGGCGTGCCGTCGCCTCACGACTGAATGTCGGCGCGTGTCAGTTCACAGTCGCGCAAAATTTGGGCCAGCAGACCACGCCCGATCATCTCGCCGCGATGAACCGGCACAACGGTACAGCGTCCATCAGGATGGCGTAGAAAGTGGTGGCTCCCCTTGACGCGTATGGTCTCGAAGCCCAAGCGCCGGAGGGCCTTGATCAATTGGGGGCCGCTGAAGGCAGGGAAGGTGCTCATACCATGACCGCTACACGCTGAACGCCGATGAACTGGTTGGAAACCGGCGCATCTTCGACCTCCAGACACAGGGAAATGGCCTCCTTGATACGCTTCATCAGCACATCGAGAGACTTGGCCTGCGTGTGGCAGCCGCGCAATGCGGGCACGGATGCGACGAAATAACCGTCCTCATCCTGTTCGATCACCACATTGAACTCTTTGGACATTGTATGTCTCCTTTTGCCTTTAATTTTAGCATCCAGTGTCCGCAATAGCCATTCCGATTTGTTTCGCCCCGCTCAAGGTCGAGGTGGACCGGCCGGAGAAACTGACCGGCAAGGCCGCCAAGCCCCCGGCGGTCGGTGGCGGTGGCGACAAGAAACTCACGGCCGACGAGTGGCAGGCAGAGCAGTTGAAGAAATAGGTGACGTCGAGCGCTTGGCACGGCGCAGCCGTTGCCAATGCGCTCATGGTTGGGGTTCATTTCTCATCCTGGTTCACATTCCAAGGGGCACAGAAATTCCTTTTTGAAGTCGGTCAAAGACGTTGGGTTGTCGAGATAGAAACATGCCGCTGGCGCTTCGACCACCGCAAACACGGCATAGAAGAGTCGTTTGTGCCAGACGTAGCCGCCGCACGAGAAGAGGCCGAAGAAGATGCCACCGAGCACTCCGAGAAAGAGTGCGCCCATGAATATCGGTGTCGTCATCCTGATTTTGATGTTCCTTGCCCCAACCGTCAGCGGCCTCCAACCACCGGAGCCGAAGGCGAGTGGTGGTTGGCCATCGCGGCGAATAGGCAGCAGACTGCTGTTGGCATCTCCTATGGGATAACCCGCACGGTCTTCACTCCGTTCGTCTCTATTGAGATCACGTCCATGGTCTTGACACTGAACAGGCATCTGTAGGCGGACTCGCCGTCGTATCGGCCAAATTCCTTGCCGAGGCAATCGGCCGCTTCTGTCAGGCCCAGTATTTTTCCATAATTGGTGCCAAACTCGAACTTCGCGCGACGCTCATGGATCAGGATCGGAACGAAGAGTGCGGTCGCGAGGACCGCCCCTAGACTCATACCGATGATCATCTTCTTCATGTTTCCGATTCCCAACGTCACGGCTGTGGCGCGGGTTTCCCGTCGCCACCAGCCGGTGGTTCGGCATTGATTCCCAATCCCTTGAGAATCGCCGGTGTGATTACCCGGGTGCATCCTTCGGGTCCTGGATGAATACCGTCGGGCACATACTTGGCGAAAAGGGCTCTATCTTTTTCCATGATGGGCTCCCAGTTGGCGTAGTGGTCGATGAGTAGCAGATTCCGCTCTTTCGCCACGTCCCGATACATCTGGTAGTAGTCTTTGATCCTTGGGCGCCGTTCGAGATGGACCCCGACGGGCGGATTCATGGTCATCAGAATGATCTCCGTTTCAGGCTTCGATGCCAAGATGCGATCGATCATGTTTGTGAGGTTGCTCCGGGCCTCTGCCACTGAGGTCTTGTAGTCCAAATATGCGTCATTGATCGCAAACTCAATCAACACCGTATCGGATTTCTTCTGAATCACGTGCGTATCCAGGTTGTCTGCGCCCCACTTCGACCACATACTTCCTTTGCCGCTGTTGATGAGTGTTGCCTGCCCTGGATATTGCTCATTCAAGACCTTCTGCAATTGGCCCACCCATGCGCCGCCGGCGGTCAGACTCGTTCCGTAGACGACCAGCGTTTGCTGTTTTCCAGCTTTCAGATTGCTGACAAGATTACTGCGCTCTCCCGCGAAGACGTTGCTCACCAGCGCCAGGATTGCCAATGTCATTACACAACGTTTCATCTTCATTTCCTTCTTTGTGCCAACTTGTTATACCTCAATAATAGCAACGGCTAGAGCGTCCCGATAAATGCAACACCCTCAACTGCCACGTTGCAAACCAACAATTTAAACCCACTTCTTGAGGTTTAGCACCGTTGATATGCATCCCTGATACGCCTCCACAAGCACTCAGTCCGGTATGTGCCGCCTGTCCAACATTACATGAAGGAAAGCACACCCCCTATCCAGTTTCAAGTCCGTTTCGCCTTTTATGCATTCCCGCATTCCCGTACCAACGCCTAATCCCTAACTCCTCCCACTCTTGTGCGGTGAACAAGACGCGATTGAAGGGCGCTTAGAGCTTTAAACGGACGGCGGGCTTTCTCCGCCGTCCGTTCTTTTCCCGTTACCGGCGAAACAGGGAAACAACGCGTTCGATAATCGCGCGTTGCGAGGGTTCCGATAACTCGCCCACACTGCCCGTTATGAGCGATGCGTTGGCCGTAAAGAGCTTGCCCGGACGGGCGTAACTGACATGGTGAAGCGAGCCCGACGCGAAATCCGAATCGCCGAGGCGGACCGCATCGGGATCGGCATACGGGTTGCTGGTCACCTGGCAAAGTATGTAATCGCCCCGCCCGACGTCGGCGAGCACCACCGCAGGCCGCAGCTTGCTGGCCGAAAGGTCGGAAAAAGGAAAGGTCACCAAGACTACCGAGCGGACTGCAGGTGTGCCCATGCCGCATCCTCCTCCGGACGGTTCCAATCCTTGCCTAACGCCGCTTCGCTGAGCAACGCCGTCTCGGGAACATCGGGCGGCGGGTCAAGGAAGGTCACGATCACGCGGCACGACGGCGGCAACTTGACGTGTTCGCGGAAATGAATCCGCCCGCCTTTTTCAATGGTCGCTTCAAGTGCTTTCATGATTCCCCGCCTTCTACACTCACTGAGTTCAGGTGAATAAGATAGACCGATTCGCGTCCGGTTTCAACCGTTCTTTCAGACGCGCTTATTACGGAACTGCTTTGCGCCCCGGCCGCGGATCTGTCCGGCCATCGTTGCCGCACAGCGGCCCACCACGCCCTTGCGCTTCAAGACCGCAGCCGCGCCGCGCTCGCCGAGCGCGCGCCGCGCCGCCGCATCGCCCGCCAGACGGCCGATTTCGCGCTCCAGTTCGGCCGCGTCTGTCACCTGGATCAGCCCTCCGGCCTCCAGCAGATCCGACATCACCGGCCGGAAATTCTCGGTGTTCGGCCCCACCACGGTCGCCGCGCCGCACAGGCACGGCTCGATCATATTCTGCGCGCCGTGCTCACACAGGCTCTTGCCCACAAACACAAGGTCCGCATTGCCGTAAAAGCCCATCAGCTCGCCCGTCGTGTCCCCCAGAATGACGGCAGGCCCGGCGACCGGTTGCCCGCTGTCAGAACTCTCGCACTTTAGAACTTTAGAACTCTCGCACTTTAGAACTTTAGAACTCTCGCACTTTAGAACTTTAGAACTTTCCCTACTCTTCCGCACGCACGCGAACCCGGCCTTCTCGATCTCGGCCTGCACGGCATCGGCTTTCTCGAAGTGGCGCGGCACGATCACCAGCCGCAGATCTGCGTAACGCTCGCGCAGCCGCTTGTATATCGCGATCAGCACCGCGTCCTCGCCCGGCCACGTCGAACCGCCCAGCAGCACGATGCGGTTGCGCCCCGCGTCGTGCCGCGACAGGTACGCGGCCACGGCCTGCTCTTGATCGGGGGCGCGGTTCGCCACGTCGAACTTGAAGCTGCCCGTCACTTCGATTTTCGACGGCTGCGCGCCCGCCTCCACGAGCCGCCGCTTGTCCGCCTCCGACTGCGCCAGAATCGCCGTGAACATCCTCAGCACGGGGCCGAACCAGAAACGCAGCCGGCGATAGCCCGGCGCGGAGCGGTCCGAGACGCGCGCGTTCACCAGAAACAGGGGGACGCCCCGCAAATTGCAGGTCCGGATCACATTCGGCCAGATTTCGGACTCGGTCAGGATAAAGGCGCGGGGCCGGATCGCGGCCACCGCCCGCTTCACGCAGGGCGGAAAATCCAGCGGGTTAAAGATCAGCACGTCGTCCGGGCTCACGAGCTTCTCGGCCTCTTTCCAGCCGGTCGAACTCGTCGTGCTCAACACGAAACGCGCCTCCGGCATGCGCTCGCGCAGCGCGCGCATCACCTGGCCCGCCACATACACCTCGCCCACGCTGACGGCGTGGATCCACACCGCCCCGTCCAGTTGCCTCAGACGCGCCTCCACCTCCGGCGGATAGCGTCCGAAACGGTCGGCGAAACGGTTCCGGTAACCGCCGCGCCGGCGCATCCGCAACAGGAACTGCGGCAGCATCGCCGCATACGCAAACGCAAACAAAACGTTGTAGAGATACCAGCGCATGCCCAATCGTGCCCTCTTCGCCGCGAAGCCCAGCCGCCCTTACCGCCTCGTGGCCTGCACAATCAGCGATTTCCCAAAGGTCGGGAACAGCCGTGCCAGCCGGTAACTGCACAGCGAGCCTGTCGCGTTGAAGTTGATCACGTCGGAACAGAAAACGTCGACCCTGAAGCCGTGCTTCTCAAGGATCTCGAAGAGCGTCTGACGGATGAAATAACGGATGTGCCCAGCGGCCCCGCCCGTAAACGAAATCTCGATGTGCGGGTTGCGGTTCAGCAACAGCAGCAGCCGCCGCCCAAAGGCCGCGAGGTTCGGCGTCGTGACCACAAACGCGCCACCGGGCTTCACGACTCGCCTGATCTCAGACAGCATGCTGTCGACGTCAAAGATGTGCTCGATGATCTCACCCGCGAAGACCGCATCAAACATCGCATCGTCGAACGGGAAGCGCTCTTCGACATTTCCGCGCTGCGCCTTCACCCCCCGCGCCCGCGCCTTTTCAAGCGCGGGCTCTGAAGCGTCGATGCCGTAAACCTCGTTCCCCAGCTTGAGGAACAACTCGCCGATGGTTCCGTCCAGACATCCGACATCCAGCACCCGCCCCACTTTGCCGATCAGAGGCAACACAGCCGTGACCCGGCTGTCATCCTGCCCGCACCTCGACACGGGATAGGCTTCTGAATTGAACGCGAATGGATCCATGAACGATCACCCCACCTTCATCTTTCACACGTCACATCGAACCCCCTCCGGATCGGAGCACCAGAGTTGCCCAACGTGTGATGGCCAACCGCGAAGAGAGTAGCAAAGGACGCCCCCCTGTTCAAGCGCAGCGACGAGCGAAGCAGCAATTCTAAATTTGGCTTGAGACAGCCTGAAGGCTGCACTACAAACGCTTCTTTCCGTGTAAGAAACCGTTCGTAGTACAGGCTTTAGCCTGCATTCCTGTGGCTCAGAAGCCAAATTTAGAATTGCTGCGAGCGAAGCCGGCACGCCTCCCCGCAGGCGTCCGCAGGGTACGGGAGCCGGCGGCGCCCCTCGCACGCTCAGCGCGGTTTCGCCTTCTGCCAGCCGTCCCTTGCCTCGGGCGCCTGCCTCAGCCCCAGCGCCTTCCTCAGCGTGCCCACCCCGTAGGTCCAGAGCGTGATCCAGCAAACCGGCACATGGTACAGCCACGCCCAGTCGGGCCTGCGGCAGAACCCGACCACAGCCTGCGCCGCCACCGGCAGCACCAGCACCGTCGCCAGCGCGAACAGCACGATGCCGGCCTTCCTTTGGCGGTCCCACGGATAGGTCCTCTGCTTCTCCTGCGCGAAGAAAAGGAAGTCCCGGATGCGCCGCCGCTGCTTGCGAGCGAAATCACCCAGTCGCGCGCAGTACAGATGCACGATCCCGGTCTTGACCTTGGCCACCTGCCGGAACCCCGCCCGCACCGCCTGATGCATCACGTCGATGTCGAAGAAGTAGGGGTCCCAGGACACGTGGCTCAGCAGACTGCGCCGGAACACGAACCCGTTCGCGCCGATCGTGGGAAGAGACTCTTCCGCCAAAGTCAGCTTGAGATATTCTCCCATATCCTGCTGAGGCACTCTCAACCCGGTCCACTTTCCGGTCACCGCGCACACGCGATCATAGTTCCCGGTAAAGAGGCAGAGCGGATCGTTCATGCCCAGCAGCGCAAAATAGCGCGTCAGCGCCGGATCGCCCTTCCGGGACGTGTACTCAAGCGGCTCCGACGCCACAATATCGGGGTCGCGAAACGGGGCTGTCATCTGTTCCAGCCACCGCTCGTCCGGCAGAATGTTGTCGCTGTCCACCAGCGCGATCAGGTCGCCCGTCGCCGCCTTGATACCCGCCGTCTTACCGGCCTCGCCGGTCTTCAGCCGGTTCTCCACGACCTTGTCAACCCCCATGCGCCGCGCGATCGCCACAGTCTTGTCCGTCGACCCCGCGTCCGCAATCACGATCTCGTATTCTGCCCGCGATATCCGCTGCGAGAGGATCGCTTCCAGACATGCCTCCAACGTTTTCGCCGAATTCAAAGTGGGTATCACGAAACTGACACTCAATTGCTGCTCCATCGCGTCATTATCCTCTTTCCAAAGCGTTGTTAATGGGTTTCATTATACGCGTGACGGCGCTCTGAAAAAAGCACGAATTCAGCATGCTATCACCCGCATGCATGCTTTCCGCTTGAAAGATGCTAAAAAGCGACTAAACTGCTTTCCTACGTAATCGCACTTCGGCAGCCATCTTTAATCCTTTCGCCCTCGAGGAAAACGCATGAGAACGACACGCCCGCTTTTCAGCCTGACCGCCGCCTTGCTGACCGCCGCCGCCACGGCTCAGGACGCCCAAAATGTCTCCGACGCCTGGACGCTGGAGGCCATTTCCTATAACGCCAGGCTCACCGCCGACTGGATGACGGCCAACCCGAAGCGCCACAAGCGGCTCGATTGGACCTATGGCGCGTTCTACGCAGGCGTCACCGCGCTCGGGCTCTCCGACCCGACCCTGCCCTACTTGGGCCAGATCCGCACCCTCGGCACCACGAACGACTGGGGCCACCTCCCCCGCACCTATCACGCCGACGACCACTGCATCGGCCAGAGCTGGCTCGAACTCGCCGCGTTCGACAACAACCCGGTCTACGCCCAGCGCCTCCGCCAAAATTACGACACCATCCTCGCCAGCCCGCACACCGGGTCGCTCGACTTCACCGTGAAGGACAACCAGAAGCGCTGGAGCTGGTGCGACGCGCTCTTCATGTCGCCCACCGTCCTCGTCAAAATGTACGGTTTCACCGGCGACACAAAATACCTGACCTTCATGGACCAGGAGTACAAGGCCACGACCGATTACCTGTACAGCAAGGAGGACCACTTCTTCTTCCGCGACTCCCGCTATTTTGAAAAGAAGTCCGCGAACGGCAAGCACGTCTACTGGTGCCGCGGCAACGGCTGGGTGTTCGGCTCCTTG
>CAYMLQ010000010.1:0-44302 GCA_964390795.1 uncultured Lentisphaeraceae bacterium
CGCCGGACATCCGGCTGGTCGGGCCGGCGCGGCGCGACCTGCTGAACCGGCCGCTTTACAACTTCCGGGGCGTGCAGATGGTCGACCTGATCCACGCCTCGCGCGGATGCCGGTTCAACTGCTTCCCCTGCTGCACGCCGTTCCTAGGCGGGCGGGTGTTTAGGCCGCGTCCGATCGAGACCGTGGTCAACGAGATGGCGAACATTCCGAACAACCGTTTCTTCATCGTGGACAACTCGCTCGCGCAGGATGGCAAATGGGAGAAAGAGCTGTTCCGGGCGATCGCGCCGCTGAAGAAGAAGTGGGTCTCGCATCCGATTCTGGATGACGACGAGGTGCTGAAGCTGGCGGCGGACGCGGGGTGCTGGTACGTCTATCAGGCGGTGGCGGGTGTGACCGAGGGCATCAAGCGGCGCATCAGCCGGCTGCACGACCACGGCATCGGCGTGGAGGGGACGATCCTGCTGGGACTGGACGACCAGACCGAGGACGACGTCAAGCGGCTGGTCGATTTTCTGCTGGAGGTCAAGCTGGACATGGCCGAGTTCACGGTGCTGGTGCCTTTTCCGCACACGCCGGTCCGCGAGCAGTTGGAGCGCGAGGGGCGCGTGCTGCACAACGACTGGGTGCGCTACACGGGCTCGGAGGTGGTCTACCGGCCGGCCAAGATGACGCCCGACACCTTGGAACGGATGTACCATTACGCGTGGGACGCCTTTTACCGTGAGGCCGACTCGGCGACGCGGATGGCACGCCTGTTTCTGAGCGTGATTCACAAAGAGCTGAAGGACGGCACGAATCCGGATGTCGGGCGCCGGCGCGAGCGCACGCGCTGGGGAAAAGGGGCGGTCGCGCCATGAAGATCCTTCTGATCTCCTGTAACCCGGTCGTGGCGCCGTATCCGGTCTATCCGCTGGGCATGTCCGTGATTGCCGAGGCTCTGACGCAAGCCGGGCACGCGGTCCGGCAATACGACATGCTCGCCAACGGCTTCTCGCTGGACGCGCTGCGCGCGGCGGTCGCGGGCGAAGCGCCCGGGATGGTGGGGATTTCGTTCCGGAATCTGGACAACGTGAACGCCTGCAACGAGGCGCTGTACATCGACCAGCTCACGGAGCTGGTCGGCGCAGTCCGGGCGTGCTGCGCGGCGCCTGTCGTGCTCGGCGGGCCGGGATTTTCCGTGCTGCCGGAGCGCGTGCTGGAGGCGACCGGCGCGGACTACGGCATTGTCGGCGAGGGCGAGCGCCTGGCCGTCGAACTGGCCGCCGCGCTCGAGGCCGGAGAACGACCCGGGCCGCGCATTTATCTTGCGGACTCGGCTCTGGACGCGGCGGGGATGATGTCGGCGTCCTACGATGACGAGATCCTGGCTTTCTATCAGAAGGCCGGGGGCGTGACGCCGCTGCAGACCAAGCGCGGCTGCCCGTACCGCTGCGCCTACTGCACCTACCCGCTGCTGGAGGGTCGCAGCATCCGCCCCCGCGACTGCGACGCGGTGGTGGACGACATTCTGGCGCTGCAGGCCAAGGGTGCCCGGCAGATCTTTTTCACGGACTCGATTTTCAACGACCAGGAGTGGCACTACCGGGAGCTGGTCGCCGCGATGCAGAGACGGCAGGTCAAGATTCCCTGGACCGGCTTCTTCCGTCCCGAGGTGATGGGCAGCGAGGTGATCGAAGCGATGAAAGAGACCGGCCTGAACGCGGTCGAGCTGGGTTCGGACGCGACGTCGGACGCGACGCTGCGGGGGATGGGGAAGGCGTTCCTGTTCAAGGACATTGTGGCGTCCCACACGTGCTTCATTCGGGCGGGGCTGACGGTCTCGCACTACTTCATGATGGGCGGGCCGGGCGAGACCAAGGAGACGGTCGAAGAGGGCATCGCCAACATCCTGCGGCTGGAGGGCGCGGCCTCGTTCGTCTTTCTCGGCATCCGCATCCTGCCCGGCACGCCGCTGGCCGCGCGGGCGCTGCGGGAGGGCGTGATCTCGGCAGACACCGACTTGTTGCAGCCGGTGTACTATTTCTCGCCGGGCGTCGAGCGCGCGTGGCTGCACGAGCGGCTGCTGGACGCGTTCAAGAAGCACCGCCAGGTCATCTATCCGCCGGACGCCTTCGACAGCGGGCTGGCGTTTCTGCACCGCCTGGGCTTCGCGGGCATGTCGATCGACCTGCTGCTGAAAAAGCGGGGAGGACAGGCGGACGAAGGACGAGAGGTAGAGCGCTGAATTGTAAGCGAGTAAAGGGAGTGTCGATATGAGCGTGAGGATGTTGTTTGTGTTCGCAGGGTCGGCCTTGATGGCGATGCTGGCCTGTGAGAGCCGGTCGGCGGAGACCGGGGTGACGCACCGTAGGAATCACACCTTCCGCCAGGTTCGAAAGACCGCGCAGGGCACCTATCTGGCGGCGATCATGAATGAGAACAAGACCTGCGAGTGGGATGCGGAGGGCAAGTTGCTCAGGACCTTCCCGAAGGGCGTGTTCGTGGCCATTCGCCTGCAGAACGGCAATACCTTGGTGACCGCCGCGCATCCGGCGGCCGATCACGGAGCGGTGATCGAGTACGACAAGGACGCCCAGGTTGTTTGGGAGGTGACGCAGGCGGACATCGAGGCGATGGGCATTCAGGTCGGCATGGTGTGCGGCGCGCAACGGTTGCCGAATGGTAACACGGTCATCACCAGCGCCAAACATGGCAAGCCTGTCGGCACCGGAGACGGGGTGAAGGCATTTGAAGTCACGCCGACCAAGAAGCTGGTGTGGAGCGTTCCGGGCGATACCGACAAGGGGAATATGGGTAACATCCAGATCCTCGATGTCCCCGGAGACGTCTACCGGTTCGAGGTTCTGAAATAAGTGTGTCCGATTTTCACTGGCCTTTTCCAGGCCATTGGCATAAACTCAACGACAATTCAATCCCAGTGGAGGATGTAATATGTTGACGGCAACTCTTACTGATGACGGCGTCCTGCCTCTGCCGGAGGCGTTGAGAAAAGGTTTGTCATTGAAACCTGGCGATGTGATCCAACTCGTTTGGAGTAAAGTTGACAGGCAGGCGGTGTTAAAGCCTGTCGAAGCTGTCGGCGATGGCCTTTTCGGTTGCCTTTCCGCTTATCGGCCGGCCAAACCTGTGACGATAGAGAACATGCGCGAAGCGGTCAGAAAGCGAGCCCGGAAAGTGGCGCAGAAATGAACGCGGTTGACACGAATGTTCTTGTCCGGTATCTGACGAACGACGATCCGCGCCAGTCGCCGCTTGCGAATGCGTTAGTGGAAACGGCTGCCCGGCACGCAGAACCATTATGGGTCGGACTCGGCGTTCTGTTGGAACTGATATGGGTTCTCGACAGCCAGTATGACGTGCCCCGCGAGGTTATAGTTAAGACGATAGGACGGCTTTTGCAGAATCAGGCCTTTCGTTTGGAGCCCCCCGGTTTAATCGCGGAGTTCTGTCGTTTGGCACCCCAGTGCAAAACCGAACCGGATGACCTCCTTCTTGGATTGGCTGCCAAGCAGAACAGATGCGAGGCGGTCTACACGTTCGACAAGTTAGCAGCGAAGAATGCATTGTACACCCTCGTCTCTCGTGTGACTTAGTCGCGATTGTTGCCGGATACCACGCACTGAGCCGGCGGGCGTGACAATTTCCGAGGCAGCAGAGAGTTGACCTTTGGGCTCGTGCCAGGCGGCGCGCGTGTCACAGTATGAGCAGGTTAGCGAACAAGAAAGAAGGTCGTTTTCATGGCAACTGGAAGAGAACTGATGAGGGAATGGGTGCTTGAGGCGCTTCGCGCAAGAGGAGGAAGTTCAACTTTATTGGAAGTGTGTAAGTCTGTTTGGCACACTCATAAAAGTGAAATCGAGGCTGGTGGAAAGCTGCTATATGAATGGCAGTACGAAATCAGATGGGCTGGCACTCTCCTTAGAAAAGAGGGCTTGATGAGACAAGCAGAGCAGAGCCCCCGCGGGATTTGGGAAATCAATGAATAGCTTCATTAACCGGGCGGTGGTGAATGGCTAGCCGGATTGTCGAACTCTTCGGGTATGCGCAAGCCATCAACGCCGAGTTGGGCGGACGTGCGTGAAGCCGGTGTGCGTGAAGCCGCTGTGCGTGATTCCGGTTTACAACCACGCGGCGACGCTGGCGCCGCTGGTGCGGCAGTGCCGCGAGCGGGTCGCGGACGTGCTGGTGGTGGACGACGGCAGCACGGACGCGGATCTCGCGGCGCTGCTGGCGGGCGAGGCGGTCACGCTGCTGCGGCATGCGGAAAACCGCGGCAAGGGCGCGGCGCTGCTCACGGCGCTGGCCTTCGCGCGGGAGCGCGGGTTCTCGCACCTCGTGACGCTTGACGCGGACGGCCAGCACGCGCCGTCCGACCTGCCGCTTTTTCTGGAGGCGGTCCGGCGCGCGCCCGACGCACTGGTTGTCGGCGTCCGCGACTTCTCCGTTCCGAACGTGCCGAAGTCGAGCCAGTTCGGCCGGTCGTTCTCCAATTTCTGGATCGCCCTGGAGACGGGCCTCATGTGCGCGGACACGCAGTGCGGCTACAGGGCCTACCCGGTGGGGCTGGTGTCGCAGCTTCCGCTGTCCGGACGGCACTACGACTTCGAGGTCGAGGTTCTGACGCGCGCGTTCTGGGCGGGGCTGCCGCTGGCCGAGGTGCCCGTCGCCACCTGGTACGCGCCGCCCGGCGAGCGCGTCACGCATTTCCGCAAAGGGTGGGACAACCTGCGCCTTACTCACACGCACGGTAAGTTGGTGTTGCGGCGCCTCTGCCTCTGGCCGGTCCGGCGGCTCGTGCCGAAAGCGAAGACGCGTACCTGGCGGGAGGTGCTGCACCCCGGCGCGTTTATCCGGCGTCTGCTGAGGGAGCACGCGACGCCGGCGGGGCTGGGCGTTTCAGCCGGCGTGGGCACATTCATTGCGGTTCTGCCGATCCCGTGGTTCCACACGCTCGCGATCTTCTACGTGACGACGCGGCTGAACCTCAACCGCGTCATGGCGCTCGCGATTCAGAACCTGTTTGTGCCGCCGTTCACGCCCGCGCTCTGCATTGCCGTGGGGCACCTGATGCTGCACGGCGAATGGCTGCCGAGGCTGCCGCGGAGCATGGACGACCTGTACGCGTGCATCATCGAGTGGGCGGTGGGGTCGCTCGTGGTGGCGCCGCTTTTCGCGGTCATCTCCGGCCTGGCGGTTTACAAGGCCGCGACCCTGCTCCAGCCGGAGCGGGTGCCGTCAGCCGGGCGTGCGCGCGGCAACGCGCTGGGCTTCTGGTTCTTCCGGGTGGCGCTGCGGCTGACGGGGCTGCGCGGGGCCTACGGGCTGCTCTATCTTGTCTGCGCGTACTACGCGGCGTTTGACCGGGCGGCGGTGGCGGGGGCCGACGCGTATGTGCGGCACCGCTTCCCGGGGCGCTCGCCTGTGCGGCGGCGCTTCGCCGTCTACCGCCTGTTCGTCAGCCAGGGAAAGTGCCTGATCGACCGCCACGCGTTCAACGCGGGCGTGCGCACGTTCGACTTTGAGAGCCAAGCCCTGCGGGAGATCTATCAGAAGCTTACTCAGGCGGGCAGCGGCTTTGTCCTGCTGCTGGCGCATGTGGGCGGCTGGCAGCTCGCCCTGCCCCACCTGCGGCAGCTTTCGGGCGACCGGCCCGTGTCGCTCCTGATGCGCGAGGCCGAGACCGCTGACGTGCGCGCGCATGTGCGGGGCGACGACGCGGGGTTCCACGTAATTCCGCCCGACGCGGGGCCGGGCTGCGTGGTCGAGATGGTGGCGCGCCTGCAGCGGGGCGAGATCGTGTCGATCATGGGCGACCGGGCCTATGGCGGGCAGACGGTCGAGGTGCCTTTTATGGGCGCTGCCGCGCAGTTCCCGGCCGGCGCATTCGCGGTGGCCCGGGCGGCGCAGTGTCCGGTGGTGGCCTTGTTTGTGCCGAAGACGGGGGTGACCCGCTACAGGATCGAGGCGGTCTTGTTCGATGCGCCCTCGCGGGAAGAGCGCCAGTCGTCGCGCGAGGGCGTTCGCGCGTTCGCAGAGGCGCTGGCTGCGTTCGCGCAGCGGCATCCGTATCAGTGTTATCTGTTTTCGGACGTCTGGACGCCGCTGGGGGCTTGAGCCGGAGAGAGTCGCGTCCGTCTCGACGAGAAGGTGTTGCCGTGGGAGTCAAAAAACACGGCGCAACAGGAGTTACGCCAGTCCAAGAGGATCACTTAAGAAGGGGACAATCGGCGTGATCGCGCCGCTGCGGAGGCTCATTGAGAATGGACCGAGGTTCAATTCACTTGAATCTCGTCCTTCCCGATTTCGGACAGGTAGGGTATAATCACCGTCACAAGGCAACCAAAAGGAGCGAGGAAAGCGGTATGGACAATCGGGAGAGCGAACTTTCGGACATCCGGCAGAAACTCAAGGCGCTGCTGATCGACAATTTGAATCTTCAGGATGTGACGGTCGAGCAGATTCAGGACGATGCGCCCCTGTTCGGCGGCGCGATCGGGCTGGACTCGCTGGACGCAGTCGAGATCGTGGTCATCCTGCAGCGGCATTTCGGCGTCGAAATCAAGGATATGGATGTGGGGCGCCGCGTGTTCCAATCGGTAAACTCGCTGGCCGAGTACATATACGAAAAGACCCACGCGTGAGCCTGTTTTTTTAAACGGATATGAGTGATGCGGTCGCGATAACCGGGTTGGGCGTGATTTCTGCTGCGGGGGCGGATCTGGCGTCGTCGTTGGCGACGCTGCGGGCTGGGGTGCGCCCGGCCCTGGTGCCCTGTGCGGTGTCAGAGCTTCCCGTGGCCGTTCCGATGTTTGCGGCGGCGGGGCAGGCGCCGGCTGTTGACCGAACCTTCCATCTGGCGCTGGCGGCGGTCTGGCAGGCGCTGGACGAGGCCGGGCTTCGGCCGTTGCCGGCGGGCTTCCGCCTCGGCGTCTGCTTAGGTACCACGGTGGCGTGCCAGCTGAACGATATCGCCTTCTACGCGGCCTACCGCGCGACCGGCAATCCGGACTTGGAGGCTGCCGAGCGGTTCGCGTCGGGCAGCCTCGCCGAACGGATCGCGCGTGCGGCGCACGCGGATGGGCCCGTGATGACGGTGGTGAACGCCTGCTCGTCCGGCACGGACGCGATGGGCGTGGCTTTGGCGTGGCTGCGGGCGGGCTTGTGCGACGCGGTGCTGGCGGGCGGGGCGGACGAACTGAGCGCGATTCCCGCGAGCGGTTTCTTCGCGCTGGGCGTGACGAGCCCTGAGCCGTGCCGGCCCTTTGACCGTGACCGGCAGGGTCTCAACTTGGGCGAGGGGGCGGGCGTCGCGGTGCTGGAGCGCGCGGAGAGCGCGGCGCGGCGCGGCCGGCCGGTCTCGCTGGTCGCGGCGGGGTTCGGCGCGGCCTCGGACGGGTATCATCTGACCGCCCCGCACCCGGAGGGTCTTGGGCTGGAACTGGCGGTCCGCGCCGCGCTGGCGGATGCCGGGTGCGCTCCGGACGAGGTGGATTTCGTCAACGCGCACGGCACGGCGACGAGGGAGAACGACCGCATCGAGGGCGGCGTGTTGGCCCGCGTGTTCGGGCCGGCGGTGCGCGCGGTGTCGACCAAAGGCTTCACGGGGCACACGCTGGGTGCGGCGGGTGGCATCGAGGCCGTTTTTACTGCGCTGGCCCTGCGGGAGGGCTGGATTTCCGCCAGCCTCGGGTTCGCGACGCGAGACGAGGCGATCCCCTTTGCCCCGCTGGCGGAGGTGACGCCGGTTGTGCGCCGCTACGCGGTATCGACGTCGCTGGCGTTCGGCGGAAACAACGCGGCCTTCGTGCTCGCCCGGACGGGAGGGGCGCGATGAACGTGACGGGCATGGGCGTTGTGTTTGCGGGCGGCGCGGGCGTTCCGGCCCTGCGCGCGGCGTTGCTGGCCGGAAAACCCTTGGAGCCGAAGACGCTTGAGAGGGAGAATGTTCCCGTGCTGGCGGTGCCGCCGGCGGCGCTCACGGGGAATCCGGTGCTGGCGCCGGCGCGGCGGGCGGACCGGTTCTGCAAGATGACGCTGCTGGCGGCGATGGAGGCTTGGCAGGGGTGCGTGGCCGACCCCCGGCGCACGGGCATCATTCTCGCGACGGCGTTCGGGCCGCACGCGACGGTTTTCCGCTTTGTGAACGAGATGCTGGAGTTCGGGGACGCGAAGACGTCGCCCACGGTGTTCTCGCAGTCGGTACACGCGGCGGCCGCGTCGATGATCGCGACGGCGGCGGGCCTGCACGGGCCGACCCTGAATCTCGCTGATTTGGCGATGCCGTTTGAGGAGGCGCTGACGCTGGCGGAGTGCTGGCTGGCGGGCGGGCGGTGTGATGCGGTGCTCGTGGGAGCGGCAGATGAACTGTCGGACGTGTTGGCCCACGTGGTTCGGCGCAAATGGCCGCAGGCGCATGTGCTGGGCGAAGGGGCGGTCTTTTTCAGGCTGGAGCGGGAGGGCGGCGTGTGCGTGTCGGTGGGTGGCGAGGTGGCGGCTGAGGCGGCTTGCAGACTGGTCGACACGGGCGCGTTGGGCGGCGATGCGGCTGCGCATACCCAATCAGCGGATCCTGTCAGGAGTCACACCGCCTTGTGGGGCAGCACGCGCATCGGTGCGGCCCTGCACCTGGCGGCAGCCGTGCTGATGCGGCGAGAAGGCGTGTTGTTGCCCGAGGCCGCGCCGTTGGGGCCGGGGTGCGTTCAGGTCGTATCCGCGTGCGGGCCGCGCCGCCGCGTGATCACGGTTAGACAAGATTAAGGAAGACACGAATGCCGTTATCAACAGACGAGGTGATGCTCAAATTGCAGGACCATGTTGCCATGCTGGTGGGGGTCGAGACGGAACAGGTGGCGACGGATCAGCCCTTGCACGAGCTGGGGCTCGACTCCATGGGCTTCGTCGATCTGCTCGTGTTCATCGAAAAGGGGTTCGGGCTGTCGCTGATGTCGTCTGGGCTCGGGCAAGACGATTTCGCCTCGCTCGACGTGCTGACCCACCGCATCGTCCAGGCGTCGCAGAAATGAAAGTCCCGAGTTCGCCCAAGAAACGTTATCTGAGCGGCGCCGACTGGTGCATCGCCGCGCTGAGCCGGGGGACGGCTGAAACGACCGGAAGGCGGGTCGTGTTTCAGGTGGCGGTCTTTCTGGAAGGCGCACCCGATCTGGATCGGCTCGACGCGGAGTTCAGAGCGTATTGTGCCCGCTTCCCGGTGCTATGGGGGAAGTCCGCCCGGTGCTGGTGCCTGGCACCCTACTGGCGGTTTCCGTCGCAGGCGCCTGCTGAGCGACCGTTGCACATCGGGCGCAGCGCACTGCCGGAAAGCGCCGCTCAGGCGGAGATCCTGCGGCAGGTCGAGGCGCTGACCAACCTGCATGCGGCGAGGCCGGGTTGGGCGGCGGCCCTCGATTGCGTGCAAGTGGGGACAGCCCGGTGCGTTTTGATTTTCGCGTTTGACCACAGCCTGTTCGATGCGGTCGGCGCCGAGACGTTTATCAACCTCTTTTTCAGGCAGGCCAACCGCGAGGCGGGCGAGGCTGAGTTTCCTGCGGCGCGGCCGACGGCCGGAGCGCAGTTGGATCAGTGGTGCCAGAAGTTTCGGAGCGGGCAGAAGGTCAACCGGATGATGCGCCGTCTGGCGGAGGGGGTTACCACGTGGCTGGCGGTGCCGCAGGACGCGCGGCAGCGGCCGTTCCGCTTCAGGGTTGCGACGTTCAGCGCGGAGGAGTCGCGGCGGATACAGGAGCGGGCGTTTCAGGTGGCGGGCTACCTGATGTTCACGCCTTATGTGCTGGCCACGGCGGCGGCGGTGTTCCATCCGTTCTTCAGCAGGCGGGCCGAGGCGGACGCCCACTTCGTCGTGTCGGTCTCGACCGACAAGCCGAAGTCGGCGGTGCGCACGCCGCATATCTTTTTCAACGACCTGTCCTTCCTCTACTTCCGGTTCCCGGTTGCGGAGGCGACCGACAGGGATGCGCTGGCGGGGGTCGTGCGCGAGCAGTTGATGAGCCAGGCGAGGGAGGGCGTGCCCGCCGCGATTGAAGACGCCAACCTGCTCATGCGGATCTTTCCGGAGCGGGCCTATTGGAAATTCCTGATGCTGTTCTACCGCAACCGCCTGTCTTCCTTCGGGTTCACCTGCCTGGGCGAGTCTGCGGTCAAGGCGCCGGCTGTGCTGGGGTGCCGCGTGTTTGACCAGATTCATTTTCCCGTGATTCCCACCCCGCCCGGGATCGGGCTCATTTTGAGCCGGAGCGGGGGGGCCTACCATGCGGTTCTTTCCTACATTGAGGGCATTCTGCCGGAAGACGAGGTGGACGGGCTGCTGGACACGTTCCGCGCGCGGCTTCTGGAGTAGAGGGAGAGTCTATGACCGAAACGTTTGACATCGTGGTTGTCGGTGCGGGGACATCCGGGGTTGTGACGGCGCTGGCGGCGGCGCGGCAGGGGGCGCGCGTCGCGCTGGTCGAGGCCGGCGAGAGGGCCGGCGGGCTGGCGGCACACGGGCTGCACCGCTACGTTTGCGGGCTGTTTCTGGCGGATGTCGAGCATCCGGGCGAGCCGCTGCACGGCGCGACGACAATGGATTTCTGTTCGCGTCTGGCGCAGGGCGACGTCTGCGGGAAGGCCGTGAGGCGGGGCCGGGTTTGGGTGCTGCCGTTCGCGGGCGGGGCGGCGCTGACGGCGTGTGCGGGCGAGTTTCTCTCTCGTGAGGCAAACATCCGCACCTATCTGCGCGACGCGCCGGAGCGCATACACTGCGACGGCGGGAAGGCGCTTGAGATGGTGCTGGCGTCGGGACTCACCCTGCGCCTGAAAGCGGCCGTGGACTGCACCGGGAGCGCGGCCGTCTGCCGGTTGGCGGGCGCCGCCGTCACCTGGCCGTCCGCGCCCGCGCTGGCGGGGTACGGCTTTGAGCTTCAGGGGGTGGATGAGCGGGAAGCCGCAGTCTGGGGCCTGTCCGTCGAGGTGCCGCTGCTGCTGCGCCGGGAGGTTGAGGAGGGCCGGCTGCCGCACCATCTGGCCTTTTCGACGTATGAGCCGGGGATGTCGCCGGGGAGTGCGTGGATCAAGCTGGCGGTTCCGGCGGGTTCGGAGGAAGCCGCGAAGCGCGAGGCGGCTTCGGTCCGCGACGTGCTGAAACGGCACCCCGCGTTCCGGAACGCGCGCGTCGCGGAGCCGCTCCCCACGGTGCTGAAGAGGGAGACCTGCCACCTGGTCGGGGAGTATGTGCTGACGGGGCTGGATGTGCTGACCGCGCGGAAATGCGAAGACGGGGCTGTCCGCAACGCGTGGCCGGTCGAGCACTGGGACGCGCGGCGCGGCGTCAGCTACCGGTATCTGCCGCCTGGCGACTGGTGCGATATTCCCGCCCGCTGCCTGCGTCCGAAAGGGGGGCCTTCCAACTTGCTTTGCGCCGGGGCGGCGCTGTCGGCCGACTCCGAGGCGTCCGCATCAATCCGGGTGATGGGTGTTTGCATGGCCTCGGGCGAAGCCGCCGCGCAAGCGTGCGTCGAGGCGCTTTAGGCGCATTTCGCCTGCGCAGGGGCGCTCACATTTTACTAACACAGGTGTGGTGGTTGGTGATATACTCTAAAGTTCGAATCTTAAATTGAGGAGTATGTGTGTTTGGGAAGCGGAAACAGGCGCAGCGGGATCTGGTGACGCGCTATGAGGCGAAATACATCATTCCGCGGAAGCTGGTTCCAGAAATCCGAGAGTTTATAGCCCCGTTCTGCACGAAGGATCCGTACGCGCGCGGTTTTCCTCCCGAATACACGATTACGACGTTACAGTTGGACGCGCCCGACTTTTCGCTGCACTATGCGAAGGAGCGTGAGGCGGTCAACCGGTTCAAGTTAAGGGCGCGGACCTATGGCGAGATCGGCTCCTCGCCGGTGTTCGCGGAGGTGAAGGCGAAGCTGGAATACACGATCGTGAAAAGTCGTGTGGCGATTCCGTTCGGGATTTGGAGCAAGGATCTGGTGTTCGGCGTGAAACTGCCCGATTGTTTCAAGAGCGAGCGTCAGGAGATTGATTTTCTGCAGTTCAAGCGGTTGGTGTGGGAGCTGGGTGCGGTGCCGGTGACGCTGATACGTTATATCCGCGAGTCCTATGTGGGAACAGTGGATAGCTATGCGCGCATCTCTTTTGATCGCCAGCTCGTGTACCAAATGACGGAGTCGTGGACGGATTTTGGGCGCAGCGGCGTGTGGCGCGGCATGGACTCGACCGAGGCGCAGGGCTTCGGGCTGCTCTACTCGGGTGTGGTTTTGGAGGTGAAGACGCTGTCGCACACGCCGGTGTGGGTGATGGACATGGTGGAGCATTTTCAGTTGCGCAGGGTCGGTAACTGCAAGTACTCGACGGCGCTGTGGCGCGAGGGCGCGTTCCGGGGTTTCCCGGAAACGAACGACGAGGCGGCGGATGCGCTGGCCGGGATTTGAGGCTGGAGCGGATGGGGACAGCGGTGGCTGTCAGACGAAAGCGAGCGTGAGTGGCTGTGAACGTGGACGATTATCTTTCAATGTTTTTCGGGAGCCAAGAGGCGCTGAGCCCGCAACTGGTGGCGGGCGCGCTGATCCTGAGTTTTCTTTTGGCCATGGTGTTTGCGGTGGTGTACCAGCACACGTTCCGGGGGTTCACGTACTCGCGGTCGTACATCCATACGATGGTTCTCGGCAGCATGGTCACCTGCATGCTGATCATGGCCGTCGGCAATAATCTGGCGCGCGGCATGGGTATCCTGGGCACGCTGGCCATCATCCGCTTCCGCACGCCGGTGCGCGACCCGCGCGACGCCATGTTCCTGTTCGCCTGCCTCGGTGTCGGCATCGCCTGCGGGGCGGGCATGCCGCTGGTGGCGGCGATCGGCACCGGGCTCATCAACGTGGCCGCCCTTGTTCTGCATTGGGCGCCGTTCGCGTCGCGGCGGGAGTACGAAGGCTTGTTGCGCTTCATCATGCAGACGAACGACAGCAGGGCCGATCAGCAGGTCAAAGAGTCCCTGGTTCGCTTCTGCTCGTCGTACTACCTGCTCGGCATGCGCGATGCGGAGCAAGGCGATTGCGTGGAGTATTCGTATCAGGTGCGGCTGGTCGACCCGGCGTATCACCGCGACCTGGTGGATGCCTTCAAGAAGGCGGGTTGTTTTACGGATGTCGTCTTACTGATGCAGCGGACCACGGTTGAGTTGTAAGGACGGAAGGCGTTATGACGAGAGCTTTTAAACGCAATAAGATGCGGGTTCCATTCAGGGTTTACCTGCGGCGTTTCTTACGCGCCAGCTTTCTGCTGGTGATCATCGGGCTGATTCCGTTCTTTCTCTGGTTCCAGACACGGGACACGTCGCTGAACCGCTTCACCGGCGTGGTCGAAGGCGAGTCTGAGACGGTCGGCGCCGTTCAGGCGGCGCGTATTTTGTCGGTCGAGGTGCAGCCGGGGCAGCGTGTCAATCCCGGCGACGTGCTGGTCAGGCTGGATCCCGCTGACCGGGCGATGGACCTGGCGCTGCAGGAGGCGCGCCTGATGGATTACGAGCAGGCGCTGCTGCGTTACGAGCAGGGTATGGCGCGGTACCGCCAGACGTTGCAGGAGTCGGAGCGGCGCAGTCGGCAGACGGTGCAGGAGGCGGCGGTAGCATGGGAGGCGGAGAAGATGAACCGCGCCCGCAGCGAAGCGGAGTATGCGGGCCTGCAGGCGGAGATCAAGAAGCTCCAGCCGCTGGTCGACAAACGGCTGGTGAGCGAGATCGAACTCTCCTCGCTGCGCCCCAAGGCGCAGGCGCTGGAGCAGACCGTGGCGCAGTATGCGCCGCTGATCGAGGCGCTACAGAAGCGCCATGACCTCGCCGTCAAAGATCTGAAAGAGGTGCAGGAACTGCTGGCTGCGGCGGATCGCGAGGCGGGTGCCGATCCGCTCAAGGCGTCGATGCGTCAGCTGACCCAGACCTATAAGCAGGCGGCGAAGAGCGAGCCGTGCGTGCTGCGCGCGTCGCGGGCCGGCGTGGTGTCGCGCGTCCAGCGCCAGACAGGCGATGTCGTGGTGGCAGGCGAGCCGATCGTGCGCGTGACGTCGGCCAGCTCCATGTACATCACCGGGCTGCTCACGCAACGCCAGCTCGCGGGGCTGTCGCTGGGCGACAAACTCCAGATGCACCGCTTGGCTGGCGACAGACGGCATGCGCTGACGGCTCAGGTGGAGATGATTGACCCCGAAGTGATGGATTTGCTAGACCCCTTCAATCCGGCGCCGCGTTTTCCCGTGCGGGGCAGGCGCGTCAGGCTGCGCGTCCTGGACGCCAACAACGCGCTGGTTCCAGGAGAGGCCGTATCGTTGCAGTCTGCGCGCCAGGAAACGTGGCTGGACAGCGTCAGGCGCATTTGTTTTTTTTCCGGTAGCAGGCCGTCCTCTCTCTAAGCGGGCCGGGGGCGGTCGGGAACCATGATCGACATGACGAGACAGGCAGTGTTGCGATATCTGTTCGGGAGTGTGGCGCTCGGCTTGGCTGCCGGGTGTGCCAGTGTGCGGCGGGAAGAGCCAGCGGCTGGAACCAACACGGCCGTTGCTGCGGAAGCCGCTCTGCCGTGCCCCGCTCCTCCCGCTCCTGCAGAGGGCTACACGTGGGACGGGCTGGCGCGGCTCGCGGCCGCGAACTGCAGCGAGGCCACGGCGCTGCTGCTGGAGGCGGACGCGGAGCGGTACCAGACGGCGGTTGACACGGGGTGGCGCAACCCGCAACTGCGCTCCGGCGGCCACTGGGGTACGGAAGACGAGCACGCCGCAGGGCAAGCGGGCGAACGGGAGTGGGGCTCCAAGGATTTCGACGGGTATGGAACAGGGGTGCGCGTCTACACGGCTAACCCGTTTGTGAACCGGTGGCTGCGCAAGCGCGGGGCGGCGTCGGCGCGGGTGAAAGAGGCGGAGTCGAAAGAGGCGGCGTACGCGGTGTTCTGCGAGGTGCGCACGCTGTGTCTGGAGTCCGAGATGCTGCGCGAGGAGACCGGCCTGCTGGAGCAGATGAGCGTGCTTCGCGGGCAGGCGTGCGAGATCCGGCGCGAGCAGGCGGAGGCCGGGGTGATCAGCGCCTTAGAGTTGATCCGGGCGGAAACGCGGGTCGCTGCGCTAAACGCCGAGATCCGCGAGAAGCAGACCGCGCAGCGGCAGCTCATCCGCCGGATCGCAGTCCTGGCCGGCATCCCCGCGGAGCAGGTGCGGCTGCAGCCGGTCGAGCTGAAGCAGCAGGTGGACGCCGCCTACCTCGACGAGGCGGTGCTTACGGAGCTGGCGTTTCTGCGCCGTCCGGACTTGGCGCGGGCGCAGCTTGAGAAGACCTCTGCCGAGTATGCGGCCGGCGCGGCCAGGGCGGCGCAGATCCCGTGGTTTGAGTATGTGGAAGGTACCTACGAGGACGAGAGCATCAGCGCCTACTCGTCTGAGCAGAACGAAATCGGACGAGATCGGTCGGAGAGTGACGAGACCGAGTGGCAAGTGCGCGTGGCGGTGACCCTGCCGGTCTTTAACTGGCTTGGCGACGAGATCCGGCTGACGCGGGCGCAGTTGGCGGCAGCAGCGACGCGTGAGCAGGGACTTTACGGGAGCATCCGCAGAGAGGTCGGCGGCGTGCTGGAGGATTACCGAAGCGTGCGGGCCGAATACGACAGGGTCGCCGCCGAGCGCGAGCGTCTGCGCTCGACCCTGAGCACGCGCATCGATGGCTTGGCGAGCGAGGCCACGGTTCCGCGCGAGGATGTGCTGGAGGCGCGCCAAGAATGGTTCGGATATTTACGGGTCTGTATGAAGGTGGAGCGCGAATGTATGCGGCTCGCACAGGTTCTGGAGACCGTGAGCGGAGGCTCATTGACGGCGAAGCCGTGAGTGCCTGAAAGTGACAGGAGCCCCCCCCCGCCCGCGAGACATCAGGCGATCCGCCTGTGCAACGAGGGCTAATGGTGAAAGAGGTGCGGTATGTGGAAAAAAATAACAATCCTGACGCTGGCTGCCATAACAGGCCTCTTCGTTCAGGGAGCGCTGGTGATCAACGAGGTCTGCTATGACAACTCGAATCTGGCGGATGAAACCGGCGACAAGACCTCGGACTGGATCGAGATCTACAACAACGGCACGGCGGCAACCAACGTCCGCAACTGTGCGGTGTCAGATAAATATGACCTAGTCGGATTCCCTGGCACAGGGTACGATGAGACAAAAGGCGTCCGACTGCCCAACTACTCGCTCGCGCCAGGCGGCTTCCTGCTCGTCTACGCCAGCACCGTGCTGCCTGAATACACGGCTTGGACGAATGCGCCCAACCTCATCGTGATCCCCTCCAACTCCGTCTGGCGCTATCTCGCCCCGGCGACCGCACCGGCCGCTACGTGGCGGACGAACAGTTTCAACGACGCGTCGTGGGCCTCCGGCCTCTCCCCGCTCGGCTACAACGGCCCGAAGCAGAACTTGGACTGCGCCACCGTTCTGGACGACGGAGTCAACCCGGCCGCCTACTTCCGCCACGTGTTCATGGCCTATAAGCCGTGGACCGTCACGGGCCTGGTGATGAACGCCCGCCTCAACGATGGCGCGGTCATCTACCTCAACGGTCGCGAGGCCTACCGCCACAACATGCCCGCCGGCACCATCACGTACGACACCCTCGCCTCCGCCAGCAACCCCTCGACACTCTGGATCTCGGCCCTGCTCGCCACGAACGGCCTGCTCCAAGGCACCAACGTCGTCGCGGTGGAAGTACACCAGGCGTCGGTTTCGAGCCCCGACCTGGTTATGGATCTCAGCCTGACCGCGCAGGTCAGCGAACAGGTCCCGATCATTCACGGCCAATTCGGACTCGACAAATTGGGTGAGAAGGTCCACCTCTTCACCCCCGCTCTGACACGCGCACACGAGTTCACCGCACCGGGCTATGAGATCGGCGAAAACAACTCCTACGGGCTAGCGCTTGACGGTGTCAAAGCGTCGGCCCTGACGGTGTTCACCAAGCCGACGCCGGGCCGGTCGAATATGGCCAAAGCACCCAAGTACCTAGAGACGCTGACTGCCGAAAAACCCGTCTTTTCCCTGCCTCCCGGCGCGTATGCGGCGAGCCAAAATATCACGAACAGCACGCTGACGCCGGGCCTGAAGATCTACTACACGCTGGACGGCTCAGACCCGCGCGACAGCTCGACCTTTATCTATAGCGGCCAGTCTCTGGCTGTGAGCAGTCTGCCCGCCGCCACCTCCGGCCTCGCCTGGATACGCACCAACCCAGTGGAGATCAGCAACAGCGTGCCGGCGGCAGCCTGGTGCCCGCCCGTCGGGGGCGTGAGCCAGGCCACAGTGCTGCGGACGATCACGGTGTCGGCTGACAATACGCAGTGCTCGCCCGAGACCTGGGGCACCTACCTGATCGGCCCGGCGTTCACGAACCGCACGCTGCCGGTCGTCTCCCTGATGGCCTTCACCAACGACCTGTTTGGCTTCACCAACGGCATCTACGTGCCCGGCAAGACCTACGCCGACTCCCCGGTCGGCTTCGGCCTCAACCGCTGGGGCAAGCCCTACGCCAACTACCATCAGGACAGTGACGACAACGAGAACTGGGAGCGCCCGATGCGGTTCGAGCTGTTCGAGCCGTCGCAGGCCACCCCCGCCGTCTCCCAACTGCTGGGCGCGACCATGCACGGCGGAGGAACCCGAACGATCCCGCAGAAGACGCTCTATTTGATGGCCCGCACGGCGGAGTACGGCTCGGACCGCCTGAACTACCCGCTCTTCCCGGATGAGCCGGTTCCGTCCTACAAGCGCTTCCTCCTGCGTAACGGCGGCAATGACTGGTACGGGCCCGACACGGGCGTGGCCACGATGATGAAGGACGCCGTCTTCCATCGCATCGCCAAGGGGATGGATTTGTCCCTCATGGCCTACCGCCCCGCGGTCACCTACCTCAACGGCCAGTACTGGGGCCTTCACAACCTGCGCGAGAGCTACGACAAGCACTACCTCGCCACGCGCTACGGACTCGAGCCCGACAACGTCGACATCCTGATGCACGAGGAGAATCCCGACGATCCTCAGAAAGTGGTCATCACGCGCATCGACGGCAACAAGACCGCCGACGAGGATTACGAGGGGCTGATCGGCTGGGTCTCGTCCAACGCGCTCAGCGTGGCCGCAAACTACCAGCAAGTACAGGCCTGGGTCGACGTGACCAACCTCGCCGACTACGTGGTGGCCGAGACCTTCTTCGCCAACACCGACTGGCCCATCAACAACTGCGACTTCTGGCGCGCCCACACCAACCAGGTGGCGACCTGCGGCAAGTACGGCGACACGCGCTGGCGCTGGATGCTCTACGACCTCGACATGGCCGGCGCGCAGGGCGCGGACTTCGACATGTTCGATTACCTGTCGGACAAGGATATGGTCGATGTCCGCGAGCCCGGCTTCCTGATCAACAAGCTCTGGAAGAACATGGGCTACCGCAACTATTTCGTGACGCGCTACGCCAACCTGCTGAACACCACCCTCCGCCCTGAGCGTACGGCTGCCCTGATCGGGCAGGCCGCCGAGTCGATCGCGCCGGAGATCGAGACGCACTTCCGGCGCTGGGGACGCACCGCCACGCGCGAGCAGTGGCAGCAGTCCGTCAACACCGCCCTCATCCAGTACACCGCCACGCGCCACGCGGTGCTGTGGGGCCACCTCAACAGCCATTTCAACCTCGGCGGCACCGGCACGCTGACGGTGCGCAACAGCGATCCCGGAGGCACCGGCGGACACTTTGTCGTCAACGGCATCCCTATCGAAACGGCCACCGACGGCATCACCAACCGCGCGTCCTGGACCGGCACCTTCTTCCGCAGCCTGGCCGCGTCCGTGCAGGCCGTGCCCGACCCCGGCTACGTGTTCGCCGGGTGGGAGGGGCTCGGTGCCGCAGGCGCGACGCTTAGCGTCTTCGTGACGGCCGCCCCGCAAACGCTCGTGGCCCGCTTCCTGCCCGAGGGTTCGGTGGGCTGTACGGTCCTGTTCGACGCGCAAGGCGGCACGGTCGATCCAACGAATAAATACGTGGCCGTCGGCGCATCCTACGGTACGCTGCCGACACCCGCGCGCGCCGGCTACTTGTTCGACGGCTGGTGGACCGAGCCGGACGGCGCCGGCTTACCGGTGACGGCCGCGACCGAGGTGACCGGCACCAGCGACCGCATGCTCTACGCCAAGTGGGCTTTCGCCACATTCATCGTGACCTTCGACGCGCAGGGGGGTACGGTCAACCCCGCCAGTACGAATGTGACTTTCGGCTCCGCCTACGGTACACTGCCCGGGCCGGTTCGCAGCGGCTACACGTTCGCAGGGTGGCGGGTGGGCGCGGGCGGGGCAGGAGAGCAAGTGACCCACGTCACAACTGTGACTCAGCGTTCGGATCATACGCTCTATGCGGCGTGGACCGCCAACATCTATCAGGTGTCCTTCGAAGCTCACAACGGCACGGGGCATAACCCAGCCAGCAAGAGCGTGGCCTTCGGCTCCGCTTACGGCGCGTTGCCGCTGCCGCTGCCGATCCGAGCTGGCTTTGCCTTTGCCGGCTGGTGGACCCTTGTGGGTGGCGAAGAAGGCGAGCAGATCAAGGAGTCGACGGTTGTTGTGACCGCGTCCGACCACACGCTGTACGCGGACTGGACGGCTATCGTCACAAGCACGGTCGTGCGGACGGTCTCCGGCGCGAGGGTCACCCTGACGGTGACGCCAGCGTTGGGTATTTCCGAGTGGTCTTGCGAGGAAACGCTTCCTGACGGCCTTATGCCGTTCGGCATGGCCGTGACGAACGCGAGCTGTTCGTGGGCCGCT
This sequence comes from uncultured Lentisphaeraceae bacterium, assembly GCA_964390795.1. GTDB lineage: Bacteria > Verrucomicrobiota > Kiritimatiellia > RFP12 > UBA1067 > CAYMLQ01. Next base: position 19,846 of record CAYMLQ010000010.1, read on the forward strand.
GCCGAGCGTACGATCATGTTGCGCGGCACGGGAGCGGCGGCTGCGACGCTGAGCTACAGCGTGACCGGCAGCCCCGGTACCTACACGCTGTCCGGCTTGGCAACGTTCGATAGCACGAGCGACACGGTTTCGGGCGACAACGAGGTCTCCCTCGGCCAGCCGCCCGGCTGGACTGGCTGGCGCTATCCGCGCGCCGACCGCGCCGGCCTCGCATGCGCGAACGAAGGTACGTTCACGCCTGTGACCGCCACGCTCGCCGCCTTGTTCACCCTGACAGGGACGGTCTCGGAAGCGCTCCTGACGGGCGACGTGGACGGCGACGGCGCGCTGGAACTGGTGACCACCATCGGCAGCGAGCTGCGCCTCTACAGCGGCGACGGAACGCTGAAGCGGACGGTGGCCCTGCCGCGGCCCTGCTTCCCCACCGTGCTCGAGGACGCGGACGGCGACGGCACGCTCGACATCGGCCTCGGGAGCACGGGCAACTTCTACCTGTATAAGGGCGACGGCACGCTCCTCAAGACCTTGGGCCAGTACTCCCTTGTTGCAACGAATGTCACGCTTTCGCCCATCCGGCTGGCTGGCCCCACCGTTCTGGTGGGCCTCAACGCCGGTAACGATGTCACCGCGCGCGGCGTGGCCGCTTTCGAGAACGCCTCTGAAAAAGAGAGCTGGAACTACCGGGCCGGCCCGTCGAACGGGAATGCGTTCTCCTTGGCGGATATGGACGGAGACGGACTCCTCGACATCACGATGCGCTCGGCGACGGGCCGCAGCGGTATGAGCGTCAATGGAACCGTGGACACCAACATGGTTCTGGTGGTCGTGGACGAGAACGGTACGCCGAAGCTTTCGGTCACGTATCCGGCGCCAGCGGGCGGCGTGGCGGACCACGTGTTCGCCGATCTGGACCAAGACGGACTCTGCGAGATCCTCGGCTTCGAGGGGCACGACGCAGCCGCCAACAAAGGCACCTCGCAGATCCATGTGTTCGGCGCAGATGGCGTCACGAACTCGACCTTCAACGGCCCGGCCAACGCGGGCTGGACCTTCGCCGTGGGTGATCTGGCCGGCGACGCAGGCCTTGAGGTCGTCGCGACCAGCACGTCGGGCGAGACCACCTATCTGCTGGACGGCTCTCTGAACAAGCTGCTCGAGAAAAAGGGCGTCGGCTACGTGAAGCTCCTCTGCGACCTCACGGGCGACGGCGTACCGGAGATCGTCACGCTCTCTGACAAGGGGCTGCTGCGCGTGTTGGACGTGCGGCTGAACCTGGTGGCCTCTGTGCAAGCGGGCACGCGGCAGGGAACCGTCATCGCCAGCGACATCAACGTTGACGGCGTGGTCGAAATCCTCTGCCGCTCCGACAAGCTCTACGCCTTCGCCTTCCGCAAGCTGGCGCTGCCGCGCGTCAACACCTTCGCGCTCGACGCGGGCAAGACGACCACCGCCGACCGCGTGGTGACGCTCAACAACACCTGCTCCAACGCGCCTGCCCGCTATATGGCCAGCGAGTCGCCGGCGTTCGACGGCGCGGAATGGCGGGTTTATGCGCTCGCCCCGACGTTCACATTGTCGGACGGGGCCGGGGACAAGACGGTTTACTTCAAGGTCAGCAACGCTGCGGGCGAGTCGGCGGTCGTGAGCGACACCCTCGCCCAGCCGCTGGCGAAGCCGGTGGTGACCAGCTTCGCGCTCAACGCGGGCGGGGCCGGAACGCGCGGCCGGACGGTCACGCTTGACAGCGTCTGCTCCGGCGTGCCGGGCGACTATCAGGCGAGCGCGACATCAACGTTTGACGGCGGTGCCGCGCCGTGGCTGCCTTACAGCCTCGCTCCCACGTTCGAGCTGCCTGCAGGCAAGGGAACCAAGACCGTGTACTTCCGCGTGCGCAATGCGCTCGGGATGTCCGCCACGAAGAGCGATACGATTACGCTGGATGAGACTGCGGTGCAAGTGACCGCTGTCGCCTCCCCGGCGGCAGGCGGCACGGTCACGCCGGCGGGCGGGCTGGCCTACACCGGCAAGCCTCTCGCCGTGACGGCCAAGCCCGCGACGGGCTGGGTGTTCACGGGCTGGGAGAACGGCAGCCTCGCGCTGGCGCGCTCGGCGGCCGCGACAGAGGACGGCGACGCAGACGGACTGATCGGGCTCACCGCTAACTTTAAGCCGCTGTCCGAACTGCCCTACCCGTCGCTCCAAAGCCCCGGCGCTCAGGCTGCATCGGTCGGAATAACCTTCGCCCTGCCGCTGACGGTAGGTTCGGAGTCGGCCCTGACCGTAACGGCCGCAGGCCTGCCGCCCGGCCTCAAGTATGACGCCGCTCGGCTGAGCGTCGCCGGCGTGCCGGCCAAGGCCGGACGGTTCATCGTGACGCTCACCGCCTCCAACGCCAAGGGCGCGGCCGTGCCGCAGGTCTTCGCCCTCACGGTCGAACCGCTGCCGACCTGGGCGCAGGGCGCCTTCAACGGCGTGGCCTGGACGGGAGAGCTGGGGCCGGGCCCCGCGTCCATGAGCGTGACGCCTCTCGGCGCCGTCTCGGGCAAGATCGCGCTGAGGGGGACGAACTTCACGTTCAGCGCGGCGTCGTACGCGTCGCATACTGCGTCTGGCGGATACCTGCTGACAGCCGCCGCGAAGGCCGGCACGGCGACGCTGCCGCTGACGGTATCGGTCGGCGTGCCTGAGATGGAGGGCAAGGCGATGGGCGTCTTGGATGGTAGCGGCTGGGTCACGTTCTACCGCGACATCTGGAAGGACGCGGGCAGGGCCGCCGTCCTGACCAACGGCTTCACGGGCTATTACACGGCGACGCTGCCGGGCGGGGACGGGTACGGCAGCGGCTACCTGACGTTCACCGTGGATAAGAGCGGCAGCGTGAAGATGGCCGGCAAGCTGGCAGACGGAACGGCGGTGTCCTCGAGCGCCACGCTGACGCCAAGCGAAGCGAACCGGAGCGGGCTCGGTGCGGTGGTCTACGCGGTGCCGCCCGCCTACAAGGGCGGCGGGCTTTTCGGCCTGGTCCGCTTCGTCAAGCACGAAGCGGTCCCGACGCTTTTGATTCCCCAGACAGGGATCGAATGGCTTAACCTGAACCCGCTGGCCACAGGCGACTACGCGGCGGGCGGCTTCGCCCGCGAGTTGGATCTGGTCGGCGGCTGGTACAACAAGGTGGGCAACCTGTACGATTATTACCGCGACAGGGTCTTGTCGGTCGGCACGGTCGAGGGCGCGCCAGCACCCGCGCTGTGGGCCGGGACCAACCGCATCGAGTCGGTCTGGTGGAACCCGAACGGTCTCGCGCTGACGGCCGTCACGAACAAGGCCGGCGTCCTGACCGGCCTCGCGGCCCCCAAGGCCGGTCTGCCGGTGAAGATCGGCACGACGGCCTATGACTACGGGAGCGGGACAAATACGGTGGGCCTCACCATCGCGGTGACTCCCGCGACGGGCCTGTTCAAGGGCTCGTTCAAGGCCTGGTTCGACTACGCGACGACGCATACGTCCACTACCCTTCCGTTCGAGGGCGCTCTCACGCCCGTGAGGGCCGAGGGCGAGGCGGAGGGCCGCGGCTTCTTCCTGTCGCCCGACAAGGCGACCTACCTGAGCCCGGCGACGGGCAAGCCCGTGACCTACCCCTTCAACTGCTCCTACGACTTCCTGCTGCTGGAAGACTGAACCCGCCGAGCGGGGTTGTGATCGACACCGCTGGAGAAAACGAATGAGCATACGAAGCGAGAGTTATTGGGCCGCCACGGCGTTGGGTTTGGCTCTGGCGGGAACGGGCCTGTCTAACGAATATATGGTCGTCGACCTTTCCGGCGGACAGACGGTGACGCGTCATCCGATAACCTATTTGGATGCGGCGCCCGGGGGCAGCTGGTCGGACGAGTACAAAACGGCCAAACTCGTTCTGCGCCGCATTCCGGCTGGGACGTTCACGATGGGCAGCCCCGTGGGCGAACTGGGGCGATCCTCGGGCGAGACGCAGCACGCGGTAACCCTGACCAAGGACTACTATATCGGCGTCTTCGAGGTGACGCAGCGGCAGTGGCAACTCCTGATGGGAAGCCGGGTGAGCAAGTACACCAACTCGACCTATTACGCGACGCGCCCGGTGGAGACGGTGAGCTATAACCAAATCCGCGAAATTGTCGACAACACCGACGACCCGGCTGCCGATTGGCCAGCGAACAGCGCGGTAGGCGCCTTGTCATTCATGGGTTATTTACGGGCGCACACGGGCTTGGCTACGTTTGATCTGCCTACTGAGGCCCAATGGGAATACGCCTGCCGCGCGGGGACGACAACGGCGTTAAGCAGCGGTAAGAATCTGACGAGCATAGATTCATGCCCGAACGTGGCGGCTGTGGGGCGATATTATTACAACGGCGGCCAATCCTCTGGCAATACGGCAGGCTCTCCGCCGAGCGCGGGTACGGCGCTGGTGGGCTCCTACCTGCCGAACCCGTGGGGGCTTTACGACATGCACGGCAACGTGTCGGAGTGGTGTCTGGACTGGGCAGGCACATATCCGGTGGCGGCGGCCGACCCGAAAGGTGCGGCAGTGGGATGGTATCGCATCGTCCGGGGGGGTGGATGGGGTGAGAGTGCCTGGTATTGCCGTTCCGCCCACCGGCGCGACTACTGGCCCGACAGCCAGCCCTATGGCTATTTCGGCTTCCGCGTGGCAAGCGCTGTGCCGACATCCTTCAACCTGACGGTCGTTGGCGGCAGCGGAGGGGACGTGTATATGGAAGGCACAACGGCGGCCGTTGTGGCGAACCCGCCGCCGTCCGGACAGGTGTTCAAGACGTGGACGGTGAGTCCGGCCCAATACACCTGCAATCTGTCGAACGCGCTGGCCTCTTCGACCGCCTTCACCATCCCGGGCGGCGACGCCACAGTGACGGCGACGTATACGAGCGCAGCAGCTGAAAGTGACCTCTATCTGGTGATCGACCTATCCCGAGGGCCCGGGGCGACGAGCTACCCCGTATCCTATTTGAACGCCGTTCCCAATGGCGGCTGGACGGAGCCTTACAAAACCTCTAAGTTGGTCATGCGAAAGCTCTCTGCGGGGACTTTCGTCCAGGGGAGCTCGCCCGAAGAAATGGGCCGGGGTTACTACACGGACGAGACGCAGCACGCCGTGACGCTGACGAAGAGCTGCTACATCGGGGTTTTTGAGGTGACGCAGCGCCAGTGGGAACTGGTCATGGGTGACCGCCCGAGCTACTATACGAATTTGACATATTACGCCGCGCGTCCAGTAGAGTGCCTGACCTACCTCGACATCCGGGAGGGCGGAGGGAGCAGCGACGACCCGGCGGCGAATTGGCCGGCGAACAGCGCGGTGACGGCCAGTTCGTTCATCGGCCGCCTGCGGGCTAAGACGGGGTTGGCGACGCTCGACCTGCCGACGGAGGCCCAGTGGGAGTACGCCTGCCGGGCAGGGACAGCGGCGGCACTGGGCTGCGGCCGAGATCTGACAGGAATGTCATCTTGTTCGAACCTGTCGGCCGTCGGACGGTTCTTCTTCAATGGCGGGTCAGCCAGTGACCACAGCAGCCCGGTCAGCGCTGGCACGGCGCAGGTGGGCTCGTACCAGCCGAATCAGTGGGGCCTCTACGATATGCACGGCAATGTCCAGGAGTGGTGCCTAGACTGGTACGCCGCTTATCCAGGCGTCGCGCAGCAAGACCCGTACGGGCCGGCGTCGGGCACGTACCGCGTGCGTCGGAACGGAGGGTGGCAGCAGACCGCCAAAGACTGCCGCTCCGCTAGTCGCGGGTACGACACGCCAGGCGTCTGGATCACCTTCTCCGGTTTTCGCGTCGCAAGAACCCTGACCGCGCCGACCGTCACATACACGCTCACGGTTGTCGGCGGAACCGGCGGTGGCACGTATGCCACGGGCGCGTCGGTGTCCGTCACGGCGGGTGTAGCCCCAAACTTGAAAACCTTCTCTCGCTGGGCCGTGTCGCCAGCGAGCGCCAATCTGGGGTCTGCGTTCTCGCCGGCTCAGGCGACCACGACGATCACTATGCCGGCCGCCACGGTGACGCTGACTGCCACCTACGTGGCGATTCCCAAGCTGACGGTCGTCGGCGGGTTCATCGATGGCGAAGGCGGCTCTTCCGCGCTTGTGTTGCCGAACGCGGCGAAGCTGGTCGTTGCCACCAACGCGGCGGGCAGGGTTTTCGAGAAGTGGACGGTCGTCCCGGCCTCGGCCAGCTTGGGCGAGGGGTTCAATCCGCGCCTGGCGGAAACAACGGTCATGATGCCGTCCGTCGGCGTGACGCTGACGGCTGTCCATGTGACAGCGCCCGGCTATGTCACGGTTAGTGTCAGCGGCTACAATCCGAACGGAGAAATCGCCGGCATCTATTGGAGCGTCGACAACACGACGTGGACTTTGGTCAACGACGAAACCGGGTATCCTCTCAAGGCTGGTTCGTACACCTTCAGCTTCAAGTCTGCCACGCTGAGCTGGCTTGCGCCCGCCAAACAGACGGTCAAGGTCACGGCCGGCGCAGGCGTGGACGTTCGCGCCTCGGCAACATATGTGCCGCTCATCTCTTGGCAGTTGAGCGAGGATAGCGCCGTCGGCAGCGGCACGGTCGTGCTGTCGCCCGCGAACGGGCAGGTGCTCCCAGGCAAGGGGGTGACCTTGACCGCGAAGCCCGCGAATGGCTTCGGCTTCGTTGGCTGGAGGAACCCCGCTGGACTGCCGGAGGGCTCGGAGCGCAACCCGCTCCTCAAGGTCACGCCTGCCGCAGACTCGGTCTACACGGCCTGTTTTAGGGTGAAGACCGACTGCGAGCCACCCGCCCTCTCGTTCCCCGTGGCGCCGACGTGCATGGTCGGCGTGGCCTACCGGGCGGCCGTGAACGTGAGCGACGGGGCTCTGCCCGCGACGTTCACGGCGCTCTCGCTGCCGACCGGGCTGAAACTCGACCCGGTGACCGGCGTCATCTCCGGCGTGCCGACCCGGGCGGGGCTGTTCGCCGCGACGCTGAAGGCCACCAATGCGAAGGCTGCCGCGACCCCGAAGGCCGCCTCGTTCACCGTACTCCCCCTGCCAGTCTGGGCGCAGGGAACGTTTAACGGAGCCTCGCATGTTGTGCTCGGCGATCGCGAGGACGTTCCTGGATCCGCAACCCTAAGCGTCTCATCCCTCGGGAGTATCTCCGGAAAGTTCTCCTGCGGCGGCACGAATTACACGTTCAGCGCGTCGAGCTACAAGCCAATGGAGGACACGTTTGGCTCGCTCACGTTTGAGGCCGAGGCGAAGGCCGGAAACAAGTCGTTCCCGCTGAGTTTCAACGTTTGGCCGGCATCCCACTCCATGGCCACGGGCGACGATGCCTTTACGCGCCTGTTCGACAACATCGGCCTGGCTGTCGGAGCCGATGAAGGTTGGCTTAGCTATGTTGAGTTGTACCGCAACGGGTGGAGCGACCCCGCGTTCTCGACCCTGCTGACGCCCTACGTCGGGTATTACACGGCGGCGCTACCGGGCGGCAGCGAGTGCGGCAGCGGCTATCTGACGCTGACCGTTGACAAGGCGGGAAACGTCAAGACGGGGGGCAAGCTTGCGGACGGCACAGCCGTTTCTCTGAGCGGTCAGATGGTCTGCGACGGCGACCTGTGGGCGGTGTTGTATACGGCCCCCGCCGCATACAAGGGCGGGAGTTTCTTCGGCTGCGCCCGGTTCTATCAGGCGGAGGGCGGTACGCAGGCCCTCGTACAGGTCTTGTATGAGAACCCCTTCCTCTGGGAGAACCGGAGTCCGCTGGCGACGTCCGAGTATGGCAACGGCTTCGCCCGCGAGCTGGATCTGGTCGGCGGCTGGTACAACAAGGTGGGCAATCTGTACGACTATTACCACGACAGGGCCTTGTCGGTCGGCACGGTCGAGGGTGCGCCGGTACCCGCGCTGTGGGCCGGGACCAACCGCATCGAATCGGTCTGGTGGAACCCGAACGGACTCGTGCTGACGGCCGTTACGAACAAGGCCGGCGTCCTGACCGGCCTCGCGGCCCCCAAGACCGGTCTGCCGGTGAAGATCGGCACGACGGCCTATGACTACGGGAGCGGGACAAATACGATGGGCCTCACCATCGCGGTGACTCCCGCGACAGGCCTGTTCAAAGGCTCGTTCATGGCGTGGTTCGACTACGCGACGACGCACACGTCCAAGACGATCCCGTTTGAGGGCGCACTCTCGCCCGTGAGGGCCGCGGGCGAGGCGGAGGGCCGCGGCTTCTTCCTGTCAGACGACAAGGGAACCTACCTGAACGCGACCGGCAAGCCGGTCGTCTACCCGTTCAAAGCGTCGTACGACTTCCTGCTGCTGGCGGAGTAAAACGCACGGCTGGTAGTCTGCTATCCCATATCTATGCCCAATTTTACGGATTGTCGCATCTGGACATTTCGTATATTCTCATGTCCTTATTGTTAAAGGTCACTGGCTTCGGACGGGTAAGATGCAGAAGGCGTGCCTAACCCTTGTCCGCTAAGGATCATGCGCGATGAAGAAATCGACCTCTCTCCTCATTCAGGACGAAGACGGCAAGTACCTCCTGATCCAGCGCAGCAAGACCTGCAATAACTTCAAGGAGTGGTGGGAGTTTCCGGGGGGCAAGCTCGACGGTGACGAGTCGCCCGCCGATGCCATCACGCGCGAGGTGCGCGAGGAAACCGGCATCCTTGCCCCTCGACCCGATCCCGCCTCCGGCGTCCTGATCGGCGTCCCCGACGGCGCGGTGCAGTACATGTTCTTCGCCTGGGAGTGCGGGCCGCGTCCTGAAATCACCCTGAGCGATGAGCATGAGGCGTTCAAATGGGTCAGCTTCACCGAGGCGCGCAAGATCGACAAGCTGATGCGCCCGCACCGCGAGTTTCTGGAGCGCCGCTGGCACCGGCAGCAGATCCACGCCTACGAGTCGCTGCAAGCCCGCTACGAAACGTTCGCAACCACGTTGCGAGCGGTTCTGGAGCACCTCAAAGACCGCTGGACGCCCCTGTCCATCGTGCAGGCCCGCGCCAAGACGCTCTCCAGCTTCGCCGAGAAGTGCCTGCGCAAGGCGGACAAATACAACGATCCGGCCCGCCAGCTGACCGACCTGTGCGGCGGACGCATCGTCTGCCCCACCACGGACGAGGCCGATGCAATCTGCCGACAACTCCGCTCGCTCTTCGCCCCCGTGGACGAGGACGATAACACCGCCACGCGCCACAAAACCGATGCCTTCGGCTACCTCTCGGTGCATTTCATTGTCCACTTCCCTGCAGGCAAGACCGACATGCTGGGCGTCCCCATCCCCCCCGAGATCGCCGGGCTCAAAGGCGAGATCCAGGTGCGCACCCTGCTCCAGCACGCGCATTCGGAAGTCACGCACGACCGCCTCTACAAGAGCGGGTTCAAAGCTCCCGAACACTGCCGGCGCGAGGCGGCGAGGGTGGCCGCGATGCTGGAGAGCGGCGACGAACAGTTCGCCCGGTTCGTACACCAGTTGGACGCGTACGTGGGCCACTACGCCGCGCACCTGTCCCCTGTCCAGCGCCGGCGCGAGATCGCCGACCTGCTCCTGGTCCTCTCTCATGAACCGAAGGCCGCCAAAAAGCCGCCCCTCGCCTTGCGCATCGCCCGGCTCTGCCGCGCGGGCTGGGACTGGCAGGGCGTCGCCGACGCCTTGGAACCGTTTGCGGGCTCACCCGGCATTTCCTCCCAGTGGATCAGCGTGGAGCTGGGCAACGCGCTCTGCCGCCGCCACCGCGACAACCCGCAGGGCGCCGAATTCCGCCGCGGCCTTCGCCTGCTTGAAGCCGTCGCCAAACCGGCCGAGGACACCTCCGCCTTTCTGGAGGCCGACGAGCAAGACCTTCGCGCCACAGCCCTCGCCAGGCTCGGCTCCGCACTCTCGAAGCAGGCCGGACACCGCGCCGAGGCCCGCAACTGTCTCTCCAAGGCGGTCGAACTCGCGCCTGAAGACCCCTATCACCTGACGGCCTTTGTGGAGCTCGATGTGATCGCCACAGGCACCTGTGGCCATATCGACCTGCTCGCCCCGGCGCTCAAGCAGGCGGCCGGGCGCTGCGCCGAGCACATCCGCGCCGGCATCGAGGTCACCCGCGCCTGGCTGACGCTCTGCAAGATCCGCCTGCTGCTCGGCGACGAGACGGGAACGCTTGAGGCGCTCTGCCTCGCCGCCCGCCAGACCGAGAGCCCGCCTCCGCTTGCCGATTTCCAGCGTTCTCTCGACGGCCTCAAAGACGCTATCAGCGGGTGCCGCCCTTTCATTTCCCTGCTGGACCAGGCTGCCCTCCTCTTGGCTACGGAAAAGGGTGACGTTGCCGTAACGACGCCTCTTGGCGCAGAAGCCGAGCCGGCAACCCCGAGCTTCACCTTCCAAGCGGACGCGCCTGTCCTCATCCTTGCTGGCAGCACCGACGCGCAGAGCGAGGCCCGCCTGGCCGCCTACGAAGCGCCGCTCCGAGACGCGCTCGCCACGTTCAGCGGCACGCTCATCACCGGAGGTACGGGGGCCGGCATTTGCGGGCTTGCCGCGCGGTGCGCCGCGCACGCGAACGCCTCCGGCGCCGCACACAGCGAGCTTGTCGGCTATCTTCCCGCGCAGGCAGAGGCCTCGTCCGGCTTCTCGAACATCGTCCGCACGGGGGGCGCTGACTTCTCGCTTCTGGAACCCCTCCAGATGTGGAGCGACCTCCTGGCGTCCGGCATCAAACCCGCCTCAGTAACCCTGCTCTGTCTCGGCGGCGGCGAGATCTCGGCGCAGGAACTGGCTCTGGCCTGGGCGCTCGGCGCGCGCGTCGCGGCGCTGGCGGGCGATACCGCCGCGCCAAAACGGTTCGCCGACCTGCTTGCCGAGGCCGGCACAGATGCCGGCCTCGGCATGATCCTGCCGGACGATCCCGCCACGCTGCGGGCTTTCATTCCGTTTGTTAAGCCGATCGACGCCGCGCGTTGGGAGGCCCCCGGCCAGGTTATTCACGCGAACTACGTAAACGCGCAACACAAGAAGGCCTGCCAGCCCAACCTGCTGCCCTGGACCTTGCTGCGCGACGATTTCAAACACTCCAACCGCCACCAGGCAGCCTGTTCCGTCGACATGCTGCAAGCGTGCGGGTTCGGCGTCCGGGAGACCGACCGCTCGCAAATCGACCCTTCAATGATCGTGTTCACACCCGAAGAGGTCGAACGCCTCTCCGAACTCGAACACGGACGCTGGAATGTGGAGCGGTTGAACAGCGGCTGGCGCTGGGCAGACAAGAAGGACGAGGCGCTCAAACTCAGCCCCTATCTGGTCTCATGGCGCTCTCTCCCCGACGACATCAAAGCGTATGACCGCGACGCCGTCCGCAACTGGCCCGCCACTCTCGCGCAAGCCGGACTGGAGGTCAATCGGGCATGACACAGCAAGGGGAACAACATGACCGACCTATCGGGCATGACACAGCAAGGGGAACAACATGACCGACCTCGACCTCGGTCATATAGACCCTATAGACCCCTCCTTCCCCCTTTCCCCTCCTCCTTCCCCTCTCCTCCTTCATTGCTCATTGGCATACATTTACATATATCCAAAGGAGTGCAACCCATGTTTGACAACCCGTACCTGACCGGTACTGCCAGTGTAGGCACGACCAAAGCCGGCCTTTCTACAAAGGGACAGGTATTTAGTAAAGAATCCTGTTGCGGGAGGGGCTGAGGCGGTGGTAGAATGAGGGCTACCAAGGTGAATCAGGGGGGCGTATGAGGCACGCGAGAGTGAAGGCGGAAGGAACGGGGTGCTACCATGTGGTGAGCCGGATCGTGGACCGGAATTTCCGCTTGGACAAGCAAGAGAAGGATCTGTTCCGGGGCATGATGCGCCGCGCGGAGGCGTTCTGCGGGGTGCGGGTGCTCACCTACGCGGTGATGTCGAACCACTTCCACCTGCTGGTCGAGGTGCCGGAGCGCGGCGAGGTGGGCGAGGCTGAGCTGTTGCGGCGAATGACGGCCCTTTACGGGCGGGCCTATGTCGCCAACGCCCAAAAACAGTGGGAGGAATGGCGCCGGACAGGCTCGGCATATCTCGTTGAGGAGCAGCAGGAAAGGCTGCGGGCGCGGATGGGCGACGTGAGCGCGTTCGTGAAGACGCTCAAGCAGCGCTACAGCATGTCGTATAACGGCCGCCACAGCCGGAGCGGCACGCTCTGGGAGGACCGCTTCAAGAGCGTGCTCGTCGAGAACTCGGAAGGCGCGAAGGCGGCGGTCGCGGCCTACATCGACCTCAACCCCGTGCGAGCGAAGATCGTCGCCGACCCCAAGGATTACCGCTGGAGCGGCTACGGCGAGGCGTGCGGCGGCGGGAAACTGGCGCGGGAGGGGCTGAGCGCCGTTCATGGCACGCGCTGGACGGAGCAGCCCGGCGTCTGGCGGCACGTCGCGAAGCGTTACCGCGTGCTGCTCTATACGGCAGGAGAGGAACGGCGCGCGGCCTACGGCGGTCGGGTGGCCCGTCCGGGGATCGCGACGTCCGAGGTTGACGGCGTCATCGAAAGCGGCGGCAAACTGACGCTTCCCCAGGCGCTGCGCTGCCGGGTCAGGTACTTCACGGACGGGATGGCCATTGGAGGCAAGGCTTTCGTGGACGGCGTGTTCGAGCGCAACCGGCGGTTCTTCGGCCCGAAGCGCAAGGACGGCGCGAGAAGGATGCGCTTCGCCGACTGGGGCGAGCTGCGCGTGGCCCGCGCGCTGCGGATTGACCCCGTTTGTGTGCCCCTGACTACGTGAGCGGAAAAAACCGCCTCGCGGTCGCCAGACCTAATACATGCAAGAAAGGCAACGTTTCCTGATGCGCACGCATCGGGGCATGTGATAATCTGATGACACTCTCAGATTCTGCATGAGACCCTTTCGAGAATTGATCGTTCTCATGCCTAGCTGCTGGCTCGAAGTTCTTCATGTTCTTCTTCATGAAACCATCATGATTGCTTTGCGAAAGGTACGAAGATGACTCCGTCCGATAAATCAATCCGCGTGCTTGTCGCCGGAGATGCAACCAGTGATCTCATCGCCTATCATCGCCCCAACCATGAGCCCGCCGCTTTCAACAGAGAGAGCGACCCCCCGTTTCAGAACTGGCGGACCTATCCGTCTGTCGAACCCCTCACCATCATGGGCGGAAACGACCTGTTGACCGACTTTATCGGACAGCTTTGCGGGAAGGAGTCCGTCCAGACGGTGGTCAGCAACAAACAAACCGTCGTTCAGTCCAGAGCCTTGCTGAAGATCGCAAAAGCGCCTGAAAAATGCGATCCGGACAAGACCGCCTGGCGGATTGACAAGTACGAGGGGTACACGGGGCCGGAAGAGGACACTCCTTTCGGCATCGACATTCCCGCGGAGTTTAGCGGCATTCATCTGCTGGTCATCGATGACGCTGGCAACGGATTCCGTTATGCCACCCATGCAGATTGCCTAATCAAACAGGCGCTCGCGCAAGGCGTACCCCTTCTGGTCAAACTGAGCCGGCCCATCGACAACGCGAAGGGCTGGTCGAAGACAATTTCGTCGCTGCAACAGCGGACCAATAAAGCCGTACCGGTCATTCTTTCCATGGACATGTGGACGTTTCGCGCGGAGGGACTGCCTGTCAGCCGGGGTCTGTCTTGGGAACGCACAGCCACAGATTTCGCCGCGTGGATCCGGAAGGACGCCAAATTCGCCGTGCTGTGCAACTGCGCGGACTTCATTGTCGTGCGGTTGAGCTTGGAGGGGGTTCTCCTCTATGACACTCGCTCCAAAGCGGAGAAGAAAGAAGCCGGTGATGAAAACGCGCCGGCCTTTACGCTCATTTATGACCCTTCCAGTATCGAAGGCGATTTGGAGGAGAAGACCGACGGTAAAATGGTCGGCTACACGGCAGCCTTCACGGCTTCTCTGGCGGCAGGCTTATCTAGCGGTGACCGAATCGCGGTTCAAAGCGTGGCGGGCGTCCTTCGTAATAGTTGCATAAACGGCCTGAATGCCGCACGTGAGCTGCTCAACAAAGGTTACGGTCCCGCTCAGGACGGCAAGAAAAAACTTCTAAATCCGGTCGCACCCGGCCTTCGTCCATCAACCCAATCCGTCTCTGCGCCTCTTCCGACGAGCGCACCTCAGATGATCGATAAGACTCCGTTTGCGATCATCCAGGTTCCTGATCCGGCCCCTTGGCGGACCACCACACCCCCAAACTGGACCATCCTTGGACAGAAAACGTCGACACAGGTTGTGGATTTGTCCATCAAGATCCTTAACAACCGGACGAAACCGGACCTTGATGGCGTTCCCGTCGCGCGATTCGGAGGCCTTTGCGCCATAGACCGCTGGGAGATCGAAGGCTACCGTTCGATTCGCGGCCTTATGCGCGAGTACCTGGATCGAAAGACCGTTGCGCGTCCACTCTGTGTCGCCGTTTTCGGCCAGCCGGGCTGTGGCAAATCCTTCGGCGTCAAAGCGATCGCGGAGGCGGTGTTCGGAAAGAAGCCAGACACGTTGACCTTCAACATGTCAGAATTCATGAAGGTCGAGGAGCTGACGCGCGCCTTGCATCTGGTGCATGACAAAGCCAGGGACGGCTCCGTTCCATTGATCTTCTTCGATGAGTTTGACAGCATGCTGGACGGCGTGCCCTTAGGCTGGCTCAAACATTTTCTGGCCCCCATGCAGGATGGCACCTTCAGGGACGGCGAGCACGAGCACCCTATCGGAAAGGCCATCTTCGTTTTTGCCGGAGGGACTAGCCATAGCTTTGCTCGCTTTGAGCAAAAAGGCAGCGATTGTGACAAAATGGTACGTGATAACTTCATCGACAACAAAGGGCCCGACTTCCTGAGCAGGCTGAGAGGCTATGTAGATGTCTTGGGACCGACCCAACGATCTCCGTCCGATTTCGGTGCGATGCTGAGACGCGCCATCGTTTTTGGCTACAACTTAAAGAAGCAGACGGACGAGATGGGCGAAACCGCTCCGGTCATCCAATTGGACAATCCTCTGGCCTACGCGCTCCTCCGAGTGTCCGGCTACAACCACGGACTAAGATCCCTTGATGCGATTTTGGATATGTCGCGTTTGTCCGTGATCCGTGGCCTTGTGCCTTCGGCCCTGCCTTCGTCGGCGCAACTTTCATTGCATCTTAACGCCGAGGAGTTCTTCGGGCTCATTGCGTCCTATTTTGAACTGTCAAAAGAATCGCGCCTCAAAGTGTTTGCCCCCTTGATTCACGATTTCTACCGAGAAACACAGTGGGTGGACTTGCCCAAGAAAGCCGCAGGAGAGGCCCATGAGGACTGGGAACAACTGGGCCAAGGCTATCAGGATTCGAACCTTCAACAGGCCAACCAGTTGCCGACGCGCATCCTGAAGAACGGGTACACCATCGTCCCGAAAACGGGGCCGAGTGATGTGCCAGCCGTCATGGGATTCACGCCACGGCAACTGCGCAAGTTGGCAATCGAAGAGCATGACCGGTGGATTGCTGAGAAAAATAACAGCGGATGGCGTTATGCGCCGCTCGACAAAAAGGAACCCACGCTGCGGCTCCACCCCCTCATGATCGCGTGGGACCGCCTGCCCGTTATGGAGCGGAAAAAGGATCTGGATGCCATCGGGTACATACCGGACCTGCTTTCAGCAGCGGGCTTAAGCCTTATTGACATCGACCCGCCGGACTCGATAGCGCATTGTCCCTGTGACGACAGCGAGTTAGAAAAACAAATGCGTTTCCAAGTGAGGGCGATCATCCGGGATAAAGCGGGCGCGATCCTGCTCTCGCGGCAAACGGTCGAGAACGCGACCGTGTGGGATCTTCCCGGCGGAACGGTGGCTCGCGACGAGCGCGTCGATCTAGCGTTGATCCAGGCCCTCTCCAGTTTGCCGACACAATCCGGCGCTCCAGCGAACGTTAAGGCTGCGATCCGGCGCTTTACTGGCTCGATGCCTTTCCAAACTCCAGGGATCAAAGGCAACGTCACAGACATTCTGTACTACGAGTGCGCTGCCGAGCAGCTGCCCGACGGAACGCTCGATGGCGAACTTAAGTGGATCACCCCAAAGGAGCTGACGGGGCAACAAGACGTTCCATCGGCGACACAGCAATTCATCGAGCGCTGGAATGCGGGCATCGAGTTCAGGAAGGCAAAAGGCTTGCTACCGTAAATTCGGTTGTTGTAAACCATGAACGACACTGACGAACTCGATTCGGAAGCGTCCGGCACCTGGCAGCGCTTCGAGTTGCCGGTGCTGGCGGGGTTGGCTTTGCTGTCGACGGTCTTGGGGGTGACCGGGTTCGCCCAGTACTATCAGGCCGCTGGCCAGCCCGCACCTTTCCCGGATTTGGTGTACCAGAGCATCCAGCTTTTCGGGCTCGACGCGGGGCTGGTCGAGGGGGCGGTTCCGTGGCCGCTGCAGGTCAGCCGCTTCCTGTCACCGTTCCTGACGTTCGTCGCGCTCGCCAAGGCGCTGATCGGTATCTTCCATGTGGAACTGCGGGCGCTGCGCCTGAGCCGGAGCAAAGGCCATGTCGTCATCTGCGGCGTCGGGCGCAAGGCAGCGGCGCTCGTCCGCGACTATCGGGATGAGCGCAGCCGGATCGTGGTGATCGACCCCGACCCCGAGAACCGCCTCATGCGGACGTGCGAGGACGCCGGCGCTTTCACACTTCACGACGACGCCAGCCGCCCCGGCTGCCTGGCCGCCGCCCGCGCCCACCGCGCCAGCCATGTGTTCATCACCACCGGGGACGACAGCACGAACATCGAGATCGCCTCACATTTCCTAAACCTGGTTCGGACGCGCGGAGACAAGTCGGCGTCGCCGAACGCCCGCCCGACCTGCCATGTGCATCTAGTCGACTGCCCGACTGCCGAACTGTTCAGGAAACACCGCGTGTTCAAAGAGGCGGCGCCCAATGTCGACATCCACATCTTCAACGCCTTCGAGAACGCCGCCCGCCTGCTCTGGCGCGAGCATCTGCTGGCGCGCGGCCCCCTCGCACCCGCCGACACGCGGCGGATGCACGTGGTCATCGGCGGCCTGGGCCAGCTGGGCGAAGCAGTCCTGCTGCGCCTCGCCCGCAGCGGCCACTTTGCGAACGGTCGCAAGGTCTCCGTCACCGTCATCGACCGCCACGCCGAAAGCTGCAAAGTCCGTCTGCTGGAACAGCACCCCATATTGGAACGCCTTTGCGACCTTGACTTCATCGAGGCCGAACTCGACCAGCCCGAAACCGCCCGCCGCATCGCCAGCGCCCTGTCGGGCCCGGAGCAGATCGGCACCGTGATCCTCTGCCTGGACCAGGACTACGCGAACTTCTCCATCGCCCTGCGCCTGGCGCCGCACCTCGGGCCAGACGGGGCAAAGGTCTTCATCCGTCTCGCCCACGCCGCCGGGCTCTGCGAGCTGCTGCGGGCGGAGCACTCCGATTCGGCGCTCGCCAAACAGATCGACGGCTTCGGACTGCTGGACGCCTGCTGCGCAAAGGAAATGATCCTGGCGGACAACCTGCACCGCTTCGCGCGCTCGTTCCACGAGTCCTACGTCAGCGAACAGCTCAAGGAGGGCAAGGCGGAGACCAACCCGGCCCTGCAGCCGTGGGACATGCTGAGCGAGGACTTCCGCGAGTCCAACTGCGAACAGGCCGAGCACATGGAGGTCAAGCTGCGCACCTTCGGCTACACCGCCGTTCAGTCCGATACGCGCCTGCCCCGTATTTTCGACGAGTCTCAGGTCGAGACGCTCGGCCGCATGGAGCACGCCCGCTGGTGCGCCGAGCGCTGGCTGGCGGGCTGGACCCACGCCCCCGCCCCTAAAAACGTTGACCTCCGCACCTCCCCCCACCTCGTGCCCTGGGATCAGCTCGACGCCACCATCAAGAAGATCGACTTCGATTTCGTCCGCGCCATACCACGCATCCTGGCCGTATGATGGAGCACATTCATGGGTCTGTTTCATCCATTCCGTGACTACCATAGGAAAGGGCTGGCCGAGCAGCCTTTCCCCGCGGAATGGTCGGCGATCATCGCACGCAACGTGCCCTACTGCGAGGGGATGACAGAGGGACAGGTATTTTGGACAGGTAATTTGATTTAGAACAACTGGCAACTTAGGCACGGCGTACTTAGGCACGGCGTTGACGGCGGGCCTCAAAAGCCGTATGATAAAAACACTTTCCGGGCGTTTGGACAGGCGCGTGTACGCCTGCCCGGAGAACCACGGCGGATCGGATGCGTTCGGCGAAACGACATGAGGTCACAACGCGGACGACTTTCTGAGGAGCCGTCGTAAATCCACTGGATTTGACCATGTGCATGGTTCATCATCTATGTGGATGGGTGGCACTGCGTACCGAGTGCGGAGGACAGCATGCTGAAGGACCAACAGGAAAACACGGGACACGAGCCCGCTGACATTTTCATCGCCTATCGACGTAAACTCGGAACGCACTTTGCCGAGCGTGTCTATCGGATGCTCTTGGACAACAGATGTCGCGTGTACATGGACGTGCATGGGTACTCGCCGGGTTCGTTTCCAAAACGATTGGAAGAGAAAATCCGCGCGTCACAGATCGTACTCGTCATCCTCAGTCCATACTGTTTCGCTGACAAACCGTCCGACAACAGCGACGACTGGTTGGTTCGCGAGACGATGATCGCCAGGGACAGCGGCCGGCACGTCGTCGTCCTGCGCGATGAGAGTTTCGACTACAGGGACTTACCGGAGACACTGGAGTTCCTGCGTGACTTGGAGGACGTGCAGTATGTCTCCGCTTATCCCTCTGCCTACGAAAGCAAACTGCTGAAAATGATCCGCTTGGCGGGTGTCCCGGCAGCCGGCGCTGATACATCAGGGGGTGAGCGCTTGCGTGCACGCGTGCCATCTAGGGAGGACGGTGGCGGATCTGACGCCACCTCCATCACGAACCAGTGCGACGAATTGCTTCGGCTACGCGACTCGGCTACGCTCGCGTCGGAGCAATTCGGAGGAGCGATCCTTGCCTCCGCTGGACTTTGCATGCCTTTCAAGTGCCGGGCCTTTCTCATGCGGCTGAGGCAAGCTTTGACGGCGAGCGGCGTCCTCGCCGAGTGCCTGCCGGCCTTTCCGGTACACGCCTTCTGGGTCGCGACAGCAACGACTTCGATAGGAACCCTGTTGCTGATCTGCGCCACATTGGTATTGATGGGAGCGTGTCCTTGGCCCATTCCCCGCTGGGTTTCCGAGTTGTCCGTTCGGGGGCTCCTGGTGCCGCCTGCGATCCTCAGCATGCTCGGCACACTCGGTTTCGTACGATGGCTCTGGCAGGATCTGGCCGACCTTCATCCCGTCGTAACTCGGTACGCAAGGCAGGCGGAGCTCGGCGACGTTGACCTGAGAAAGGACACATTGCGTTGGCATCATGGAAGATCGCTGTTCGCCTGCGTTTGCGCACACGTTGCGACGATGTTCGTCTTCCTCGTGCTCATGGACGAGATCACCATTGCGTTTCGAAGTACTGACGCCAATATCTGGTGGGCCGTCGCCTGCCTGATAACCGTTTTCGTGGAGTTCCTGTGCTTTGATGTTTTGGTCGTGGGAGTCGTGAAGGACGCCTTTGTTGACACGCTTTGGCCCCGAGACAACACCCTGACGCTCATGCGCGATTTCTTCGCGAACCCTTCGCGCCGAAGCCCGGCGCATTGGTGCAACCTGCATTTTCAGGTGTTGGCAATGACGTTCACGATGCTGATATTTGTCGCGACCGGAATCTTCAGGATCGTCCGCATGTTGTCGTAGCGTTCCTTGCGGGACACGAACTGTGACTCGAAGGGATTCACGGTATGCACGAATTGCTCGGCGGTTTGCATGTCAAGCGCGCCACCTTACGGATGTGTGCGGCGGGGCTATCAGGCCGTTCCGGTACTGCGGCACGGTGGGCGCGACCGCTGGCCTATACAACGTCGTCCGCGCGGGCTTGAACCTCTTTGAGCTCACCGATTTCATCCTCGGCTGGACGACCTTTGATCTGCTCAACGATGACGAGATCAACGTGCAGCACCTGACGCCACAGACTTCTTCACAAATAAAATGATGCGATCGGAAAAGGCGCGCCAAGGGAACAGCCGCCAATATCTTGCAAGCTCATCCGTTCACTCTGCCATGAAAACGAAACAGGCGGTAGCGGTGGCGGTCATCATGGCGGGGCTGGCGTTCGCGCAGGCCCCGGCGGGGCGCGGCGGTCTTCCCGAAGGCGTCAAGGCGCTGCGCGATCTCACGTATGTCGAGAACGGACACGAGCGTCAAAAGCTGGATCTGTATCTGCCTGAGAAAGCGGACGGGCCGCTGCCGCTGATTATCTGGATTCACGGCGGCGGCTGGCAGAACGGCAGCAAGGAGGGGTGCCCGCCCGCGCGCCAGGGTTTCCTTGAGCGCGGGTATGCGGTCGCGAGCCTGAACTACCGGCTGAGCGGCCACGCGGTCTTTCCGGCGCAGATCGAGGACTGCAAAGCGGGCGTCCGCTGGCTGCGTGCGCACGCCAAGGAGTACGGGCTCAACCCTGACCGCTTCGGCGTGTGGGGCAGCTCGGCGGGCGGACACCTCGTCGCCTTGCTCGGCACCAGCGGTGACGAGAAGGCGTTCGACGTCGGACCGAACCTCGAGGTGTCGAGCCGCGTGCAGGCGGTGTGCGACTATTATGGGCCGACCGACCTTGCGCGGATGGATGAGCGCACGGCGCCGGGCGCGCGCATGAAGCACAACGATCCGGCGTCGCCCGAGTCGGCCCTGCTCGGAGGCCCGGTGCAGGAGAACAAGGAAAAGGCCGCGCGGGCCAGCCCGCTCACCTATGTGACGACGAACGCGCTGCCGCCATTTCTGATCGTGCATGGCGACAGCGACCCGGTCGTGTCGTTCTATCAGAGCGAGCTGCTTTTCGAGGCGCTTAAGAAGGCGGGGGGCAGCGTACACCTGCACCGCATTCAGGGCGCGGGCCACGGGCAGGGCTTCGGCGGCAAGGAGATCGGCGAAAAGGTCACGGCTTTCTTTGACCGCGGGCTCAAGGCGGGCGGCGGCGATTCCGCCAGACCCGAGGCGACGCGTACGGAGAGCGAGGCGGTCGGCCCGGTCAAGGGCCAGGATCAGGCGCGAGGGCAGCCTGGGCCGGCGGGCAGACAGCCGGAGCGGCCGCGCGTCACCTTCGAGCAGGTCCTGGCGCGCGAGGACGCGGACAAGGACGGCCGTGTGACGAAAGCGGAGTTCAAGGGGCCGGAACCGTTTTTCCAGCGGCTCGACAGGACCGGTGACGGCGTGCTGACGAAAGAGGATTTCGAGGAGAAACGATAGGGACGACGCTTACTTCTCGCCCAGGAACTTGACGAGCAGCGGTTCCAGCGCTTGGGCCCAAACCTCATAGCCTTGGGCGTTGGGATGAACCGTGTCGGCCATCAGTTCCTTCTTGGGCAGGCCGTTCGCGTCGGCGAAGCCGGGCCAGAGGTCGAGAAAGGTGACGTAGCCGAGAGCCTCCAGTTTCACGATGCGGCGGTTGATCTCGCGGATCGGCTCGACAAAGTGCGCGGGGCTGCGCGGCAGCACGCTCAGGAGCACGATTTTCGTGGCGGGCGACTTGGCGTGGACGCTCCTGCAGACCGCCTCGATCCCTTCGGCGATCTCGGCGGGCGAGTTCTCGCGGGCGTTCTTCGTGCCCGTGCGGTTGTTGGTGCCGATCAGCAGCACGGCGACTTTGGGCTTCAGCCCCGCGAACTCGCCGTTGTCCAGCCGCCACAGGACGTTCTGCGTGCGGTCCCAGCCGAAGCCGAGGTTCACCACGTTGCGCTTGCCGTAATAGCGGGCCCAGACGTTCGAACCGCGGTGGACGGTCGAGGGTGTCCGATCGCCGAACATGTGGGTGATGGAGTCGCCGATGAAGACGATGTCGGCGGGCTGCGTCTTGATCAGCTCCTTGACCTGCTCGTGGCGCTGGTACCAGTCATAGAAATCGTTCTCCAGCTTGGGCACGGGCAGGACGGCGGTGTTGGTGACGGCAATTTGGGCAAACGTCGGCAAGGTCAACAACAGCATCAAGAGAAAGCAGCAACGGGCGTACGCCCGCGGTAGGGACGCCTCCCCGAGGCGTCCGCGGACGGTTCGGGGAACCGTCCCTGCCCGATGAAACAGAGTCGCTAAACCATGCGTTCCGCTCGCGACTTCGCCAAGGTTTGTCGGCATGATGAATCCTTTTTTTAATCCAAGTAATCGCGATGGAAGCGCCAGCCCAGATAGACCCCGGCCAAGCTGCCGACGCCGCTGAGGAGGAAACCGGTCATGAAGCCGACTTTGGCGCCGAGCCACCAGCCGGCCCATCCGCCAACCGTCATCCCGATGAAAATACAGATCTTTCGCACAGGCGTACCTCTCCAAGCAACTGTCAGCGTGATCCGAGCTTGGCCGATCAGCTTCCTGATCAGAACTTGGGTGAACAGTCTACAGCAGAAGCAGTCGCTTCTTCAATCCCTCCGCCAGCCAAACAGGGACGACAGACAGGGGGACCTCGCGCAGTTCCTTCGGCTCGATCTTGTGGAGCCCGCCGCCGTAGGCACGACCTGCATGCAAGATCGCTGCCATGGGAATAGCATTGAGCGCCTCGCCGAATTCGAGCATACGTAGGCGGTCGCCGCCAAGCAGTTCGGCAAGTTCAACAGTCGGATACAGATTCAGAAAAACATTGGTCACGATGGCCGATGAAAAATTGACAAAAAAACGGATCGGGCAGGAACGCTGGTCTCTTGAGCGTCCCATGTACGAAACGAGGAAGGGCGCGGGTTCCCTCTTCTCTTGAAAATACCACGCATCGCGCTGGGAGCACAAATGACGCTCGGGCAGCCCCTGCGTGACGCCCACTTCCAAGTACGACCACAAGCCTGCATAGTTCCGCTTAATCTCGTCGGGTGACGCGGTACAGTCCAACAGATAGCCGAACCGCTCAACTTTCGGTGTGCCGTCGCAGGCGGACTCGATCACAGGGTTGCGGACATATCGTGGACTGGGCAAAATCGGCTTTAGGTATTGCCGCGGGATTTCGTATTTGTCGATGGTTGCCTGATCCATGATGAAGTAGTCATTCGCGCCGGTGGCAATCCCTCTTCGCACCGTAAAAAGATCTTTAAGACGAATGCCCGTCGACACGCTGAGGTCAGCCCCAAAATGGGACATAGTCCACTTGTTCAACGTTCGGAGTTCTGAAAGCGGCACGCTTCTCTTTACTCGCGCATCGACCGCACTACCGCCGAACGACATTTCACAGTGGGCGTCCCTTGACGGCTTTGCCTTGCGGTAGGTCACGATACAGGAAGACACGAGGGCGTCGTCAAACTGCACCTCATCCGGATCGAAATGGTGAACCGATAACAGCGTCACTCGCGTGGCAAGGTAGTCACGGAGCACCTGACCGTAATTCACGTAGAGAAATTCAGCGGGCAAGAGCCAAGTCGCGACCGCGCCTTCCGCCAGCAGCGCGTCCGCCAGCAACATGAAATAGACATACAAGCCCGAGAGTCCGCTGGGTTGAAGCCCGAGACGTTGCACAACCAGCGACTGCAACCGGAGCTTCTGCTCGGGCGTCAAATGGTGATGACGGACATAAGGCGGGTTTGTACACAGAATCGAGAACTGGCCGGAATGGCTCGCGTCCAAGGCAAAGTCGATGAAGTCACAGTTTATGATGTCCAGTCCATGCGGCTGCCAGATCTTTTGGGCAATATCCCCATATGAGGGATCGATCTCGCATCCTGTGGCTGATTCGATACGTGAGGCGGTCGTACTTCGGAGAAGGGCACTGAAAAAAACGCCTGTACCGACGGCGGGCTCAAGAAAGCGCAAGGGGACGTCCGGATCGAGTAAGGACAGCGCATGCTTAACCATCTGATCGGCCATCTGAAACGGAGTGGAGAACTGGCCGAGTCTGTTGCGCTCAGCGGCGCCTTTTAGCGAATCCGCCTCTTCTTGGGCTTCAAATCTGTCGGTTTCCTGGGCATAGACTTTATCTAAGGCATAACCAACTGCGGTTTCCTTAACATAGGCCGTTTGATTTTTTTTGCTGCCGGAATTGAGAAGCGCTTGAAGGTCGTTTGGACGATGCTCCCACACCCAGTCGATGCCTTCCGCCGCTTCATATCCGAGATAGCCTGGCTCAAAATATCCGCACAGAAATAGCAGGAACTTTACTGAATCGCCATATCGGTCCTTCAACGGACGGAATTTCTGGGCTTCCTCTTTTCGACGTTTATTCGTATTCGTTGCGTCGCCTGCTGACTTGGCCTCTATCAGAACCGGAAAATCACCCGTTAAGTACGAGAACGGCTTGATAACACAGTCAATCGGGATCACTAGCATCCCATAGGCGGGGCACGGACGGCATGCTGAAGCCGTGGCCCC
>CAYMLQ010000011.1:0-17112 GCA_964390795.1 uncultured Lentisphaeraceae bacterium
CAGGTTGGCCTCTTCACCCCCCAAGGCAGCCTGGTTGACGGCGTGACCTTCGGCGTGCAGCAGGACGACATCTCCCTCGGCCGCTCGCCCGACGGGGGCAGCATGTGGGGCTTCTTCGGCGAGTCCACAGCCGGCACCACCAACCGCGCGCCGCAGCTCAGTCAGAACCTGCACCGCGCACCCGCAGTGACCGTCTCCCCCGCAGAGCCGCTCTTCGTCACCGGCCCGGTGTCCGTCACGCTCTCATCAGGCGCGGGCGTGACCGCCATCCGCTACACGCTCGACAGCAGCCAGCCGAACGCCTCGTCCCGGCTCTACACCAACGCCTTCACGGTCGCGACCACGACGGTGGTCCGCGCCCGCGCCTACGCCGCAGGCTTCCATCCCGGCCCGGTCGTGACCCGCACGTTCCTCGTAAACCAGCGCACGCCCGAACTGCCCGTCGTGTCGCTCGTGGTTGACCCCCTGCTGCTCTTCGACGCCACCTACGGCATCTACACCAACGTCTTGAAAGAGCGTGACGTGCCGGGCTCGCTCCAGTTCTGCACCACGCCGTCGAACACGGCGTTCCAAATCGGCGCGGGCTTCCGCCTCTTCAGCCTCAACACGTTCCTGAAGGCGCAGAAGCCCTTCACCGTCAATCTCGACAGCAAGTACGGGGACGCGGAACTCGCCTATCAGCTCTTCCCCGAGAAGCCGGTCGGCCTCTTCGACCGCCTCGTGCTGCGCAACGGCAACGACGATTGGGCCGTGACGTTTCTCCGGGACACGCTGGGCCAGCGGATGCTCAAGGGCGCCATCAAGAACGCCACGCAGGGCTTCCGCCCCTGCGCCAGCTACCTCAACGGAGCGTATTACGGTCTGATCAACATCCAGGAGAAAATGGACGAGGTCTTCTGCGCAAAGAACTACGGCGTCGACCTAGCCAACATCGATTTCTTCGAGAATGACGGCACAAGCAGCGACGAACTGCTCAACTACGGCACTGCGGACGGCTGGAACGCGCTGCTCGCGTACCTCGGCGCAAATAGCCTGGCCGTGCCTGCAAACTACGAGTACGTGAAGAGCCAGGTCGACATCGAGGACCTTGTAGATTATGTGGCCGGACAAGTGTTTACCGACGACACCGCGTGGGCCCATAACAGAAAGTGGTGGCGCGACCGGAATCCGGGCGGCAAGTGGCGCTGGTGCTTTGTCGATCTGGACCGCGCCTTTGGCAACGTGAACGACAACCGCTTGCCCACCATGGGCTCCTCCATGGTCGTGTTCCGCGAACTCCTGAACAACACGGAGTTCCGAACCTATTGCGCCCAGCGCCTGATGGCGCACCTCAACAGCTCCTTCAGCGCGAGCCGCATCCTTCCCATCATCGACTTCGAGGCCCAGCGCATCCGCTCGGAGATCATCGAACACGCTAAGTTATACGCCTCGAAAGGCGGCATCTCATCCGTGTCAGCGTGGGACACCAACATCGAGGCGATTCGCAGCTATGCGCGCCAGCGGCCTGCGATTGCCCTGCAACAGGTAGCCAGCTATTTCGCCGGGGGGCAGACCGCCCAGGTGCAGGTGGACGCGAACGGCACCGGCCGCGTTCTAGCCAATTATGTGCCCCTGCTCAACGGCGCCACGAATACCCTGCTGTCCGGCGTGCCTGTCACCTTCACTGCCGTTCCCGCCATCGGGCAGACCTTCGCCTACTGGGTGATCAGCAACAGCGTCGTCAGCCTGTCCAACAAAGGGTCCTCGTGGCGCTACACCGTTGCGACCAACGAAATCGCGGGCTGGAATCAACCTGCCTTTAGTGACGCCGCGTGGGCCACAGGCACCGGCCAGCTCGGCTATGGCGACGGCGACGAAGCGACGGTCATCGGCAACGCCACAAACAACCGAATCACCACCGCCTACTTCCGTCGGACCGTGAGCCTCAGCAACGTCTCCACTATCCACTCCCTCGCGCTGCAGCTCCTGCGAGACGACGGAGCGATCGTCTACCTCAACGGCAGCGAAATCTTGCGCTCGAACATGCCGACCGGGCAAGTCTCGGTCACGACGTTCGCATCGTCGAACATCTCAAGCACAAGCGTTCCAAACGAGAACTTCTACAACCCGTTCGAGCTCTCCCCCGTCACGTTTATCGAGGGCACGAACGTCATTGCCGTCGAGGTTCACCAGACCTCTGAGAACTACAACGATTTCGGCTTTGACCTGCAGGCCTCGGTGACCCGCTTGACCGGCGACGTCACCACAAACACATCACCCGTTCTGACGTTCATCCCCGACAGCGCGACGCCGCTGAGCGTGACCGCCGTGTTCATCCCCACCGGCGCCAGCCTCCTGCCCTCCGCTGTGGCCGGCAGCCTCACGCTCACGGCTGCAGGCTCGCCCTGGCTCGCCACCGGCGACATCTACGTCCCCTCCAACGCCTGCTTGACCGCCGAGCCCGGCGTGACAATCCTAATGCCCGATTCGGCCAGCATCTACGTGCAGGGCGAAGTGCGGCTCGCGGGTACGGCCGAAGCGCCTGTATGCCTGCTGCCAAACACCAACGACAACGCACGTGCCCACCTCTCTGTGAGCCCGACGCTGACCGGCGCGTCCGACCTCAAGCCTCGCTGGGGCGGGATCGCCTTCAACCGCGCCGACCACCCCGGCATCCTCTCCAACGTCGTCATCCGCGGCGCCACGCTCGCAGGAAACGACCCGGTCAACATGAAGGCGGCGGTCTCCGCCTTCGGCTCCGACCTCTTCATGAGCGGCCTCGACATCGACGACGTGCGCCTCCCGATCTTCGTTCAGGAAGGCAACTCCACCGTCCTCGAAAACAGCCGGCTCCGTATCGCGTATGTCGGCGACGCAATCAACATCAAGCGCGCCCGGTACGCGCGCGTCGAGAACTGCGAGATGTCCGGCGGCCTGACCGTCGACACGGACGCCATCGACTACGACGGCATCAGCGGCGGCATCATCCGCGGCAACTGGCTGCACGACTTCATGGGCGACAACAACGACGCCATCGACATCGGCGAGGGCACCCTCGACCTGCTCGTCGAGAGCAACCGCATCGAGCGCTGCTTCGACAAGGCTGTCTCGATCGGTCAGGCCTCCACCGCGCTCGTTCGACGCAACATCATCTCCGGGGTCGACATGGGGCTGGGCGTCAAAGACGCCGGCTCGTATGGGCTCATCGAGAACAACACTTTCCGCGATGTTTCGCACGCCGTGGCCGTCTACGAGAAGAACCTCGGCATGGGCGGCGGCCGCGCCGAGGTCCGCAACTGCATCGTCTCGCACGCGACGGTCGCGCCCTTCTCCTGCGACGCGCTCTCCGCGCTCGACGTGTCATACACCCTTTGCGACACCGAAGCTGTGACCGGCGACGGCACGCTCTTCGCCGAGCCCCAGTTCCTGCGCCCGAGCGCAGGCAATTTCGCGCTTCAGGCCGGTTCTGCCGTGATCGATTCGGGCGATCCCGACGCAGCTCGCGATCCCGACGGCAGCCGCGCAGACATGGGCGCGTTCGCCTTCGACTGGAGCCAGGGCCACGCGGTCATCTCGGAAATCCACTACCATCCCGCAGACGAAGGCCAGCCGGAGTTCGTCGAGCTGACCAACCCCGGCGGCGCGCCGCTCGATCTGACAGGCTTCAGCTTCTCGAAAGGCATCACCTACACCTTCCCCACCGGCACCGTTCTGAATGCCGGCGCCTATCTGGTGATCGCCGCAAGCCCCTTCGCCCCTTACGGCATTCCTGCTCTGGTTTGGACGACCGGCACGCTCGACAACGCAGGCGAGACGCTCGAACTCATCGATGCGGTCTCGAACGAGATCGACCGGGTCACCTACGCGCCTGACGCCCCGTGGCCTACTGAGCCGAACGGCGGCGGCAGCTCGCTCGCGCTCATCCACCCCCGCTGGAATAATGAGCAGCCGACGAGCTGGTACGCCAGCGCGGTTGCGGGCGGAACGCCGGGCGGGCCGTTCGACAATCCCGCCGCCACGCCGTCGAACACGGTCACCGTCACCGTCAGCGGCTTCGGCTGGATCACGCCGGAAGGCGAGGTCAGCGTCGCGTCTTACAGCAATACGACGTTTACGGTCACTCCTGGAAACTGGTGTTCGCTCTCCGACGTCCTTGTCGATGGCACCAGTGTGGGTGCAGCCCCAAGCTACACATTCACGAACGTGCTCGCCGACCACACGCTGCACGCGGTGTTCGGCGCGGAGCTGGCTGCAAACAGCACCCCAAAATGGTGGCTTGCGCAATGGTATCCAACCAACGCGCTCGAGGATGCCGCAACGTCCGACTCGGACAGCGACGGCATGAACGCCTGGTCCGAGTACGTCGCGGGCACGCACCCCACGAACGCCGCCAGCGTGCTTAAGCTAGGTATGACCCTGTCCGGAGGACAACCGGTAACCGGGTGCATGACGATCCAGGCAGGTCCGGAGCTTGGCGGGAAACAGCGCTATTACACGTTAGAAGGGCGGTCCAATCTTTTGTCCGGCTCATGGTCGGACATCCCCGGTCACACGGATATCCTCGGCCTCGGGCAGACCATCG
Source organism: uncultured Lentisphaeraceae bacterium (assembly GCA_964390795.1). GTDB lineage: Bacteria > Verrucomicrobiota > Kiritimatiellia > RFP12 > UBA1067 > CAYMLQ01. The sequence continues at coordinate 4,562 of CAYMLQ010000011.1, forward strand.
TGTTCACGAATTCACCGACCGGCACCGGGTTCCTCCGCGCGACAACCACGCTCCGCTAAGCCGAAACCGCCGCGGACGCCTTATTTTTCCAGCATCCGCTTGAGTTCGCGGACTTCGTCGCGCAGCAGCGCCGCGCGCTCGAATTCGAGCGCGTCCGCCGCCTGCAGCATCTCGGCCTCGATCTCGCCGATCGCCCGGTGGACGTCGTACGCCTCGTGCGACTCCGCCGCCACCATGCGCTCCTCCACCCGCTGCGCCTCGGAGTAGAGCGCCAGCGACTCGTTGATCGCGCGCTTCACACTGCGCGGCGTGATGTGGTGCTCGGTGTTGTAGGCCTCCTGCTTCACGCGGCGCGCCTGCGTCACGTCCATCATCAGCCGCATCGCGTCAGTTACCTTGTCCGCGTACAGGATCACCCGCCCGCTCAGATGCCGCGCCGTGCGGCCCGCCGTCTGGATCAGCGAGGTGCCGGACCGAAGGAACCCCTCCTTGTCCGCGTCGAGCACCGCCACCAGCGCCACCTCCGGCAAGTCCAGCCCCTCGCGCAGCAGGTTGATGCCGATCAGACAGTCGAAATCCCCCTTGCGCAGCCGCCCAAGAATCTCCACGCGCGCGATCGCGTCGATGTCGCTGTGCAGATACTCGACGCGGATGCCGGTCTCGCGCAGGTACGTTGCAAGGTCTTCCGCCGACCGCTTGGTCAGCGTCGTCACCAGCACCCGGTCGCCCGCCTCCGCCACGCGCCGCACCTCTTCCATCAGGTCGTCGATCTGGTTGCCCAGCGGGCGCACCTCGACCGGCGGATCGAGCAGCCCCGTCGGTCGGATCACCTGCTCGGCGATCACCTCGCTCACCTGACGCTCGTACGCGCTGGGCGTGGCCGTGGTGAAGACGATCGGCCCCACCTTGCCCAGAAACTCTTCGAAAAAGAGCGGGCGGTTGTCTTTGGCCGACGGCAGGCGGAAGCCGTGCTCCACCAGCGTCTGCTTGCGCGCCTGATCGCCGTTGTACATGGCGCGGAGCTGGGGCAACGTCACGTGCGACTCGTCGATGATCGTCAGGAACTCGCAGTCAAAATAGTCGAGCAGGCACGCGGGCGACGCGCCCGCCGGCCGCCCGGCCAGATGGCGCGAGTAGTTCTCGATGCCGTTGCAGTAACCCAGCTCGCGCATCATCTCCAGATCGAACTCCGTGCGCTGCCGCAGGCGCTGCGCCTCAAGCAGCTTGCCCTGCCGCTCGAACTCGGCGAGACGCTCGTCGAGTTCCCGTCCGATGAGGCCCAGAGCCGCCTCAACCTTTGACTTGGGCATCACAAAGTGCTTGGCCGGCGAGATCACCGAACGCAGCAGACGGGCGCCGGTCTTGCCGGTCACCGGATCCAGCGTGCGGATCTCCTCCACCTCGTCGCCGAAGAAAGAGACGCGCACGCCGGTCGTCTCGTAGGACGGAAAAATGTCCACGCTGTCGCCGCGCACGCGGAACGTGCCGGGCTGCGGCTCGTAGTCGTTGCGCGAATACTGGATGGTCACGAGCTGCTCCAGCATCGCGTCGCGTCCGAGCGACGCGCCCGGCGCGATGTACACCAGCATCTCCTTGTAGTCTTCGGGTGAGCCCAAGCCGTAGATGCAGGAGACCGACGCCACGATCACCACGTCGCGCCGTCCCAGCAGCGCGTTCGTCGCCCCCAGCCGATAACGCTCGATCTCCTCGTTGATCGAAGCGTCCTTTTCGATATAGGTGTCGGTCTGCGGGATGTAGGCCTCGGGCTGGTAGTAGTCGTAATAGCTGACAAAATATTCGACCGCGTTCGTCGGAAAAAAGCCCTTCAGTTCCGCGAAGAGCTGCGCGGCCAGCGTCTTGTTGTGCGAAATGATGATCGTCGGGCGCCCCCACTCGCGGATGAGGTTGGCCATGGTGAAGGTCTTGCCCGAGCCCGTGACGCCTTCGAGCGTCAGCCGACGCGCCCCAGCTTCGAGCCCGGCCACCAGCGTTCGGATCGCCTGCGGCTGGTCGCCTGTGGGCTCGAATGGCGCCTCGATCGTGAACTCTGCCAGTCGGTTACTCATTGCGCCCGTATTGTTCCACCTTCCCCCGGATTTGTAAAGCGGGCCCTATTCTGCCCGTCTGACATTTCGACATTGAAACCGTCCGCCTTTTTTAATATGTTAAAACGCGTCCGCCAGCAACCCGGCGGGAAGGAGCAAACATGACACATCTGACACCGGCGGGAGCACGGGAGCGGCTGAAGAGCGGCGACGTGCTGATCGGCATTTTTTGCAAGACCACAGCGCCGGAATTCATTGAAGTCATCGGCCACGCAGGCTTCGATTTCTGCATTCTGGATCAGGAGCACGGCCCGGCGAATCTGGAGACGCTCCAGAACCTGGTTCGCGCGGCGGAGGTTTCAGGCGTCCTGCCGATCGTGCGCACGCGGGACATGAGCGCGGAGAGCGTCGCGCAGCCGCTGGATCTCGGAACCGCCGGCATCCAGGTCCCGCAGGTCTCCTCCAAGGCCGAAGCCGAGTCCGTCGTGGACGCGGCCAAATTCGCGCCGCTCGGCCACCGCGGCGTCTGCCGGTTCGTGCGCGCCGCGCGCTTTTCTGCGCTGGACCGCGCCGCCTACTTCGCCGCGGCGAACGACGCGCTTGTGATTCTCCAGCTCGAAGGCACGCATCTGAGCGAGTACGAGAAGATCGCCGACATCCCGGGCGTGGACATCCTGTTCATCGGACCTTACGACCTGTCGCAGGCGCTCGGCCTTCCCGGCCAGATTGAGCACCCGCGTGTGCTCGAAGAGATGCAGAAGATCATCGCCGTCGCCAAGCGCAAGAACAAGACCATCGGCGTGTTCGCAGACTCGCTGGCTCAAACGCAGCGCTGGATCGAAGCGGGCGTGCAATACATCGCCTACTCGGTGGACGTCGGGCTCTTCTATCTCGCCTGCCGCGAGACCGTCTCGGCCATCCGCAAACAGACAAGCACGCCGTCCGCGGAGCGGGAACAAACGAATGAGGTAACTTCTTTAATTGAGAGTTGAGAGTTGAACGTTGAGAGTTGAGAGTTCAAACAAACGTTCAACGCTCAACGCTCAACATTCAACGCTCAACATTCAACCGACTCACTCCCAATAGACCGCCGTGTTGGTTGCCAGTTGGCCTCGCAGCAACAGCTCGCGGATACGCGGCACATCGAGCCGGCGCGGGATGCCCGGCAGCGACGAGGTTTCCCGAGTCGCCCTTCCCTCCCTCCGCACAGCCGGCGGAGAGCTTGACCGCAGGACGCCGCTTGGAGGGTGCGAGTCCAACCGTAACTCGTTCAGACGTCCGCCCAATGCTGCAAGTGCCGCGACCAGCGCCAGCCCGGCCGTCAGCCGCGCGTGGCACCCGCTCACCGCTGCGCACAGCGCCACCCCGCAAGCCAGCGTGCCGAAGCAGACGGCAGCCTGCCAGAGACCCGCCAGCGGCACCAGCAGCACAAAGACCAACCCCGCCACCGCCGCGCCCACCGCGTCCGCAAACGCAAAGGCCGGAACGCCGTCACCCGCGTCCTCCGCCGACACCGCAAGCGCGACCGGCATGGCGCTGCCAGCCGCGCCGCCGGTCACAAAGCAGAGGCAGATCAGCCCGACCGCCGTCACCGCCTGCTCGGCAGCAACGCACACACACAGGGCCACGCCCACCTGTGCCAGCGTGACGGCGACGAGCGCGATCCTCACCGCATTCACCTTCGCGCACAACAGCCGCAGCACGCCCTCCGCCAGACGGTTGCCGCAGAAGAGGCCTGCCAGATAGAGGCTGCTCGCCGCCCCGGCCAACAGATAAAGCGACCCGAAGCCGAGCTGTAGCTGATACAGAACCGCCAGCGAAACCGCCAGCCCCAACGCGCCGCACGACGCAAGCCAAGCCGCCAGCAGCCGGCGCGGCGCGTGCGCCCGCGTCCCCAGAGCCACCGGCGCCATCCAAAGCATCACAAGAAGCAGTCCGACGACGCGCACGCCCTCAGACGGCCTGATTCTGGCCAGCCACGTACCCGGCGTCGTCTCAGGATAGGCGCGCCGCACCGCATCCGCAAGACCGGCCGCGAGCACCTCCTCGAGCGCTGCCGCGTCGGGTGCCAACAGCGCCGCGGACTGATCCAGAACCGGACACTCCCGCACAAGCCGCCTCGCACGCTCCGAATCGTAGAGGCTCTCCACCGCTTCAGCCGGATACCCCTCTCGCTTCAGCATCGCAAAACGCGCGACAGCATTCGTTGCCTCATAGGCCAGATGCGGCACCTGCGCGGCGATCCACCACCCGCCCGCACCGGCCGCGAACACGCCGCTCTCGGGCCATCCGTGCCGAACCCCTCGAACGGACAAATCGAGCAGGGCACACTTCTCCGGTGTCAGCGCAGCCGACGCGCAGTCGAGTCCGAAGAGCGCCACCCCCGTGCGCCTTGTCACCTGTCTGACGCGCAGCGCGAACGCCCGTTGGCGCCACGAAGCCCCTTCCAGCGTCGTCGCCGCAGGCGGCGCCACCAGCACGCCATCGAACGTTCCCCCGGCCTGTTGCTCGAGAAAGCGCTGCGGCGTCTCGCCGCTCGCACGGAGCCGCGTCCGCACCCCGCTGGCCCGGACGGCAGCCAGCAAGCGGACGCCATACGTCGCATCACACGGGCACCACACAACGGCGAGATCCGGGCGCAGCGACTCCAATGCAAGTCCCGCTGCCAGCGGCACCCGGCCCAGCAGCAGCACCTCTTTCGCATAGGGCCGCTGCGAGAGCAGCAGCACCGCCAGTTCCATCGCACGATCGCCCTCGGGGATCACCTCGCTCACCCCGCCCGACGAAAGCGCGTAGAAGGAGCCGCCTTGCGCACCATAGAAGGTCGTGCCGCCTCCGGTCTCGAACCGGCCGGGCCGGGCGACGGCCTGCGGGAAAAAGCGGAACCACTCCGCCTCGTCGCGCGGGTCGGGCGCAAGGCCGCGGACCAGCAGCAGCGTCACCCCCAGTCCGCCCAAGGCCGCGCCCAGCGCCTCCCAAGCGAAGGCCCTGCTCACCGGCACACCCAGGCCCCCCAAACACCGGCAGACGGACGGAATAACGAGTCCCGCCACAAAACAGAACGGCGCATTGGCGATGAGGCAGCCGAGCGCCAGATGCGGCAGAGGGAAGCTCTCGTAGGCTTGGACACCCAGCCAACCGCGGAGGTTTTCAATCAGCGCATACTGCGCAAAATACAGCGCGGCGCACGCGGCGACCGGCAACCACACCGCCTGTGAGAGTGCGCCCGTGACCTTGCGTCCATACGGTGTGGCAGCAGCCGCCGCGCCTATGCCGATCCAGAACAGCCAGCACGACAGAAAGAGGGCAACGCCCGCCTCAGCCGTTTCGAACCGCCAGAGGAAACGCCGCAGCAGCAGCATCTGCGCGGACATCGATACCGCACCGAAAACCAGCGCCGCCGCCAGGGCCGAAAAGATGTGAAGCTTCTTCATTATGCTTTCTTCAGGATATGACCATTTCTCACGGTACGCAACTGAAAAGTAAGCGTCCGTCGAACCCCATGGGGTGGTTGGCCTGATGGCTGCAACAAAGCGACCGGCGGGTAACGTATCGGCGATATTTGCGTATCATTGAGAACTCCCTTGAATGGCTTTCGCCAAACGGGTATCTTTATTCTCATGAAACAATTCTTTACACGCGTCAACCGGTGCTTGCTCGTGTTCGTCACATCAGGGTGGTGCGCGGCTCACGCGCAGGAGCAGCCGAAGACCCAGCCGCCGCGCACGTGGACTTCCGTCAACGGCAACACCATCGAAGGTTCGTTTGTGAAAGAGGAAGAGGGCAAAGTCTTCATCCAACGTCCCGACGGCTCGACAATCAGCACCACCCGCGAAAAACTCTCGCCCGACGACCTCGTCTGGATCGACAACGCGCTGGCTCCGAGCAACACCACCCGGACGCTCTCCTTCAACCTCGCCACGCAGCTTGAAAAAAACAAGATGGAGGAGCACCGCAAGGTCCGCCGCCTGATCATCAAATCCTACACGCTGCTCACCAACAACGACCGCGACGACAAAACGCTCGCCTTCCTCCAGCGCGACGCGATGTCCATGTATGGCTGGACCTATGTCAGCGCCGACTGTTACCTGACCAAAAACGACAAGAAAGGCAAGATCAAGGAAATGACCTTTCTCCCGCAACTCCCCGTGGAGCTGCGCGAAGCGGTGCAGATGGTGCGCGACAAATTTACCCTCGCCATGCCTGACCCGGTGGTCGTCAAAGAGATCTCGCTGGATGGCGAGGACTATTGGGAAGTGCAGAACCCGCCCGACTATGTCTCGCGCATCCTGCTTCTGGTCGACGCCGAAACCAAGAAAATCCGCCGCTTCGACCTTAAATTCCCTCCGCCTGCGAAGTGACCTTCCGCCGCTATCGAACGTGAGGTCACTCCGCCAGACGGTAGAGTTCCACGCCGTCGAACCAGCAGATGTCGGCGTCCGTCGCCTGCTGATGAATGTTCAGCAGAATGACGAGTTGTTCCGCTTCTGTTGGCACGTTCACCACGCCGCCACACTGCCGGGCGAGAAGTTCAAGCGGATAAAGTTATGCGTGAGCCGCTTGAACGAGCAGGCCTTGAGATCGGCGGTCACCTGGGTGAAGGCCTCACGCCGCCACGGCTTGTTGTCGAACCCCCACTGGCTATCGTAATGCCGGCCCTCATCCTCAATGGCCACGCTGAACATCAGTCCATCAAAGGGCGATTCGCGATCCATCTCAACCGCATGTTGCCGCATCAACGCAGTCGTCGGGATGTCCCACCCAAGCTCAATAAGCTTCTTCTCGGCTGCCGCGGCGGACGGGCCGGCTGCGACACAGAAAAAGAAACCCGCCAAACGACAGCACCGAAGCGTCATTCGTTCTTTCCCTTCGTCCGGCTCAGCCGCCACTGGGTCTCCAGAAGCGCCTTGCGCGTGGAGACCTCCGGATAGTCGGAGGTCAGTTTGCGGAGAGAGTCGCGGACCGAGGGGTCAGCCAGGCGCCCCAGCGCGACCGCTGCGGCGTGGCGCGTGTCGGTGGCGTTGCCGAAATCGCCCACTACCTTGAGCAGCGCAGGAGCGGCGCGCGCGTCGCCGATACGTCCCAGCGCCCACGCAGCAGCAGCGCGCCAGCACGGCGTCAGATCGTTGTGGACAAAGAGAATGCCCGGCCCGAGCGGATCGGGCGAACCGTCGGCGAACTCGTTCGGTGCAGCCAAAGCGGCGAGCAGCGTGTCCGTGGCGCGCGGGTCGCCGATCGAGCCCAGCGTGCGCCCGAGGAAGAAGCAGGCCCAGTGCCGCACCGGCAGCCTCAGCACCACAGGAATGCCTTTGTCGAACACGCGCGGAATATCGTTCGACACGGCCATGAAGAGCGTGTACGCCATCTGCACGCGCGGCACGTAAGCCCGGTCACGACAGACCAGCGAAAGCACCTGCGCCGCACGGTTGGTGAGGTCAGGCGTGCCGCCCCACGCGCCGTGCACGCGCCCCAGCGCGGCCGCCACGTCCGGGTCACGCGCCGCCTGCGCGTCGCCCAGCACGGAAAGGCAGGTCTCGCTCACGCGGGCCTCCGCGCCCTGACGCCGGATCACGCGTCCGATCAGCGTCTCGCAGTCGTCGTTCTCAGGGAAAAGCGCGCGGTCGAAGTCGGTTGGCACGCACCGGATCAGGTGCGGCACCAGCCCCGCGGCGTTCGTGGAGGACAGCGCGTCCAGAGCCTCAACGATCCGCAGGTGAACCGGCGACGCATGGCAAGCCATCAGCGCCGGATGGTCGCCGTACCAGTTGGTGAACTTCGGATAGTCCTTGAGGCCGGCGAAGGTCGCGATCAGCGCGGCCTCCGCCTCTGCCGTGGCGATCATGCCCAGCGCATCCGCCGCAGCCTCGGCGAGAAAGAGGTTGCCGCTGTCGGGATCGGCATGGCGCTTGAGTGTCTCGGCCAGCAGCGGCACAGACGCCGCATCCTTCAGCCGTCCGAGCGCGCGCGCCACCTCCTGCACCGCGCGCGGGTTCACCGCATCCGCCGCCAAAAACTTGGCGTTGTCGCCGTGGTGCGTCTTGCGCCACGCGACATACGCCTGATCGTCCCTCATCCGTGTCAGCGCGGCGCGCAGCGCGGCGCGCGCGGCCTCGCTCTCGCCGCTGTGGCCGAGCGCCACCGCCGCGCGGCGGACAACGTCCCGATCCTCGCTCGAGAGACGGCCGACCAGTTCCGCCTCGATCTTTACCCAGGCCACCGTCTTGAACCATGCAGCCCAGTCGCCGGACTCGGAGTGTCCCGTCAGATTCTCCAAGGCGACCGCCGCCGCTTGGCGAACCACAGGCTCGGCGTCACCTGCCGCCAGCAGCAGCGCTGGTACGGACGCGCGCGTGCCGCATGCCGCCAGCGCTAACGCTGACGCCACGCGCACTTCGCGCACCTCATCCGACAGGCGCAGCACCAGCTCTTCAGCCGCAGCCGAATCGCGCGTGAGCGCGAGCCGGTAAGCCGCCTTTACGCGCACCTCCCAGTCCGCGTCGCGCAAGCGAGCCTTCAGCTCCTTGAGCGTGACGGCGGTGCGGTTGAGGCTCGCCACTTCGCGGAAGCGGTCGAACTGCAGTTCGGTCAGCCCGGTCACCGCCGGATTGTTTCCGCGGAAGCGGTGCGGATCACCCGCGTCTGTGAGACGCAGCGGACGCGTTTGCGTGGCCAGCGTCACCGAACTCACCACCGGCGGCGCGGTCTGGCGAACCGCGTGGCAGCCCGTGCAGCCGCGGCTCTCGCCCGGCCGAACGAAGATCCACGACATCTCGTTGAGTTCCGAGCGGCCCTCGGCGTCAACGGCCTGAAACGCGATCGCGGTGTCTGCCGGCACCTCGACCGCGAACGAGCCGTCCGGCGCGAGCGGCACCGTGCCCAGCTCGACCGTCTCGTTGCCCGCATGCACGATGTACGAGTGCGAAGAGCGCATGGTCAGCCCGCGGCCCATCAGCACCCGGATGGCCCTCACATGCGGCCACCCTGCCGCCGTGTTGCGCGTGAAGCGCGCGTCCTGACAGTACAGCACGCCGGTCGTCCGCCGCTCGTCCATCCGCGAGGACAAGGCGGGCGGACGTTCGCGCGGGCCGAGATAGACCGGGGAGTGCAGCGGGCCGTTGGTCGACGCGTAGACCAGCACCATCTTGCCGTTGCCCTGCTCCGGGTCCACGATGCCAATCCGCTCGAAGCCCTCGGGCGCCTCAACCGACACCTTTTGCTTCTTGCGCTTCATAAATGAGCTGGAACTGCCCGCCGTGCAGAGCAGCCGGCCGTCGGGCAGCGCCGCGACATCGCCCGCCGCCAGCGGCAGGTTGACGAGGTCGCGCTGCGCGCACCCGGGGCGGCCGACGGCGATGCCCGCGCCGGTCAGATAGGCGACGCGGCCGTCGGGCATCGGCGCGGGGCTGCCGCAGTTGAAGGCGCGCAGGCGGTTGCCATAGGCCGGGCCCAGATCGAGACCGAACTCCGTGTAGCCCTCCGTGCCGTCTGGATGCACCGCGTGCAGCAGCGTCTCGACCTTGCCGCGGTCGAAGAAGTTGTCGGAGCGGATGAACAGGATGCGCCCGTCCGCCATCACTTCCGGCTCGTTGTCGAAGATGAACGTCGAGGTCAGGCAACGGATCTCGCTGCCGTCGGGCCGCATCGTGAAAAGCGCGCGCGACGGCGTGTTGTGGTACTCCTCGAAGGTGCCGCCGCGCGTCGAGACGAACGCGATGCGCCCGTCCGGAAGCTCGACCGGGTCGATGTCGTGGAACGGCCCGTCCGTCAGCCGCTGCGGCGAGCCGCCGCCCGCAGGCAGCCGGTAGATGTGATAGAACGCGTCACCCGCGCGGGCCATCGAAAAGAGAAGCGACTGGCCGTCGAAGGACACGCTGGGAGAACCGAGTGCGCCTGTCCCAGCGTCCAACAGCAGCCGGGGCGTCACGCCGGGCTTGGCGGGCGCGAGCCTATTGAGCGTTCGGCCGACCTTCATCGGCCCCGGCAGGTCGTGCTCGGGGAAGGCGCGCGTGTGGCCGGGATTAAAGATGGTCACGCTGAGGCTCTGGTACGCGGTGCCGCCGTGCGCGTGAGAGCGGGTGAGACTGCAGTCGTCACCCACAAAGACGAGCCCGCTCGGCCACGGATAATCCGCAGGCGCGGAAGCCTCCTGGGCGTCGTCGTTTTTTTTGCTCGGAGGCTCGGCGGCCACGGGAACGGCCAGCCGACCCCAAGGCCCGGCGCCGAAGGCGGCAACCTCAGTCGCAGCGCGCCACTCCTGGTCATTGAAGTCGAGCTGCGTCCAGTTCGGCTCCTCTGCGGCAAGGCAGCGCCAGGAGCCGTCGGTGACCCGTTCGACCATCTGTCCGTCGCTCAGCACCACGCGCAGCTTGAGGAGCAGACCCGCCGCCCCGGGGATCGTATTTGCAGCCTCAACCGCGATCACGTTGTCGCCCGCCGTCAGCAGCGCGGCGACATCGACGCGCTTGGGCCTGTTCCAGGCGTTGGGCTCAGTCAGGTTTCCGCACACCGGCTTGCCGTTGATGGCGACCTCGTAGAGATTGTCGGCGGTGACCAGCAGATCCGCCGAAACGATGCGCGCCTGTTCTGTCACCGCCACGCCCGCACGGAAGTAGCAGATCCCTTCCGGCAGCGAAGACAGCGGCGTCCCCGGCTTCTGCACACACCAGACCCACTTCGCGCCCGCCCAGTCCGGCGCAGCGACCTCGGCGGGCCTTGCCGCAAGCGCAATCCCCACAACCGCCGCAGTTAGAATCCCACAACGCCTCTTTCTCATCCCGCAGTCCCCCGCTGTGAATGTACGACCGACACATGCTACCGCAAATTGTGGTCTTACCATACACGGTCTTGCCGTTTCTGACAACAGCGAATTGGTCTCCAAAATTATCGCTACCCAACTCGCCCGACACCGTGTAAGATGCCCACTGTCAAAAGGGATTCGCGTACTGTCGCGCGAGCGTTCCCTGTCGGCGTTCCGGGAGAAGTGGCTATGACTGAAACGACCATGCGTATCGTTTTGGGAGGCGTTCGAGGATCGATCCCCCTCGCCCACCCCGATTTTATGCAGTACGGCGGAGCGACGACCTCCGTGCTGGCCGATAACGGCGCAGGCGGACATATTCTCTTCGACGCGGGCACCGGCCTGCGCACGCTTCAGCCCTTCCTCTCCGAATCCGGCGCGGACTTGCCCGTCCTGATGCTCTTCACGCACTACCACCTCGACCACCTCATCGGCCTGCCCCCCTTCGCCCCGCTGTACGACCCGGAGTGGCACATCGTCATCGCGGCCCCTCCGCGCGAAGGCGTGACGGCGGAACAGGCCATACGGCGGCTGACGGACAAGCCCTTCTGGCCCGCCCCCTTTCGTGCGCGGCAGCGCTACCTCGTGCTTCCCGAAACGTGTGTCGTTCCCTATCGTCATGGCCCGTTCGACGTGCGCTGGTGCGCCCTGCATCACACCAACGGCTGCCACGCCTACCGCGTCGACGAGCGCGAGACCGGCGCGTCCATGGTCTTCGCCACGGATCTCGAATGGGGCGAGTCGAGCGACCAGGAGCGCAACGCCCTGTTGCGCCTCTGCCGCGAGCCCGGCCCCGTCGACGTGCTCATCATGGAGGGCCACGACGACACGGAGAGCCACGCGGGCTGGGGCCACAGCACCTGGCAGGATGCCGTGGACGTGGCGAGGGAGACGGGCGCGCGCCAACTGATTATCACGCACCTGGCTCCGGATGACACAGACGACCTTCTGACGCGGCGCGAGCAGCGCATCCGCGCCGCCATGCCGCAGGCGTGTCTCGGCAGACAGGGCATGAGTATCGAATGGCGGAAAGGATAACCACCCCTGTGCCACAGATCCCGTTCACCTATGCGCAAGCTGCCGCCGACCCGTCCCAATACGGACCCGGCGTCATGTTTAACACGCTGAGCACGGCCGAGTTCGCCACCTTCACACCCTCCGCGCTCGGACTCGGCGACATCTCGCGCGACGGCGAGTACACCCAGGCCCTCGCCGCGTTTTTCGATCTGGACGGCTTCACCGACTTCTGTAGCCAGGTCGATTCGCACCTCGTGATCCCCGAATTTCTCACGCGCTACCTGAACTGGCTGTTTCACTCCCTAGCCGAAGAGTTTCGAGAAAGCGATGACGGCACCACCGTGCGGCTCTGGGGGTGCCTGCCGTTTTACGCGAAATTCCTGGGCGACGGCATCCTCTTCCTCTGGGCCACGGATCGGTGCCGCGGCTTTCCCGGCAAGGTGAACATCGCGCAAAGCCTGCTGGCTATCACCAACGCGTACGTGGGACAGTTCCTCGTCGACATCCGTCGGGCCGTCAGCAAACCTCCGCGCCGGCTGCGCTGCGGCATCGCGCTCGGCCAGATCATTTCGATCGGCGGCGGCGCCGACTATGTGGGCTCCTGCATCAACGTGGCCTCCCGCCTGCAGAAGCTCGGCGACCTCTCCTTCGCCATCTCCCGGCGCGGCTTCGACCTCGGCGAGTCGCCCGAC
>CAYMLQ010000011.1:17212-42595 GCA_964390795.1 uncultured Lentisphaeraceae bacterium
CAGCTTCTGCCGCCACTCGGCGCTCTTTCGCAAGCCCGCTTGATACGAGTCGTTGGCTTTTGAGGACTTGAAGGCTGTCTCGGCGGCGGCGGCCTGCCGCTGAACCCAGGACGCGCCTGTGGAGTATGCGGACTTGCAGGTCGCGGCGAAGGCCGGATTCAGATACGCGTATCCGGCGACGCCAACCAACAGCAGCGCGAGCGCCGCCAACACCAATGACCGTGGCTTCAACATCGTTAATAACCCTCTATGCGCCCACTCCCGAAGGTCTTCGCAAAGCTTAGGGCGAACTGGTTTGTCTGTCCCTTAGTACATACCGTAGAGTTCGGCTTCGCGAAGGTCACGCCCAGATGGTACTCCGGGGCATCGTCGCGGTCGTCCCAAAAGGTGTCGGGGTTCCCGTCGACCGCCTTGTCGGGCGTGTCCGAGGCTTTCTGTACGGGCACGTTGTCCTCGCTGACGGCCTGTGCGCCGCAGGCGAGGTTGATGCATCCTTGCGGTACGCCGGTCAAGAGGGAGAGTCCCGTGGAGAGTGACTGCGGCTCGGCTTCAGGTTCGCCGAAGTCCGTGCCGGTTGCGAGGGATTTGCGCACGGACTCCACATGCGCGGGGTCCATGTCCACGCGAGGCCACGTGTAGAGCCGCGCCTGCGCCACGCGGAGGCCCCGCAGCATCGTCTGGTAGTCAGGGTCGTCGGTGGAGGCGAAGACCGGCTTGCCATCGGATGTTTTACACAGGCCCCAGCCGCCCGCCTCTTTGGCCAGCGGCGCGAGGAGCATGGCGCTGTTCTCGGGGCGCGTGAGATTGATGCGCAATTCGGGGCCGTACAGGATGCTCGTGCCATAGCGGTCCGAGGCCATATGGGCGCAGAGGCCGCGGTCCTGCCAGAGCCTGCTGGTGACCGGCATCGGCCGGTCCATCGGGCCGCCGCCGAAGCCCCAGGTGCCGCCGTTGTAGGTCTCACGGCGGTGGCAGTCCATACAGCGCTTGTCGAAGGCCGGCTTCAGGCCGTCATAGAACCAGTGGGGCCGTCCGCCGGAGGAGGCGCGCCAGCTCGTGGCGTTCCAGCGCCCGTCCACCTGCCACGAACAGCGCGCGCCGGGCCCGCGCGTGACGGAATTGCCGCGCGCATCCGGGAGCGTGGCGTAATCGTAGGTCCCGTAGTAGGGCACGTTCGCATCGATCCAAGCCCAGACGCGGCGGCGCAGCGCGGGCGGAATCGTTTTGCCGCAATGCGCAGCGTCCAAGAGAAACGGCCGCAGGCGGCTGACGAGCGCGCCGACGGTCTTGGGCGAATTCTCGTCGTAGTCGTTGGCGAAGGGCTGGAACCAGTCCACGAAAGCGCGCTCGACGAGCTGGTCGTAGGACTGGCAGAAGAAACGCGTGCGGTCGCCGGTCAGATCGACGCCGCCCTTGGGTGCCCGGCCGCCGTGGCAGGAGACGCAGTAGGCGTCCCAGACCGGCTGCACGACCTTCTGGTAATCGAGGATGCCGCCCGTGCCCCAATCGGCCAGGGCCGGCGTAACCGGCGGCTGTTTGGCCGCGCGCGGCTGCCGCGTGACCGGCGGGGGCGGAACGCCGCCCCTGCGGTTCTCGTGGCAGCCGATGCAGCTCTGCGTCTCGCCCGGCATAACGTGCATGTCCGAGCCCATGCGCATGAGGGCCATGCCCTCCGCGTCGAGCACGTTCAGCGAGATGCTGCGAAGGGCGGGCACCGTGAAGTGGGCCGAGCCGTCTGCCTCGATCGGCACGAGCCCGATCTCGCGGCGCACATGGACGGTGCCGCGCGAGATGATGGGCGTGTGGCCCCACGCCTCGCCGTCCGCCATGCGGCGCGACTTCTGCACCTGCTCCATCACCTGTATCCATTTCGCCTCGCCCCGCTTGACCTGCGGCGCGATGCCCTGGTAGACGTCGTAGACAAGGAGCGTACCCGTGGAGCTGTCCGGATCGCGGTTCATCGCCTCAGGATCGCGGTAGTCCCACGGCACGGCCGTGCAGGCCTGGGCGATCACGGGGGGGCTGCGGACCGCCGCCAGCCGGAGCGGGTTCCAGCAGCCGAGCTTGCCCTCCGCTTCGTACAGGCACTTGCGGTTGCTGCGGTCGTCCAGCAGATAGAGCCGGTTCTTGTGGCCGCCGTCGCCGCCGTAGCTGGCGAGGAAGAGGCGCTCGTTCAAGGGGAAGAGATCCTGCCAGCCGTAAGGCAGCGTGGTGTCGCCGTAATAGGGTCGCTGGGAGGTGATGAAGCGGAAGCCTTCGCCGCGCGGCGCTTCGGGGCCGCGCAGGCTCCAGACCAGGCCCGCCATGCCCGCGTGGTAGTTGTGATGCGGCCCGAACGCGCAGACGACCTCCGGCCGGCCGGGCACCGGGCGCGCCTCCCAGAAGCCGCAGGGGTCCTCGATCGTGTTGCCGAAAAAGAGCTTCAGCGCCGTGCCGTCGGGATTCATGGTCCAGAGTGCGTGGCGCGCGTCCACGTTCTTTTCGATGCCGTAATCCCAGCGGGTGAACAGGACTCGGCCGTCGTCCATGATCTGCGGTGAGTGGTCGCTGTCGATGTTGGCCGAGAGCTTGCGGATATCCGAACCGTCGCGCGCGCAAGAATAGAGGAGCGGCGCGGACTTGGCTTGGCACTGGACCCAGGTGCCCGCGCGGTCGGAGACGAAGACGACCCGCCCGTCCGGTAAGGGCAGCGGGCTGATATCCTGGCAGGGCCCCGCGGTGACCTGCCGGAGATTCTTGCCGTCCACGCCGATCTCGTACACATGCCAGCCGCCCTCCACGCCGGTGCGGCGGGCGGAGAAGAAGATCGTACGGGCGTCGTACGCTAGGTTCATGTCGAACAGGCGCAGCCCCGCCTCTTCGAAAACCACGCGCGGAGGCTGTCGCGGATGGGCCGGATCCCAGACGCAGAGGGCGGACGGCGTGGCGCCCTCGGCGCTGTGCGGCGCGATCGCGTTGATGCTGTAGGGCGGGTGCCGCATAAAGAGAATCGGGCCGCAGGCGCGGGCTTGCGCGCCCCAGTGCGCTTCGACGGCCCCGTTGGCGGCAGCTAGGGCTGCGGCAGGGGCGTCGGGCGCGAGCGCAGCCTGAACCGACGTCTGGAGCGCCCGCAGGGATTCAAGATAGCTCCCGGCACCGTCAGAAGGCGGCATTCCGGCGCGTATCGTCTCCATCACGGAAACCTCGGGGTCGAACAGCGGCAGCTGCGCCACTTCGAACCGAAGCGTGCGTAGGCGTGCCGCGATTGCGGAGGCCTCGGCGACCTCCTGGTGGCGGCTGAGGTTCAGGGGGCGGTCCGCCGCGCTGAATAGCGAAGGCTGCTTGGGGTCGAGGCAGATGTCGTCCGTGTGCCATCCACTCGGGAGGATCGGATTCGAGACGGTCACGCCGTCGATCCCAAACGCGAACCCGTGCGCGCCAAAGAGGCAGGTGATTTTAACCAGCAGCCGGTTCGCCCCGGGCTGTAGCGCCAGGGGGGACACGACCGCGACGGGGCGGTGTTCGGGGCTGTAGGTGCGGATGGCCGAGCCTATCTTATCGCCGTTCAGCCAGACCGTCACGGCATCCTCCGCATAGAGGCGCATCGTCACATGGGTTGCCTCGCGTGACGTCAGCGTGCGGTAGAGGTAAACGGTCTCGTGACGCGAAGGGGCCGGGCCGCGCGGGAGGAAGTGGCGCCAGCCGTCAGACCATTCGGAGTGCTTGCTCCAGCCAAGGGAGATGAGTTCCTCGTAGCCGGGAAAGGGGAGCGATGTGTAACGCTTGGAAAGATCGGCCGCCGCTTGGCCGTGCGCCAGCAGGTCTGCTTCGGGCTGGAAGACATGGCGCGAACTGGTGACCAAGCTGCCGAAGGCCACGTCTTTGAACGGGCCGACGCACTGCCAGTCGCTAAGCGAGAGGACGGGCCTGTGGTCATCTGCCCGCAAGGGGAGAATGGCCAGAGCCATTACGACAAGCAACAGGCGCATGTTCACCAATTTCCTTTGTAGACCGCTGGCCGCATCGGCACCCTGTCTACGACTTCACGGCCCAACGGTCTACAGCCTGACAGACTCTCTCGAACGGGCGGTTCGATCATTTGATTACCGCCGGACGCCCTTCCTTCCACTCGATGCCGACGCGCGATAGGAACCAGGTCTTGCCCTTGTCAGCATTGCCCTGGAAGAAGAGTCGCGTGGTGCCGTCGGCGTCGCCGAACACGCCCGGATGACCCGACTCGGAGGCATTCCATTCGCCGGGCATGCCGTTCGCCAGCAGCGGCTCCTGCGAGAGTCGCGTCCACGTCACGCCGTCCGCGCTGGAGGCCACGCCCACCTGCTGCGGCTCGTTGTTGTAGCCGCCCGCATAGAACATGAAGAGCGTGTCCCCGCGACGGAGGATCGAAGGCGCCTCAATACACTTGCGCTCCCAGGACAGCTCTGGCTTCAGGATCGGCCCGTCGCGCAACTGCGTCCAGGCCGCAGGGCCGAAGTCCGACGCGAGGTCGGCCGACGCCACGCCCACCATCTGCGTGACCATGTTGGGGTCGCGCGTCGCGAAGTAGAGCAGCAGCCGCCCGTTGAACGGGAAGGCCTCGGCGTCGATCGCGCGGCCCGAGGTCCACGCCCCGTGCGGGCGGAACACCGGATTCTGCGGGTGCCGCGCAAAGGTTACGCCGTCGTCCGAGGCCGCATGGCAGAGCGCGTCCTTGGGCCCGTTGCCATAGGTCTGGTAAAAGAGATGCACGCGCCCCCCCAGCACCAGCGCGCCGGGCGCGCACAGCCCGTTCCTGTCGCACCCCTGCTCAGGCCCCAGTTCGCCGATCTTGTTCCAGTTCGCCAAATCCTTACTTTCGGCGATGCCGATCGACCAGCCTTTCGGCGCATTCGTCGGCGCGAGCTTCGGGTCAAACGGCGGCAGCGAGAAGTACATGAGATAGCGGTCCTTGAACCGGATCACCGACGGGTCTTTTGAAAACGGCCGCCCGACCCGCGTTGAGTCCGCCCACCTCATTGCCGGCTCCGTCTCCGCACGGAGACAAACCGTCGTTGCGCAACCCAAGATGAACGCCACCATCACATACCGTTTCATTTCATTCTCCCTTCACTAACCTGAGACCTTATAACCTTGGCGCAACCGGCCTGACGGGGCCGGCGGACGGATCGAGACCGCGCGCCTTAAGTTTGCGCTTAAACACCCTGTCGCCGCAAGTCGCGAAGAGCGTGTCAAAGTTTGCGCCGCCGAAACAGAGATTCGCGACGCGTCCGTTCGGAGTCGGCAAAATGCAGGCCACGCGGCCCGCCTGATCGCACACTTGGACGCCCATTTTGGTCGCCACATACAGGCGCCCGTCCCGGTCGCAGCGCAGGCCGTCCGCTCCGCTCTCATCCGCCGTGTCAGGCTGATGCAGATGGTCGTATTTCTGCTTATAATTCAACGTGCCGTCCGTCTGGATCTGATAGCTGAACACCCAGTGCGAGCGCGAGTCGCACACGTAGAGCAGCGACTGGTCGGGCGAGAGCGTCACCCCGTTCGGAAACTTCATGCCCGCGTCCACCACAGCCTTTTCGCCATTCGCGCGGATCAGCCAAACGACGTTGGAGGCCGGATTGCTGCTTCCGGGAGCGGTCACGTACAGGCTGCCGTCGGCACGCGCCGCAATATCGTTGCCCGCGATGCCTTCAGCGACAACGCTGGCCTTTCCGGTTTCATCGTAAGCGAACACCTGCTTCGACTCGGCCGATACCGCAAACAGCCTTCCATCCCGCCCGAACGCCATGCCGTTCGCCTTTTTCGAGTCTTCGACGAACACGCTGAGCGCGCCGTCGCATCCGATCTTCCATGTTTTCCGGTTCGGGATATCGTTGAAGAACACCTCGCCCTTCGCGTTTGCGGCAGGGCCTTCGGTGAAGCCATACCCCGCGCCCACGAGCTGCCACGCTTCGCCGGGGAGAAGGACATCCTTCATCTGCTGCGAACCCAAGCCACGCTGGATCGGCGCGGGCCATTCTTTCCATAGCCAGCGCATCGCGTCCTCGCAAATCTCCGTCATCTGCTTGCCGCTGTGACCGCCGTCGCCCCAGACGTGGCTCACCTCATACCCCGCAAAGGTCAGCGCGCGTTCCATCTCCTGGTTTGCCATCCACCAGTCACCGCCGTAGATGTTGAGATCCGCGCTGCCGTCCTGCAGGAAGACGCGCAGCGCCTTGGGCTCGGTCTTGCGGATCAGCGTCGGATAGTCGTTGCCTCCGCGCAGCCCGACGTAGGTGCCGATTGCACTCAGCACGCGGCCAAAGGCGTCGGGGCGCTCCCACGCCGCCGTGAAAGCGCAGATCGCGCCGCTGCTCGACCCGCCGATGCTGCGGTCATTGCCGCTGGTCGAGAGATTGAGCCCCTGCTCTTTGGCGATATGCGGCAGCAGCTCGTCGAGAAGGAAGCGCGCGTAGGCGTCACCAAGCCCGTCATATTCGAAGCTCCGGTTGAAGCGATCCAGCGCGTTGGTCGAGA
Source organism: uncultured Lentisphaeraceae bacterium (assembly GCA_964390795.1). Classification (GTDB taxonomy): domain Bacteria; phylum Verrucomicrobiota; class Kiritimatiellia; order RFP12; family UBA1067; genus CAYMLQ01. The sequence continues at coordinate 23,699 of CAYMLQ010000011.1, forward strand.
GCGCCTTCACCTTGCCGGGCGTCACGAACACGCCGATGGTCACAGGCATCTCGCCTTTCGCGATGAGCCAGTCCATCACCGCCGGCAGATTGAACTGCACGCCGTCCTGATTCACATGGACGCACGCCGGCTTGGCCCCGTCATACTGCGCAGGCACATAGACCGAATACTCCCGCGTCGTGCCGGGAAAGATCTCACTCCCCTCAAACGTGTATTTGGCCACTGTTCCTTTCGGTATCGCATGTGTCGCCGTCCCGCCCCCGGCGGCGCACGCCCACGCTCCGACCATGATCGCACTCAGTAACAATACGCATTTTCTCATCAAGACACCTTTCCTACGACACCCACAAGCCCATGCCGAACCCTTCGAGCCGGCGCCCGGAGAGGAACTGAGCCGTTCCCGGCAGCATCAGCGTCGCAAGCAGATTCACCCACCTGCGGTAATATCCGCCGTCGGCTGTGTGGACTATTTTCATGGTTCCGTTCTCAGATCGATCAGCGGCCGAGCGTGGCTTTGATGCGGTTAAAGCGCTCGACGAGGCTGGAGCGGTCGGCGTCCACAAACATCTCAGGCAGGAAGCGCCGGTCGGAACAGGCGATGACCGCCGCCAGTTCCTGAAGTTCGAGCAGGGCCGGGTCGAGCGGATCGATGAAGGAGGTGACCGCCTGCTCCATGTCGCCGACCTGCACGTCGTTGTCGCGCCCGGCCAGCACCGCCGCCTCGCGGGCGCGATTCACGATGGCGTCCACGTCGCTGCCGGTCAGGCGGCGGTCGCCAAGGTGCGCTTCGATATAGGTTTTCACGCCGTCGGAGAGCGCGAGCTTGCGGGTCTTGGCAATGACGCTGAACAGGTCCATCACCTCTGCGGGATTCTGCGCGGCAAACAGCGGCACACACAAGCCGAACCGCCCCTGACGCTTCATGTCGATGGCCAGCAGATCCGGTCGCGAGGTCATGGCGACCCACAGCTCGCGCCCGCGAAGGCTCGAATCGCCGATGTGCGCCGCGAAGGCCGCGAAGACCCGGCTCGACACCCCGCTGTCGCCGTCCGCGCCGCGGTTGCCGAGCACGGCGTCAGCCTCATCCACCACCACGATCACCGGGCCCAAGGCTCGGATCGTCATCAGGATGCGCGACTGCTGGCGCTCGGTGTCCCCCACCCACTTGGAGCGGAAGTCGCCCATCTCCATCACCGGCAGGCCGCACTCGCTGGCGAAGCAGTCGATCAGGAACGACTTGCCCACCCCCACTCGCCCGGGCAAGAGCACGCCGCGCTCAAGAACATCGCCCTTGCCGTTACGGATCAGCCAGGCCAGCTCGCGCAGCTTTTTCTTGGCCGCCGCATGGGTCGCGACCGCGTCGAGGCTGAGCCCCGGCTTCGGATCCTTGAATTTGACGAGGCCCTGGCAGTACTCCTCGATCAGGCGCTTCTTGCCCGCCGCAATCACCTCGGGCGTGATGCGCTGACCGTTGCGGACCGCCTCGGCGATCAGGTGCTGGGCGCGCAGCAGATTCAGGCCGGCGGTGCGGGCGGCGAGATCCGTGACCGGAATGTCGCAGACCTCCGCGAGGGGCTTGCCCTCCGTGGCGCGGGTGATCCAGGCCGATTCGAGAAAGCGCGAGCGGTCTTCGGCGTCGGGAAGCCCCGCAAAGAGCTGCGCCACATGCGGATTCTGTAGAATATCCGGGTGCAGATCCGCGCTCGACTCGGTAGCGAGGATCACGCAGATGTCCATCCGCCGCAGGTCTGTGGACGACGCCCACTTCAGCAGCGTAACCAGCGCGCGGCGCTCCTCGACGCTCGCGCCCGACTCTTCCGCCGCGGGAATGATCTTCTCGGGAAAATCAACCACCAGCGTGACCGTCTGCTGCGTCTTGTTGGCAGGGCTGCCGAGATGCAGGAAGAAACGGCGCAGGAGCGGCGCCAGCACGGTGAACTCGCGCGGCGGACCCAGCTGGCGATACGCGGTCTTCTCGACCTGGTCGTAGATCTCGAGCCACTCGAAGAACCGCTTCTGCATATCCGGCGTGCCGAACGTGAGTCCGTCGCTGATATCGTAAAACATCAGAAAGCTGCGGTCTGGAAATAGGCGTCGCGTGATGAAGGCCTTGAGCGGCACAAACTCTATGCCGCTCGAACTCTGCAGGGGGAAAACGTCGAAGATATTGCCGTGAAGAACGAAGAGCGAGTACGCGTTGCTGTTCCAGCGCCTGGCGAACTCCAGCGGCCAGCCCCGCAGCGGAAGCTTGCCGCCTGTTTCCACGTTGCTCACCGTATCCGTGTCCATCGTATTCACCTCTGACTTTAAGTCGGTTCTTTTGTACGAGCGCGGTGGACGGTGGGCGGCAGGCGTTGCGATGCGGCGGGCAGCGGCGGAACCCGGTCAACCGGCATTGACCCGTAGCCGATGCGGACGTCGGTCTGGGGAATACCGCCCACGACGTCTTTGAACTCGTCCATTTGCGACAGCCACCGGTTGGTCTGGTCGAGCTGCTCGATACTCGCGTCGATCCGCTGCGACAGGCCCCCGGCGTTCTTGGAGGCGATGGCGTCCGCCCGCAGCAACCGGATCTGCTGGTCGAGCCGCTCCTGTTCCGAAACCACCAGCGAGAGGTTCTGGCGCGCCTGCTCGGCGCGTTCGAGCCGCTTCTGCAGCACATCGAGCTTGTCCTGCTTGGAGGTCAGCAGGCGCTGACGCGACTCGAGCCCGGTCTTCTGCGCCGAGCGGTTGAGCGCGTCGATCTCGGCGACCAGGCGGACGATATCCTCTTGTGCCTGTACGGCGGCAGTTGGCACATCATCCTTGAGTTCGGTCTCCAGAAAAAGCTCCAGCGACTGTTCGATGGTCAGCAGGCGCAGATAGGTCCACATCAGTTCGTCCAGCTTGTGAAGCCGGGTGGCCTGCGTTCCGTCCGTGGCGGCGGCAGAAGCGCCGCTCTGCTGGCTCTCTTGGACTGACGCGCGCTCGACGTCTTTACACACTTGGACAAGCTCGCCGTATCGCATGCGGCGGTCGACGGTGAGGCCCGCGAGCTGGGCGTCGCGATAGCGCATGAACTGCAGCGACTGCGCCGCGGCCGCCGCGCGGAGGGCCTCCTCCGCCTTCCGGTCGACTTGGCCGCGGAAGAAGCCGAGATCCGGCAGATAGAGCCAGCCGAGGGCGTAGAGCGTGACCCCGGCAATCAGGCCAAGCGGCTCGCCGCTGGCGAAACCGAGGCCGAGCGTCAGGAGGCCGAGCGAAGCGTGGAACCAGCTCCGTGAGAACTCGCGGCGGTAGTTGAGTTTCAGATGGTCCATCAATGATTCACTTCAGTGCCTGTTCGTCGTCTTCCAGTTTCTTCAGGAGGCTTTGGGTCAGCTCGATAAAATCGGGGTGGCGCCGGACAATCTGCGGCGGCGCATCGGGGCGCGCGACCTTGATCTCCTCAGCCAGACGCCCGGGCCCCGACGTCATACGGTAGACGCGGTCACCCAGATAGACAGCCTCCTCGACCGAGTGCGTGATGAAAAACACGGTGGACTCCTGCTCCTTCCACAGGTTGATCAGGAGTTCCTGCATGAGGAGGCGGGTGCGGGGATCGAGCGCTCCGAAGGGCTCGTCCATCAGCAGGACGCGCGGCTTGAGGATCAGCGTGGCCGCGATGGCCACGCGCTGCTGCATGCCGCCGGAAAGCTCGGAAGGGTACTTCTGCTCGCACCCGGTCAGCCCGACTTTCTTCAGCCAGTCCGTTGCCAAGGCGCGGCGTTCCCGTGCGGGCATACCTTGAAGCCTGAGCCCGAACGCGATGTTGTCGAGCACCGTGAGGTTGGGCAGCAGCGAATACTTCTGGTCGACGAGGCCGCGGTCGGCGCCGGGGCCGGTGACCGGCTTGCCGAAAACAAGCACCTCGCCGGAGGTCTGCGGATAGTGAGGGTCAAGCCCCGCCAGGATTCGGAGCACGGTCGACTTGCCGCAGCCGGAAGGTCCAACCAACGTGATCAGCTCGCCGCAGTTGGGCGCGTCCTCGACCACGAACGACACATCTTGAATCGCGACGCGCGCGGTCGCGCCCGAGCCGAAGACTTTCGTGACCTTGTTGAAAACAATGACTTTTGCGCGCTCTGCGGTCAGTGCGTTCATGACGGGCCCCTCCGGTAAGGGAAGAGCGCGCGTCCGCCCCACTTCCACGCCTGATCGCACGCGATGGCGATCAGCACGATTACGATGATGACGGCAAAAGTCGCGTGCGTGTGACCGCGCCGCTCGGACATCGAAATCAGAAAGCCCAGACCGCGTTCGCCGTTGACGACCTCGGCCAGGATGATCCAGCCCCAGCCGACCCCGTAGACGCCGCGCATGTGATCCCAGATGCTGGCCGCCGCCACAGGGAAGAGCACGTGGCGCACGAGTTGCCACTGCGACGCACCCTTGGTCATGGCCACGTCCAGCAACGTGCCGGGCACGTCGGTGACGTCTTTGATGACCAGAGGCAGCAGGGCCACAAAGCAAGCGATGAACAGAAAGCCGATCTTCTGCTGTTCTCCCGAGCCCCACCAGGCCAGCGTCAGCGGCACAAAGACGATGATCGGCACATAGGCGCTGGCCAGCGCCAGCGGCCGAAAGAACGCCGACACACGCTTGAAGGAGGCCATGTAGACGCCAAGCGTCACGGCCACCAGAGCCGCCAGCGCAAACCCCACCGTGACGCGTACGAACGAAACCCAGGCGCTGCGCACCAGCTCCTGCTCGAAGTGCAGCTTCGGAAAGGCGCCGAGCACTTCGAGCGGATTGGGTAAAATAACCGGGTTGAGAATGCGATCTTCGATCCGCGCGCCAGAGGTGACGTAGAACCAGCCCGACACGACCAAGATAACGAAGAGCGTGGTCAGCAGCCCCGCGCTGGCCGATGAAATCTCTTTACGCACAGCCAGACGGGCAAAGCGCACCACGGCCGTCACCACCAGCACGAAGCCGATGGCGAAGCCGAGGAACAGCAGAACCGGGTCCAGCGTGTCTGACACTTACTCGGTCTCCAACGGGTAGACTTTAACCTCGACCCGGCGGTTCTTCTTGTTCTGGTCGGCGTTGCTCGAATCGGTATTGCCCTGCAAGGGGTTGTCCCAGCCGTTGCCGAGGACCTTGAACTTGTTCGGGTCGAACTTGTACTTCGCGTTGATCGCCTTGCGGACGGCATCAGCGCGGTCGTAGGAGAGTTGCCGAACGAGGTCGGCCGGAACGACGCCCTTGCGGCTGGCGTCGGTGTTGCCCTCGATCACGATGTAGGCGTTGCCGAAAGAGCCGGCCAGCTTGCCGATCTCCTCGAGGACCTGCGGAATCGTCGGGTCGTACTTCGGGTTCAGCGTGGCCGCGTTGGGCTCGAACTGCACGATGACCGCCTTGGTCAGAATCTCGTTGGAGTCGGCTTCGGCAGTCTTAAAAAAAGTGTTCGACTTGAAGACCGGCTGCGAGAGATCCACCACGTTCTTGTACTCCTCGGCCATGCCGGCGAGAACCTGCGAGGCCTTGACTTTGGCGACCGGGACAGGCATGTCGATCGCGCCGAGCGACTGGTAAATCGCTGAGGCCCGGTTCCAGACGATCTCGAAGCTTGACGGGTTCATCGGATCGAGGAAGAAATTGGCGTTCTCGCGGTAATTGGTCAGGTGCGCGTCGCCCTCGATGAGGCCGCCGTCTTTACCGATCATGCCCTCACAGTCCGCAACCGGGATTCCGAACGCCTTAGAGAGGAGCGCCGCCGCAGTCGGAACGTCCTTGCGGACCAGGTCGATACCGTCGAAGATGCCGCGCACGAGATTGGCGACGATATCCGGATGATCGCGGAAAAAGTCGTTCCGGACGGCCCATACGTCTGCGATCAGGCGGTTGGCGCTCTCGCTGCTGACAATCAGGCGCGAGCCGGCCAGTCCTTCGGAGACCGTGTAGATGTCCGGCGCCCAGCCGACGAAGGCGTCGTAGGAGGGATCCTGAACGAATATCTTCGCGGCGGACGGCGCGTCGGCGGCCCAGCGGAAGTCGATCTGGTTGGGATCGATACCGGCGTCCACGAGCATGGACATAATGAAGTAGTGGCTGGGAGAGTTCTGGGCCAGAACGATCTTGCGCTTGCGTCCATTCTTCATCTTCAGGTCATTGATGCTGCGGATCTCGTTGCGGGCCACGATGCCGTCGCCGCCGTCCGACCAGTCCACCTGCTGGCAGACGATCGGAGCTGTGCGCGAGTCGCGCGAGAGCGCGGGCGCAAACAGCGCGATCATGTCAAGCGTGCCCCACAGCACGTGGCTGTGACCGCTGGCGAACAGGTCGCGCGCCTTGACTGGGTCATCCACGACGCTGAGCTTGAGATAAAACCCATACTTCTTGAAGAACACGCTCTGGTTGTTGGGCTCCAGCCCATTATTGGCCATGATGATCGGCGCCCAGCCCGGCCACACGTTGATCGGGAACTGCACGACCAGCTTCCCGTCCTTGGTGGTTTTGTCGTAATCGCTGACGCCAGCCACGGGAGGAATGGTCGATTCGCCGACAATCTTGGCATCCTTGTCGCCCGCCAGCAGCTTGCTGGCCAAGTCCGTGACTGCCGCAGCGGTCACAGGGGCAACCGTTCCTGGGTTCGTTCCCGCGCCGGATGACGGCGCGATCTTATCCCACCAGCGCCAAACGCCGAAACTCACGATACCGAGAATCATCAGTGTCAGAACCGCTTTGCCTCTGCCTGTCATAATCGCCCCCTTTTTTAAAATAACCGCTATTCCGGCAACCCTCTACTTCTCAGCAATCTTCTGCCGCGCCTCTTTGGCAGGCTCTGCGGCCCCCTGCGCGGTCTCGGGCTGGACCATGCCCATCTTCTTCTTATACTCCTCAAAGAGCTGCGACCCGCGTGCCTTGCGCATGTCCTGTTGCCTCTGAATATTGGAGCCCAGCTCACGGGCCAGATCCATGGTCGCGCGCATCTGGCCTTCACCTGAGACGGACGACTGGCGGAGCTGCTGCATCGACTGGCTCATCTCACCGCCGATCATGCCCTGCATTTCGGTGATCGAGCCTTTGATCATGCCGGAAAGCCCTTCCAGCGAACGGCTGATCGAGGCGCGGACTTTGACCTGTTCGAAATCGCGCTGGAACTTTTGGATCTCGCGGATGCTCTGAGCGATGACCTGGGTGTTCTGCTGATAGAGTTCTTCCAGGCTTTGGAGCTGCGCCTTGTTGTCGTTGATGTCCGCCTCGAGATTAGCCAGCTGCTCAGCAAAATGCGCCCCGTTGTCGGCGTCATTGGCCGCCGCCGCAGCGGCCAGCATACCCTGAAGCTCCTCTTTCTGACGCTCCTGGCGCTTGACCTGATCTTTCAGCAGGGCCACCTGTCCGGCCAGCTGCCCGTTGGCGTAGTGCGCCTTGTCCGCTTTGGCTTTGGAATCGCGGATGCCGCGCTCGACAACCGCCTCGTTGATCGCATCGTTCTCGGTCGCCTTTTCAGCCATCAGTCCGAGATACACAAACACTCGCCGAATCGCACGCCACATACTCGCCTCCTCTTGTTCCGCGAACACGCGGATACGCATGGTCGTTTTGTCTACCAACGATTGTTTTCATTATGCGGTCGGGGGGGGGAACAGTCAACCCCGATTTTCCGACAGGCAGTCAGAATAGAAGGGGAGGCCCACTCACCCAGGCCTCCCCTCGTCTCGTAGCGCTGGCGGTTTGCGCTTACTGATAATACCGCGCGATCTCTTCCTTGGCGAGTTGACACCAGGCGATCGCCCGTGAGGAATCGTGTTGGATCGTGTCGTGATCCTTCATGATGATTTCGAGATGGCAGCCTTTCGCCTTCTCGAGAATGTCGCGCACGTCCTTGCGAGCGGCCTCCTCGTCGAAGAGGCTCGACGTGAGGATCGCCGGATTCGGGCGGCAGGAGTAAACGTACTTGTCCTGCAGCGCCTCGGCCATCTTCGCGCGGTCGCAGGTCGGCGAAACGCTGACGCGCCGGATATTCGGAATGCCTTTGAGCAGGTGCCACCGCTCAGACATCGGCTCGCAGCACCCGTAGCAAACCAGACCGAAGCGCTCGATCACCGGTTTCTGGTACTGCAAGACAAACTCGTCAAACAGCTCAGGCGCGATCCCTTTGGTGTCCTGGCTTTCGAAAAGTGCCCACAGGTCTTTTGTCCGAGCCGTGCCCTGATAGTCCCGCGCCGGCAACTGCGACGTCCACCCAAACCCGCCCGACCCGATGTAGTCGCCCTCGTTATTTAGGCTGTAGAGTCCCGCGTTCTCAAGGAACGTGATCAGATCCAACGTGCCGTCTCTGAGGAACGCCATCAGGTTGTGGACGCCCTGCGGGTTCTCTTTGATGTCCTTCATAAACTGCGGAAGCCCGCGCAACTGAATCAGCTCGCGCGTCAGCCCCAGCGACCAATACCACTGCTCCCGCAGCTTGACCGGCAGCACCCGGTCGAAAACTTCGCGCGCCAGATGCACGACCTCGGTCGTCGCATCCCGATCCACGGTGATCGTCTGAAACTGGAGTCCGCTCAAATCATTCAAATCTCTCAAGGTCGGCTGCGGGTGAACCGACGAGGTGTCCGGCCCCCAAAACGTTCGCTTGTAAACCCAGCCCACAGCGAACCGGCTTTCCACGACCCGGTCGTCGCCCATCCTCTCGCCCCAGAAGATCTCTTTCAGCAAGCGGTGCTCCCAGTGGCGGGCGAGGCTGTGGGTACACTCCAACGAAGACTCGGGAATGATCTCCCGCCAACTGAACTCAGGATCGCAGAGGATCAGCGGACGCGAGGCCTGCAGCGCGTTCTGACGCGTCCAAAGCACCTTCTTCTCCGCCTCGATTTGACGCTTGGATAACGCCATCACCCGCTCACCCAAGCGTCGCAGAACATCGCGCTCCGCTTGCGTAATGGTGAGGTCTGCGACATGCGTATCCAGCGCCACATTGCCCGGTTGATCATGATCATTCATAACCGAACGCTCCCTTCCTTTGACACCCATTCTTGGCCTATATCCGTCCGCCTGGCATCCGACAGATACACCGGACGGACGGAGCGAAAACCTGCACACGGTGCAGTACCGTTTTCACGGTGGCATTATACGTTCGCGCCCCCCTTTTGTCCATCGCGGGTTTCTAATAAACGCTCATTTTCTATAAGTCCAACGGTCACTGCACTTTCTTGCCGAATTGAATCTGTGCCGCCTGTTCGAGCCGCCAAGTCTCGGCGCAGGTGCCTTCGAGGCAGCGCCAGATGGCGTCCTCGGCACGGTAGAGGCCCAGGTTGAAGGCGACCTTCTTGCCCGGTTCAGGTTTGATCCCCAGCGAGGAGAGTGGAATCGACCACTCGCAGCGCCAGCCGCTCTTCCAGTCGTCCTTGGTCTTGCCGTAGGGCTTGGCCGCATAGCGGGCAGTCTGGCCGAGCGCGGCGGCTGCTTCGGCGGGGACACCCGCATCGGTGACACTGGAGCAGGTGCCGTCCGCAAAGCCGTGCAGCACATACGTTCCCTTGTCACCGGCGATGCAGATTTCGACGCCATCGTCCTTGCCCCACGCGCGACCCTTGCTCAGCTTGTTGATATCGAATAGCACGATGTTCACGGCCACATAGAGGTTGGCATCGTCAAAGGCGAGCCGCGCGAAGGCGGGCGCGCCGCTGGCGCCCCAGCGCGAAGGCTCGCGGTCCACGCCCGTCGAAGGGGCGGTGGCCCACTCTTCGGTGCCAATCTCGCCGTCGATGACGGGGGCTATGGCGACGCGCGCGGCGGTGAAGGGCCATGTGCGGCGGCCGGGGGCATCGGCGGCGGGCATGGCGTCAGCAATCGAGAACGCCTGCGGTGCGCCGTCCTTGCCGACGCCTTGGTGGAACACGACGTTGTTGCTCCAAACCGACACGGCGTTGGGCGGCGAGAGCGTGACCTTGCCCGGCGCGAAGAGCGTGTTGCCGGTGAAGGCGCAGCGGCGCGAGCGCGGGAAGGAGAGCGACATGTTGGCCTCAGCGACGAATACGTTGTCTCGGATGATCAGATCGCTCGCGATGTGGTTGTGTATGGGACGTTCCACGCCGAGCGAGACGTTGCGCTCGACGATGCAGTCCCGCGAACCTTCGTCGAGGTAATACGCCGAGACGCCGTAACCCTCTCCCACTTTTACCACGTCCCGCACCAGGTTGCCGCGCAAGATGCACTTCTTGGCTCCGCCGTAGATTGCCGCGCCGTCCTGGAGCTCGCGCATCACGCGGTAAAGCAGATTCTCCTCCACGAGGTGCCCGCCGCCGCCGATGATCATGCCGCAGTATGGAACGTCGTGGATTTCGTTGCGGTAAATATGGAAGCCCTCGGCGGCGTCTTCACGCAGCGCGTGAGAAGCATTCAGAGCGGTCGCGCTTGGGTGATAGATACCGACGTGATGGATGCGGTTGCTGACGATGGCGCACGCGTCGCCGCCCGTGCGGATGCCGCAGGCCCCGATGTCGTGGATGTGGCACTCGGCGATGAGGCACCGCTTCAAATTCCACGACTTGACGGCCTGCCCGCCGACGTTGCAGATTTCGACGCCCACCACATCACAAGCCACCGCGTTCATCAGGATGATCGCGCCGTCGTACTCGCCGGCGCTGAAGCCAGCCGGCTTGAGCGGCGTGGTGGTGGCCTGCACCGAGAAGCCGCGCAAGACGATGCGCTCCGCCGGCGCCTTCTCCGTCCCTTGCACTCGGATGACACGCTCGAGGGCCGGAGCAATGACCTTGGCCTTCTCCATGTCCTCGCCGGGCTGAGGCCAGTAGACCACGCGGCCGGCCGTGCGGTCGAGATACCACTGGCCCGGCCGCGTCAAGCCTTCGGCCGTGTTGAAGACTACGTACTTCTTGACACCGAAAGAGCCTGCAGGCGATTTGGCGGCGACCGTGAAATGGAGCGTGTTTCGCGCGACGTCGTTGCTGGCCACGCCGACCAGCGACTCGTCCCACATGTGGTAGACTCGGACCTCGGCGTTGCGCACGTCGAGCGTGGCAGGCAAGTTAGTCGGGTTGTAAACCAGCGTGGTCCGCTCTTCGTTCGTGGGATTGCGCTCCCAGCCGCCGCCCACAGAGGAGAGCCATTTCACGTCGAAGACGCTCTGGTGGCTGAACGTGCCGGTCTCGGGTAGGCGGGCCCGCTCGGGCAGACGGCCGTTGACCACGAGTGCGCGAAAATCCCATTCGCCCTCCTTGACTCCGGGAACGTCGGCGCACCAGATACGGTCGCCGTCTCGCCGCCAGCCGGTCACAAGTTTGCCGCCGTAGAGCGTCACGCCGTTGGAGACCGCCTCAACGGTCAGCCCGCTGTCGCGCCCATCCAGCTCGAACGGCTTCGCCATGAAATAATCGCCCGGCAGCAGCGCGATGCGGTGCGGCCCCGCGCCCGCCTTGCGCGAGGCGTCGCGCGCGGCCTCCAGTGTTCCGAACGGTTGCGCGGCCGATCCTGTGTTGGTGTTACTGCCAGTCGGCGCCACGTAGAAATCAGCGGCTTGAACCGTGGCAGCGAGTGCGGCGAACGCGATGAGCGCTTGCGTCTTCATAGATGATACCCCCTCAGCAGTTTTTAACAACATACCATCCCGTCGCGCCCACCGCCAGCAAATCACGCGCGTTCGTCTTTGACACGCACATGCGGATACACTAGACTAAAAAATAAAAGGTAGACAGTGAGAGTCTGGCACACTGAAAAGAGGCCCTTTATGCCCCATAAGATGTTCACCCTGCAACAGGCAGCCAAGCACATCCGTATTCCGGAGAGGGAACTCTTCCATCTGGTCCAACGCGATGAAGTCCCTTTTCAGCGCCGCGGCGACGAGGTGATTTTCGAAAAGCGCCTGCTGAACGAGTGGAGCCAGCGCCGGATTATGGGCCTGCCGACGAAATCGCTCGTCGAGCACCACCGTGACTCAGTGGCCGACCGCACGTCGACAGCCGCCGAAGACGCGCTGATCGGACGCCTGCTTCGTCCGGAATGGATCAGTCCCAGCCTCGCCTCGCGAACCAAGCCCGCTGTCTTGCGCGACATGGTTGCGCTCGCAATGACGACCGGGCTGCTCTACGACGACACGTCCCTGCTCCGTGAGTTGGAGGCGAGGGAAAGCAGCGCCTCAACGGCGATCGGCGGCGGCGTGGCCTTTTTGCACGCGCGCTATCACGACCCCTATCAGGCCTCGGACTCGTTCGTGGTGCTTGGCAAGACAACCCAGAACATCTTTTTCGGGGCGCAGGACGGGGGCGAGACCGACCTGTTCTTCCTGATCTGCTGCACCGATGACAGGCTGCACCTCCACACGCTGGCCCGCCTCTGCATGCTGGCGCAGCGCGACCGACTGCTCACCGACCTGCGCGCCGCGACCGCATCCGAGGACCTGTACAGCATCCTCGACCGCGCGGAACACGCGCTGCTGAAGGCCATGTGAAGGGCTATTTCAGCTCTTCCTCGTATGGGATCGCCACGCCGTACTGCTTGTTGACCTTGAGCATCTCCGCAAAGACCTGCTGCAGAGGCTCGCGCGAGTAGGCGCTGACCAGATGGAACATCTTCTGCTGCGCCCACCGGGTTTTCACCGCAGGCGAGCCCAGCTTGGCGTGGCGCGTCAGGCTCAGCCTGAAGATCGAATCATAGCCTTTGCCCGCCGCCAGCCCGCGCAACTGAAAGACCAGTTCCTCGGTGCCCTCGGGGCAGACGCCAACCATTTCCAGTTGGCGGTCTTTGTAGAGGTTGGCCGTACTCTTGGGATACACCTCGCTCTTGGACGCCGAGTCAAAGGCCACCGTGATGTCGCCCATGACCGGATAGCGAAGCCCCTCATAAACCGTCGCCATCGAAGAGGGAATGTCCCACCGGTTACCCGACAGCACCAGCGAGGAGCCCCTGTTGCAATACGTCAGCATGTCGAGCAGGTACGTGTTGGCCTTGCTATGGGTGCCGTACATGTAGACCGACATCATACCGCTGTTCAGCTTCGCGAAGGCGCCGATGATCTTGGCGCTCTCCGTCATGCCGAAGGTGGGCTTGCCGTCCGTCACGATAAACGCGACCATGGGTCGGTTCGGATCGCGCGGCAGCTTGATCAGCGACTGCAGTGAGCCGAACACGTCCGTCTGACCGAACGACCGCATGCCGGAGACAAACTCCGAGGCCTTCCGCTTGCTTTCCGGCGTCACCTCCGTCCACGCGGGGAAACAGTTCTCGAAGGTGTCGCGAAAACCAACCACGTTAAACCGGTCCTGGGGATTCATCGTCTCCAGCGCCGCCAGCAGCGCCCGGCGGCAGAAATTCAGGCGTTCTTCCGACATCGACGCCGACACATCCTGCACCCACACGATGTCTTTGGCGATAACCGGCACGGGCTTGTCCGTCCGCGGCTGAATGCCGATCCGGAAATACAGGCGGCCCGGCTCTTGCGGGTCGCGATAGGTCTCCATGCCGACGGACAGCAGATCGTCGATCGGAATATAATCGATCGTCTCCTGCAGCGCGGCGATCTTGGCCTGCGTCTCGCGCGCCTTGCGCTCCTCCTCGCTGAGCACGCTCTCAGCCACCTTCTTGACCGCCTCCTGCGCCTGTTTCTGCACCAGTTCCTGCTGACCCGGCGTGAGCTTCGTGCCGTCGGGCGACAACCCGTCCGGACTCCCCCCCATTCCGGCCTTTGCATTTTTTTCGCCCGGCTGCAGCGCGAAGCGCGCCTCGGTCGCGCCGGCGGAAACCTGGGCGGGCGTGCCCGGCGCCTCCGCCGTCGGAACCTTGAACGTGCCCTTTTTGATCGCGGTGTCGAACACCTCTGCCGCCTCAAGCGGTTTCGGAGGTTCAGGATCCTTTCCGAAACGGCGACCCGCGAGATCGATCGACGGCACAATGTCCGGCGCCTGACGCACACGCTCGATCATCGGGATCTCGCGGCGAGGCAGAGCCGCCACCTCGTCCTGCACGGTGCGGTCGAAAATCTGAGCGATCTCCTGCCGCGGCATCCACGGCGTCGTGTCCACCTGCTGCACAGACGACTCTTTCAGCGCCGGCACCCCGGGAGTCAGCGCCTCACGCGGGATCGGCGGCGGTGCTGTCAGCGCGGGGCTCGCGCTCTGGCTCAGCGCCTCCACCTTTTCGCCGACCTCGATCGGCCCGCGGCTCGGCGCGTCGCGCTCCCCCACAACTTTTTCCGCCAAGCGCATCGGATCAGTGCGCATCGTCTCCACCCGCATCGGCGGCACGCGGTCACCGGAGAACCACTCGCGGCCCTTCTCGGCAAGGCGCGTCATGCCGGTGATGCTCCAGTCGGCAAAGAAATACATGACCACCACATGGATGACCGCCGAAAGCAACACCGCCACACACGCCAACATCCAGTGATTGTCGCTCTGCCTTTGGTGGTATCCGAAACCCTGTGGTATCATGACTGGGCCTTCCTCTCCGTCGCCGCCGTCCCGGTCTGGCCCGGATTCGCCAGCGGCGAGTTCGGATACCGGTTGCGCAGTTCTTCGCGTAAGGCTTGGGCCTCCGCGCCACGGCCCGACTTGTCGAGCAGCGCCGCCGCCTTGCTGAGCGCCTCGGGAACCAGCGCGGCATCATCGAACAGAATGCCCACGCTCATGTAGTAGCGCAGCGCGGCCTCCACGTCGCCTTTCAATTCGGCGTTACGCGCCAGCCCCGCATAGGCGTGCGCACGCAAGCCCAGCAGCTCAGGAGAGGCGGCACGCGTGGCCGCGTCGTTGAGCTGCACGCTGGCCGCATCGTACTTTCCGGACTCGGTCAGCAGCTCGCCCAAACGCAGCGCGGCCTCGGCCCCGTACGCCGTGGACGCGCCCGTCGCCAACGCTTCGGTGAAGGCGTGCATCGCGGGGTCGCGCTCCGACTTCGCCCGGTGTACCCGCCCCACCAGGGTCCACGCCGTCTGATTCCAGCCCTTGTCGACATTCTGTGCGATCAGCGTAGTCGCGGCCTGGGCCGCCGCGTCGTACTGTTTTTGCTCGAGCTGGAACTCGGCCAGCCACGCGAGACGGTCCGCGCCGAGCTTCTCGGCGATCGGCGCGTCGAGCAGCTTAAGGAAGTAGGCCGCCGCCTCGGGCTTACGGCCGACCTGCTGCAGGATCATCCCCAGCTCTAACATAGCCTCGCGCTCAAATTCCTTGGGCGGCACCGCCGCCAGACACGCGAGGAACAGCTTCTCGGCTTCGGCGAACTCGCCTGCCTGACGGTACACGGAGGCGCGCCAGTAAAGCACTTCGGCTTTGCGGGCGTCTTCCGGAAAACGGCGCATGCGCTCGTCCAACGTTCCGCCCGCAGCCCGCAGATTTCTGATGCGCAACTCCTCCATCGCCTTTTGATAGAGCGTCTCGGACACCATCTCGCCAGCCGGATATTTGGTCAGCAACGCGGTCCAGTCGCGCAAGGCCGCGTCGCTCTGCCCCAGGCGGGCCAGACAGACCCCGGAGGCGTAAAGCGACTTGCCCGCGAGCGGATCATCCGGGAACCGCTCTGCCACCTGCAAGAACCACGCCGACGCCGACTCCCATGCCTCCTGCTTCTGCAAGAGCCACCCCAGCCGGTACAGCGCGTCTTTTACGAGCGTGCTTTTTGGGTACTTGTCCACCAGCATCCGGCAGTTCTGCACCGCGACCTCGGGCTGCTGCAGCGCGATCGCCGCCTCGGAATTCATCCACAGCACGTTGTCGGCGACCTCCTCCGGCGGCTCTAGAAACAGCGCCGAGGCCTTCAGCACCTCCTGATACTTGCTGTCCCGGTACAGCGCCGTGAGGCGCTCGTACTGGGCCGCCTTCGCGAGGCGACCCGCCGGAAACGCAGCAAGCTGCTGGTCGTAGAAGGCCACCGCCTCCGGCCGCTGCTCGAGCTGCCGCAGGCAGTTCGCCTTGACGTACAGCACCTCCTCGCGCGACGGGTGCTGCGCGTTGCCGATGATCAGATCGAGTATCCCGGAAGCCTCTTTGAAGCGCCCCGCATAGAAGTTGGCCCAGCCCGCCGACAGCGCGCTCTCGACTACCCGCGGCGAGTTCGGATACTTACTCCGCAAATTCTGAAAAAGATTCGCGCTCTCCTCGTAACGCAGGTCGATCAGCGCGACCTGCGCGGCAAAATAGCAGGCCTCCTCGGCGACCTTCGCGTCCTTGGCCTTGTGCGCCAGGTCCAAATAGAGCCCCATGGCGCGCCGCCGGTCCTCCGGCTTGCCTGTCTGCGTCAGCAGCCAGCCCATGCGCAGCCCCGAATACATGCCGTAATCGGTCTCCGCAAACTCCTTGCCCAACTGCTCGTAGCGCGCCAGCGCGTCGCCCGGCCGCTTCAGCCCCTCCAGCGTCTCGCCCAAATGGTATAGGGCCGCCGAACGCACCTCAGGCGGCACGCCAGCGGCCGTCAGCTTATCGAACGCGGCGGCAGCCGGCTCCAGCGAAGCGCCGCCCGCCTCCTTCAGGATCAGCGCGCGCTGAAGCTGCGCGCGCGGCACATTCGCGCTGGCGGGAAACTGCTCGATCAGCCGCCGGTAGGCCGCCTCGGCCTCAGGCAGCCGCTTCGTCCGGCGGTAGCACTCGCCCAGACGGAACAGGGCGTCGTCCAGCCCTGCCGCGCCCGGCGTATCGGCCAGGGCCGCGTATTCGCGAGCCGCCAGCTCATACATGCTGCGCCGAAACAGGCCGTCCGCAAGCTGCTGGCGGTCCTTCACCTCCACCGGATCGGCCGCCGCCGCGCTCAGCCCCAGCGCCAGCAGCCCGACGCATAACCCCTGTGCAGTAACCCTCATTTGCTCTCCGCCGCGCCAGACGTCTTGTCTTCGCTCGTCGCCATCGAGAAGTTCCAGATGTCCGCCTTGCGGCAGGTGTCGACCACCTTGATCAGATCCTCGTAGCGCGTCTCCTTGTCGGCCCGCAGCACCACCGGCTGCCCAGGGAAGTAGCGGGCGAGCCGGTCCAGACGCGACTTGAGCGCGTCCAGCGTCAGGTCCTGCTGGTTAACCGCGATGCGCCCGTCCTTGGCGATGTTGATTATGATCTCGCCCGGGAGGCGGTCGGGGACCTTGCCGCTCTGCGCCGACGGCAGGGTGATGTCGATCTCGTATTCCCACTGGGAAAAGACCGACGTCGTGATGAAGAAGAAGAGCAGCAGAAAGATGATGTCCAGCATGGACGTCATCTGAAATGACGGAAGAACGCTCCGGCTCTTTTTCCTGAAGTTCATACTTTGTCGATCCTGTCGCTATACCCGGTCCGCGTGCCCATCCCGATGATCGCCGTCAGCACCTCGGAGGCAGCCGCCTCCAGATTCGAGATCTGCCGGCTCGCGCGCCGGCGGAACCACGCGTAGAACGCCATGCACGGGATTGCGACCACCAGACCGAAAATCGTCGTCACGATCGCCTGCGACACGCCCGCAGCCAGAACCACCGGCTTGGCGCTCGCGATATCGCTCGCCACGGAGCCGAACGCCGTCAGCATGCCCAGCACCGTGCCCAGCAGCCCGAGCAGCGGCGCGATCGTGGCCACGTCCAGCAGAAACTCCGTCTGCCCCTGGATGGCATCCGCCTGGCGCGCCCCCTCCGATTCCACCGCGCCGCGCAGCAGCGACACGTCGCAATTCGGCACGTTGCGCAGGCAGTCCAGCCCGGCCAGCACCACCGCCGCCAGCGGACACGGATGGCGGTCGCTCAGGCGCCGCACCTCGTTCAGATCGTTGGCTCGGATCTTCGAAAGGATGTCGCTCATCAGCTCATGCGGAATCACGGAGTTGGCGCGCAGCACGGTCAGGAAGTAAAACACCATCGCCAGCGCGAAGACCGAGATGGCCGCCAGGATCCACATGATCCAGCCTCCGTACGCCCACGCCTGCTTGAACGACATCCCATACGCGTTGACCGCAGGCGCCACAGCCGCCGCCTCCTGCGCAACCGCCGCCGTCAGGAACCCCATGCAGGCCAGTACGCCCACAACCACCTTGCACCGCATCATGTTCTTCATCGTTTCTCCCCTGTTTGTCTCAAACCGCACGCCCGCTCGGAGCGCCGCACGTCACCGGAAAAGCCACGCCCAAAAGCTTGCAGAAGGCCGCGTTCGACCGCTTGCGCCGCACGCCCACCCACCGCCTCACATCGCTCACGCGGGCGCGGTACCACGCGAAATCCAGTCCCGCCGTACCCCCCGTGTGCGTCTTCGCCGCCAGCGCCGCATCCGGGTCGGCCGCCGCCAGTTCGTCCAAGTGCGAACGCACGTGCTGATACGCGTCGCGGAACGGCATCCCGCCCGCCACCAGCTCCAATGCCCGGTCCGTCGCAAACACGCCGGGCGTGAACCCCGCGCGCAAACGCTCCGGCCGCACGTCGAGCGACTGCGCCATCAGCGCCATGATCCGCAGCGAGGCGCGCGTCACGCGCAGCCCCTCCATGTAAAGCTCCTTGGTCTCCTGCAGGTCGCGGTTATAGCCGCCGGGCATCGCCTTGAGAATCGTATTCGCCGCCGTCCCGTAGCCCAGCACCACCGCCGTCTTGGCGCGGATCAGCTCCAGCACGTCCGGATTGTATTTCTGCGGCATGATGCTGCTGCCCGTACACAGCTCAGGGGGCAGCACGAAATAACCGAACTCGGGCATTGAAAAGAGAATCAGATCCTCGGCCAGACGCGACAGGCTCAGCATGACCTGCCCGCACGCCGCCAGCATCACCGCCTCGTTCTTGCCGCGCACATTGCTCGCGTGAAACACGTTGTGATGCGGCGCCGAAAACCCCAGCAGCTTCGCCGTGAGTTCGCGATCCACCGGCAGCGGGACGCCGTATCCCGCCGCAGACCCCAGCGGGCAGCGGTCGTTGTACGTGTAGGCCGCCTCCACCAGCAGCAGGTCGTCCAGCAGCGTCTCGGCATAGCCCGTGGCCCACAGCCCCACCGAACT